>JADKDV010000001.1:0-331367 GCA_016718315.1 Candidatus Obscuribacter sp. | reverse complement strand
TAAGCAAGAGAGCGAAGCAGTCCTTAGTTATAAAGGACCAATTGAAGTAATCCACAACTTTTTTGAGCCTGGTATCACAACACGCTCACGTAGCGAGGTGCGCCAGGAGCTAGGCGTCGGCAACGAAGTCCTGATCATACACTCGTCTAATTTGAGACCGGCAAAGCGTTTTGACCACTTGCTGGAGACACTTGCCAGAGTCGAGGACAAAAGCTCCTTTAAACTACTGGTACTGGCAGGCGGCAGTATGGCACCATTTATGGACGATATAGAGCGCCTGGGACTGACAAATAGTCTAGTTATTCGCCAAAACGTATTAGAGATAGAAGATTATCTGCAGGCCGCGGACATTGCTCTCTATACATCAGAATCAGAATCATTTTGTCTATCAATATTGGAGTCAATGTTTTTTGGCTGTCCCAGTGTGGCAACGGCAGTAGGCGGCATCCCTGAAGTAGTAACCGATGGTGAGACCGGTCTACTTGTACCTTTTGGTGATGTGCCCAAGTTAGCTCAAGCAGTTGAAAGACTGATAAAAGATGTACCGTTGCGTCAAAAACTTGGTCTTGCGGCAAAGCAAGCGGCGCTATCAAGATTTACTGCCGCTGGCATTGTGCCTCAGTATGAACAGTTGTACCGCAAACTAAAAGCAAGCAGCAACAATCCTTGCGCGCCTTCAACGCATTAACTGCGCCAGAATTTTGCTAAATCAATATTGTTCAAGCGAAACATTCCTATGCAACTAGGATGCGAGGAGAACACGTAATTTGAGCTACGAGGTAAGATGAATTTAGAGAGGGCAGGACCAACCGATGTGAGGCAAACCAATGCGCTTGAGACTGTTCAATTTGCTTTGCATTTTGCTGGGTAGTTTGTTTTTATACATAGGGTCTGACGGAGTTTTCTCGGATTGCCTACCACGCATGAGGCTAGCAGGCTGTGGTTTTCTTTTTGCGGGACTATTTCTAACATTTATTGGATTGAGCTATACCATCGTAAATCCCAACGATGGGAGCTTGCTTTCTCGGTACAGCTTTGACAAATGGACGCCGCAGTGGAAACTTATGTCATTTGTTTTGATTACAGTTTCGACCACTTTTGGATTTATTTAAATTGTTGATTTGAGATAATGACCTAGAAGACCCTAAAAAGAGGTGACAGCATTACACCGTCACCTCTTTTGCATAAGACCAAGTTTTAAACTAACCGATTGCTTCAGTCATGGCTTTAGCAAATTGCTCAAGACCTTTATAAAAATCGCCTGTGATATGCAATCTCAAAGCACGACGACCGCGGTCAATAAGGACCTGGAAGTCACCTCTAGCTTGAGCCGCTTTGACAATACCAAAGCTGTATTTTGCATCCGGTACGGCAAGCAATTTGCTATCGTCAGCAGTTACTTGTAAAAACACTCCGGTGCCTGGTCCACCTTTGTAGGCTTGACCAGTGGAGTGCAAAAAGCGCGGTCCAAAGCCAAGACATGTAGCAACATGCTTTTTGTCTCTCACTTGCATGCGCAACTGGTAGACAGTGTCTTCGATTTTGGCGTGGTCCATATGCAGATAAGCCAAAAGGGCAAAATAATCGCCTGGGCTCAGTCTATCGAGATGAGCTTCGAGCATGCCTTTTAGTGTCTTTTCTTTGGCACTACCCATAATGACTTCGGCATTATTGCTATCGCTATAGAGTTGGACCTGACCTTCTTCAAAAAATGCTTTTTCTTCGGGCAATTTGCCTTCTTTTTCAAAAGCAGCGGTGAGATCTCTGGTCACGACTTTGCTGGCTTCTACGTCTGGTTGATCAAAAGGATTGATACCGATGACTGAGCCAGCTACTGCTGTAGCCATTTCAAAGCGATAAAACTCACCAGCCATCTGCAATTTATCACTCAAGGCAATTGTCACCACAGGATGACCAGCGGCTTGTGCTTCATTCAAAAACTTTTCTATTTTGGCGCAATCATCTTTATCGCAAGCCATATCTGATGGCTTGGTTTTATCACCATCGACTTTGATATAGACAAAGAGTCTGTCTTTGCCATATTTGTCGAGGGCGCCTATGGACTCTTGATCTACAGGGATAATGGCTTTGCCGATTTTGCCTGTGGACTCAGCCACAAGCTGCTCCAGCCAGGCGCCAAAGTCATAGATTGATGGGCTTGTAAAAATAGTCAGTTTATCGCGACCAACTTTAGCGCAAGCCCCCATGATGGCACCGAGTCTGACACCAGGGTTTTGAGCAGCATCGTTTTCTTTGCAGCTTGCGGCCATTTCTTGAGCGTGAGTCAAAAATGTTTTGAGATCTACACCAAGTAAAGCCAGTGGCACTACGCCAAAAGGCGAGAGCACCGAGTACCGACCACCAACAGCTGGGTAGCCGTGAAAAATCTTGCGGAATTTATAGGAGGTAGCCTCACCCTCGAGCTTAGAGCCGGGGTCAGTGATTGCCACAAAATGACTACCAAAGCTCTCGCCAACGACTGTTTTGGCACGCTCAATAAAGTAGCGCATAAAAATATTGGGCTCTAATGTGCTGCCAGACTTACTGGAGACCACAAAGAGAGTTTTTTTGATGTCCAACTTGGCATCCAGCGCTGCGATTTGCTGCGGGTCAGTGGAGTCCAGTACATGCAGTTGGGGATAGTCGCTTTGGGGACCATAAGTAACGCTAAATACTTCAGGAGCAAGACTGGAGCCGCCCATACCAAGCAGTGCCACAGTTGTAAAGCCAGCTTCTTTGATTTCTTTAGCAAAAGCTTGATACTCAGCCGCTTTAGCAAACTGCTCAGCAGGCAAATTGAGCCAATCTAGCCACTTAGACTCATCTTTACTGGTCCAGACCGAGGCGTCCTTTTGCCAGACTTTTGCGACAGTGCCTTCTGCTGTCCACTGGTCCAATATTTGCTGGACAGATACTTTTATATCTTCAGACAACTGAACAGTGACGGGGACTAACTCATTGGTCTTCATCTTGAATACTACTCCGGAGGGCTAACTTCTTGGCCACCAAGTTAATGTGCTCAGCACATTGCGAAAGGATATAAGAATAACCCCTTTAAAGGCCAAAGCTGTTGACGGTTTACAAAGATGTAGTAGCTTATGTGGATGCAAACTTTTACCCAGCCATTTCAACCAGGTTATCCTCTGTGAGTCAAATAGAGCCAAGCGTCGCTCAATCGTCGGCTGAGTCGGACAATAGCAGCGCCAAGGGCGGTCACAGCGATGTTTTGCTCTCCTGGTGGTTGGCAGCAGCCATAGTCGGGGCGGATATCGGCACGTCGGTGTTTTATACGACTGGGGTAATCTTGCCACTGGTGGGCTTTGCCGCCCCGGTAATCATTGCCATAGTCTGTATATTGATGTGGGTCTTTAAAACCACCTACGAAGAGGGCTGTGCCGTCAGTCCATTTAACGGCGGCGCATACATCATGGTTTTGCAGACAATTGGCAAACGTTTTGCCATCTTTGTCGGCGCCCTCACCATTCTCAGTTATCTTGCTACAGCGGCTGTGAGCGCTCTATCTGGAGCGTTTTATATCGATTCAATCGACAATATCATGAACTGGCCGCTCTCGGGTATCGTTATTACAGCTATAGCGCCAGTGGTCTTCTTTGGTCTGCTCAATATCATTGGTATTAAAGAGCCAGCGATGATCGTCTTTTTCATCGCCTTCTTCCACTTTTTGCTCCTGCTCTACATGGACGTAAAAGGTCTAATGATGGCATTTGAGCAGCATATAGATATCTCAAAGTTTTTTACTTGCTATCAAAAGATTACCCCAGAGCACTTTGTTCACGGCTTTGCTGCGGCGTTTTTGGGCATTACGGGCTTTGAGTCAGCAGCACAAATTGTGGAGCAATTGCGCACTCCCACCTGGCGCACTTTGCAAAAGATCTATCTTTGTGTAGTCCTACTCGTTGGCGTGACCGCTCCATTGACATCGTTTTTATGTCTGGCACTACTCGATGGACCCAAGCTCGACAGTTACCGCAACAGTTTGCTTTCCGGTCTGGCTTTTGTCGAAGGCGGCAAGGCCGCTCCTCATTATCCTGGTGGTAGACGCCGCCCTTATGCTCTTTGCTGCGGTCAACACTGCCTATGTCGGCTGCATTGGTCTTTGTACAACGATGGCCAAGCAGGGCAACCTGCCAGCCTTTATCCTGCGTAGATGGGCGCACAAATTTCCCATGGCTCAAGGTTATCCTTTTGTTTGCTTGAGCTTTATGGCGGTCTGCTCACTGATGATCACCATGCTGCCAGGGCAAGTGGACAATCTCGGTCAAGTTTATGGTATGGCGTTTTTGGCTGTGATGTGCTCATTTTGTCTTGGTGTAATCATGCTGAGAGTGCGCATGCCAGTCAAAGTTGCTCGGGCCCCGTACAAGTCTCAGTGGACCTTCCCGTTTAAAACCTGGCGGCTGCCTGTGTGGCCTGCAGTTGGTCTAGCCACTCTTTCCTTTTGCGAAGTGGTTTTGCTCTTTTCGGCGGAAGGCGCTCGGGCTCTAGGATTTCAGATACTTGGCGTAATTCTCATTGTCATGTGTTTTTATCGCATGGGAGTGCTGGAGGGTCGTCTGCGCGAATTGCCTGACCTGAGACTGGGTATGGGCAAATTTGCCACAATGGAAGAAATTCCAGAGAACCTGCCGACTTTTGTACTGTGTACCGGTGGAGCCAAAGCACGCAGTCTGGCGACAATGCTAATCAAACTACTGGAACAAGAAGCACCAGGACCAAAAGAGATAATTATCTTCCACGCCGAAGAAGAGTCAGCTCGCCGCGGCATGATGTACGAGCTACTCCAACGGGTTGTCTCTCAACAGATTGCGCCGAGCTTCCGTAATCATGATGTGGTGCTTACAGTAAAAATCCTGCCAGAGACTCTGGTAGACGGTCTTATCTATCTTAAAAAAGCTCATCCATTTAGCAAAGTCTTTATCGGTACTGGCTCAGATCCTGAGACAGCAGATAAGCATGCCAAAGATCTGGAAAGCAATTTGGGAGTCAGTGTAGTTAATATCGGCAGACCGACTTTGCTAGACAGCAAAGGTGGTCGTCAAACTAGTGCCTAAATGAACGAAGAAGAAACAACGAGCGAAAGTAAGCCGCGGCTAAGAGAAATAAACTTCCCAGAGGTCTCTCTGGGGGCTCTGTATCAGATTTATCGCACTGGCAACACATCTGGCTGGTGGGAAGAAAAAATCGGCGAAGCACAGGGCACTATCACATTAGAATCCGATGTCGCTTTGCACTTACTGGTAGCACCGACCGTGGACTTTAATGCCCTGCGCGCGCTACAGCCAGGAGATTTGCAGTCCATAGATTTTAGACAGTGCGCTGTAGACGATCACAGCCTGGAGTCAATCGCTCATCTGACAGGTCTGCGCTATCTGTCACTGCCAGAGCGTAATATCACCGATAGTGGCATGCCATCTTTGCGTCATCTGGTCTTTTTGCACACACTAGATCTTGGTGGCACCAAAGTCAGTGACTACGGTATGACCAAGCTCAAACACCTGATTGATTTGCGCAAACTCTATCTCGATAACACTCATGTAAGTGGGGCTGGAGCAGCTGAACTCAATGCCAGTTTGCCCCTTTGTCATATCATTGTGCATTCCGGGCGGATTATTACTTTTCCTTTTGAGCGCTCAGCCGGCAAGCTCTTGGTCGCTCAGTCTGACAATCAAAGCCAGCGCACATGGCAGGAAGTAGGTGAAGCCCTGGGCTCAGTGCAGGTCTCACGGCGGGCGTTTGTGCGACTGGAAGTGCAAGACCGTGATGCTTTTAAAGAATGTACCAGACTTAAGCCGGACGATATCCAATCTCTCGACTATCTCTTTGATGAACTAAATGCCGAAGATCTAGGCATGATTGCTAGATTATCCGGGCTGCGTGAGCTTAGACTGGGTGGTCTGGAAATCGAAAAAAACAGCCTCAACGAGCTTATTCATCTGCATAGGCTGCGGACATTGCAGCTTACCAGTTGCAATATTGTCGGAGCCGAAGCCCTCAGGCCAATTACTAAACTAACGACAGTGCGTGAGCTGCGTATCAGTCATTGCCAATTTGACGAAGTCAATTTAGGACAACTACTGGCTAAGACTAATTCGCGCAAAGTGCTCTTAGAGGGTGCTTCGGTTGATGATACATTGCTTGCCACAATAGAGCAGCCAAACTCTGTCGAAGAACTGTATATAGTATTTTCTTCAGTGACAGACAAAGGTCTTGAATGTCTCAACCACTTCCCAAGGCTGCACACACTGGTGTTGCGCACTGACAATATCACTGAGCTGGGTCTAGAAAACGTCCTCAATCTAACCAATTTAAAGCGGCTTGTGGTGCGCTCTGACGATGTCGCAGAAGATGTCTTTGCCTCATTTAGATATCTCAAAAATCTAGAAGAGCTATCTTTGCGTCAGGTCGATTTACGCGGCGAAGGTCTGCAATATCTCGGTGAATTAACTGCTCTCAAACGCCTCAATATCGGTGCATATAGCGATGCTACAAAACCAGACTATGCCAAATATCGCAAACGCATCAAAATGGAAGTGGGTAATATGCCCAGCCTTGAAGAACTGTCATTGCGTTATGACGGCTCAGCAATTGAGCTAGGCGACTTACCTAGACTAAAAGTGCTCGACCTCTCTAACAATCCAGTTACCGATACCGGTCTGACAGGACTGGCAGCGCTACCTAATCTTGAGACCTTGCATCTCAAAGGGGCTAACCGCATCGGCAATGAAGTTTTGGCCAAGATAGGTAACCTGCACAGGCTAAAAGAACTCGACTTGTCTCTCACTCGTATCAACAATGCCAATATCGCAAATTTAAGCGGTCTGCATGATTTGCGTTTTCTCAATATTTCTTCCACAGCAGCTGACAATGGCTGTCTGCAACACTTAACGGGACTAAGAGAAATCCGCTATATCGAGTATCCACGATCGCTCAATGATGAGGACCTCAAGCATCTATCTGGACTCACCAAACTGCGCAATTTGAGACTGGGCACAGTGACCGATCAGGGCATGGCTCATATCGAGTCACTGACCATGGTGCGCGAGGTCAATTTATCTAATCAGGATATCTCTGACGACACACTGGGTCATATTCGCAACTACAATAAGCTCAAGGATTTAAACCTGGCCAATACACGCATTAGTGATGCGGGAATGGTTTATCTCAGTAACTTCAAAGAGCTAAATGTGCTCAATTTGAGCGGCACACAAATAAGCGATGAAGGTATTTCGGCGCTGACAAATCTTGTCACACTCAAGAGTCTTGACCTCGAAAATTGTAAACGTCTGCGCGACCGCGGTATCAGTTGTATCAGCTCATTGACTTCACTGCGCTGGCTCAATCTGTCCAACACCAGAGCCACTGACGCGGGACTGGCCAGTATCCGCAGACTGCCCCATCTCAATACATTGAGGCTATCTTTTACACACATTACCGATGATGGTCTGGGCGTGCTCAATCAATTGCATGACCTGATGGTGCTCGACCTCGAAAACCTGGAAATCACAGGTAGTGGCTTTAAACATCTGGGCAACTGCCGCCGACTTAAAGAACTAAAACTGGCAAGTAGTAATATCATCGATGAGAGCCTGGTGCATCTCAGTGATTTACCAGCACTGGAAGAACTTGATTTGCGCAATACACAGATTACAAAGGATGGTCTGCCAGCCCTTTCTAAAATCAAATCGCTTAAAAAATTGACTTTGATAGGCACCAATATTGTCTTTGGTGATTTAGTCGAATTGCGTGAACTGAGCAATCTTGAGACTATCTATTTTCATGAGTGCGAAATTTCGAGAGTGGAACGTGCCGGTGTAAAAATGGCCCTGCCAAACTGCAAATTTGTCTATCTAGACAAAGACGTAAACTGGACTTAGACCCCACACTGGCTGCCAGACAAACCCAAGAGCGCATATGAAAAGAGGGCAGATAATTATACTCAATGGTGCTAGCAGCGCAGGCAAAAGCAGCCTCGCTAAAAGCATGCAAAACCAGCTCAAGGAGCCTTATTTGCTCATGGGTATTGATATGTTCTGGCTGACTATGCCACCCCACGAACTTGATTTAACTACTGTGTCGCCCGAATTTTATACCTGGCAAGAAGAAATAATAGACGACCGTCCGTTTCTCAAAATAAATCCCGGTCCAGTTTTGGATCGCATGATGATTGCTCGCTATCAAGCCATCGCTGCCTACCTCAAAGCAGGCTTTAATGTCATTGCCGATGATGTCACCTGGAGCAAGCTCTGGCTAACAGAGGCACTAAAAACGCTCAAGCCCTACAAAACCTATTTTGTCGGTGTCTATTGTGATGACAGAGTCTTGAGTCACCGCGAAATCATGCGTGGTGACAGGTTTCCAGGCTGGGGCAGGGGCTCACAAAAGTGGGTGCACGAACATTTGACTTACGACATCACTATCGATAGCTCACTGCACGATAGCAACACACTAGCTCTAAAGATAGTGGCAGCAGTTGAAGGCGAGTTTGAACCACATGCCGCATACGACATGCGCAAGAGTTTTGCTATTGGTGCTGACTAGTCCGACTTTGGACGCATTGCTTCTTGCAGTTGCAAGATGAGTAAGTCAGCCTCAACTACTTTAGCTAGCTGTTTTGCATTGTCTTTGAGGTGGGCTTTGAGTAAGCTACCGGTGTTGGTCTCTCCCAAAAAGCCCCGCCAAAAAATCTTATACTCATCGGTATTTAGAGCCTTAAGCTCCTGCACTTGAGGCTCTCTCTGTTTAGCCTCGCGCAGACTGCGTTGCTTCATCAAGACTTCTTCGATTTGCTTAGAGGTAGCGGCTCCTGAAGCAATATAGGCAGCACCAACAGGAAAAATCTTGCGACTGGCCATATTGGTCAAATTGAGATATCGGTCCTCGTTAAGGCGCTCAATCATGGCATCATAAAAAGTCTTTGCCACATGTTGCAGACCGGACTTTTTAAGCTGGTCGGCATACTCACTGGTATAAATCGACTCGATTATCTCAAGGGTGGGTGCAAGCCTTAAGGCCTCGAGATGTTTTTTCTTTCTATCCACAAGAGCAAAGACTTCTTGTTTTTCAAGTTCTTCGTCAAGGATGCGGTCATTGACTGTGTAATGGTTTCTGTTTTTGCCGCCATCAGGACCTAAATCGGACTTACATAGCTCTCTAGCCATATCCTGTAAGCCATCGACAGTGAGGTCGGCCAGCATGCCATACCCCTTGAGCCGTGATAGAGCCTGGGCCGGTCTCTCACCGCGCTGATAGCGATTGCGCGTATAAACTTCCTGATAGGCAAACATCCACACAGCCTTAATCTCATCACTGAGCTCGCTGATGTGCAAGGTCAACCAGTCTGGCGCCTTAAGTCCAGGATCGGTTGAGGCAGAGCTGGTCAGTCCTGCATCTTTTGCTTTTGCATCTTTTGAGATTGTCTCTTTTACTCCTGGATCACCCTTACC
The DNA here is from genome assembly GCA_016718315.1 of Candidatus Obscuribacter sp. Classification (GTDB taxonomy): domain Bacteria; phylum Cyanobacteriota; class Vampirovibrionia; order Obscuribacterales; family Obscuribacteraceae; genus Obscuribacter. The sequence continues at coordinate 321,903 of JADKDV010000001.1, read as the reverse complement.
TGGCAAAACCGCACCTCCAGTAGTATTTGTCTGTCTTTTTGCCATGCGTGTCTCGATCATTGCTCGTACCTCACAAAAGGAGCAATTTTCGTTACGACAAAAAAGCTGTATCCTTAAACAGGTTATACCCGCTTTTGCAGTTTTATACGGAGAGTGTAAAGAGCAACTTTAGCCTTGACGATCAAGTACTGCTTTTCACTTCCACCACTTCGCCTTGAGCGACCACAAATACTCGGTCCCCTTTAGCCGGAGACACTGTACTGGCGCCAGTAAAGACACCAAAAGAAGGCAATATCATGTGTCGGTCCCTGAGCCAGAAGCAGGGCAGGCGCTCGCGTTGCCTGCCTTTGCCGGAGAGCACAACAGCAGGATGAATATGACCACAAAGTGTAAAGAGGTCTTTTTGTAAATTTAAATCGTGGCTGAAGATAATACCGTCCTCGGTGAAATGCTCCTCCACCAGATCTAGTGGCCAGCTACTGGGTATTTTTACTTTGACGTCATGATTACCTTTAACTAGCACCATTTGACAATCTTGCCTGGCGCTAAAATCGACAAAGGCCCGCTCAATGTGACTGGTGACACCATCTTGAGCGTGGACTAAATCGCCAAGTATAAGCAAGCGGCTGGCAGCTGTACTGGCAAGCAAGTGCGAGAGTCTATCTAAATCATGGGTGGTGATACCCTCCGGGGCAAAAAAATTGCGCGCTCTAAATGATGCTGCTTTGCCCAGATGAATATCAGACACAATCAATGTTTTACGCCCCGGCAAAAAGATTGCTTTATCGCCAAGCAAGACAAACTGCTCCACTGGAGTGGACCTGTGACCAGAGCGTATCGTGACGTCGATAGAAATTGACATCAATTCATTTCTTTAGCCAGTTCGATTTCCATCTGCATTACTCTTTTAGCCAGTTTTTCGTTGGATAATTTACCCCTGAGGCGGTCTACCATGAGAGGCAGGGCAAAAGGGCTGGCTTTTTTGGTCTCGACCTCAATGATTGTAGCCTGACTGAGCCGCTTTAGCGCTCCCAGCATGCGACTGATCTCAAGATTGCGCTGCAAAACCTCATCGTGAGCCTGTCTAACCAACAAATTACCGGGATCAAACTCGACAAATACATCATAAAGCAGCGTGGCTGAGACTTGCACCTGTTTTACTGCTTTGGGCGCTCCCGGATAGCCCTGGAAAATTAGTCCCGAGACCCTGGCAATCTCACGAAACTGACGCCTGGCCATTTCGGTGGAATTGAGACAATCAAAAATATCGCGCTCCAGGTTTTTGATGTCAAAACCATGAAAAAATGCCGCAGCATCGGCGCCATCCGGAAACTGAATCGGTCTAGCGGAGAGAATCTCAAAACCCCAGTCATTAATGGCTATAGAAAAGGTGGAAGGCTCAAAACGCGAAAGTTTAAAAGCAATCAAATGCGCCAGCCCTTCGTTTACAAGGCGCCCCTCAAAAGTGTAAACAAAAAGGTGATAGCCATCTCTTGATTTATGATGCTCCACCAGGACCTCGCTCATTGAGGGCAATATCGAGCGCTGGGCCTGTACTTTCAAAAGGGGCTTGATAAAAGCCATTTCGGGCTCGCTATAAATACCCTCGGCAGCCAGGTCAATCAAACGGCGCACAAAGAGCGCTAGCTCACTACTCATCGGCAGCCGTCCGCCGAGCCAGCGTGGTACTGGACCAGAGTGACGACTGGAGAGGCGCACATAAGCTTTCATTTCTTTTACTTCAACAAGCTCAAGATAACGACCGGCAAACAAAAAAGAATCACCCTTTTTGAGCATCGATATAAAAGACTCTTCCACATGTCCGAGGCTACTGCCTCTCAAAAATTTTACCTCCATCGACTGATCAGATACGATTGTGCCAATCGAGAGGCGATGCTTGAGAGCAAGCATCTTGTCGTCCATGATATAGCGGCCGTCTTTGAGTCTGATGCGATGATAATCAGGATAAGCAGTGAGCGCCTTACCACCGGTGGCGACAAAATTTAAAACCCAGAGCCACTCTTGCCAGGTCAAATCTTTAAAGGCTTCGGTGGTTTTGACCTCTCTATAGAGCTCCTCACTAACAAAACCACTGCCTAGAGCCACTGTCGTAACATGCTGGCAAAGCACATCAAAGGGCTTATGCAAAGCAAATCGGCTCTCTATTTGACCAGCAGCAATAGCTTTGCGAGCGGCGGCTAACTCGATTAACTCAAGAGCGTGGGTAGGCACCATAAACAGTGCACTGACAGCACCAGGTTTATGTCCGCTACGACCGGCTCGTTGCATGGCCCTGGCCACACCTTTGGGACTACCGAGTTGCAAGACTCTATCCACTGGTGCAAAATCCACACCAAGATCAAGAGAGGCAGTGGACACTACACAGCGCAGTCGCCCCAGTTTGAGTGCTTCTTCGACCCAGCGGCGCACATCATAATCGAGAGAGCCGTGGTGCAAAGCCGACACACCACAGAGGCTCTCGTCTGCCTCTATCATGTTTTGATACCACTGCTCAGTTTGTGACCGGGTATTAGTAAATACTATCGAGGACTGACTTTGAGCCACCAGTTGGACGACTTCATCCACCATGGTCAGTCCAGTATGTCCAGTCCAGGGTAGATGCGATAGGGCAGGCGGGAGCACCGTATCAGTCGTCACCACTTTTGGTGCACTGCTGGTCACCAAAACGCCCGGCTCGTCAGTACCAGCCATTAGTGTTTTAAGAGCGCTATCAAGATTGCCTATGGTGGCGGACAAACCCCACACTCTCAATTTATCGCCCTGGCGCTCCACGCCCCCGCTTTGAGCGACAATGGCTCTCAGCCTGGCTAAAGCCAGCTCAACTTGACTGCCTCTTTTACTACTGAGTAATTCATGCCATTCATCTACCACCACCAGTTTTAGTGTGGCAAATTTGGCCTCATTACCAGGATAGGACAAAAGTATGCTTAGACTCTCAGGAGTAGTGATAAGACAGCTAGGGAGCCTCTCTTTTTGACGCTGCTTAATTGAGCTTTTGGTATCACCAGTACGTGTCTCCACACTAAATGGCAAATCAAGATCGCTGACTGGCACCATCAGACTCTCGGCTATGTCACTGGCAAGAGCACGCAGAGGGGTCAACCAGATAACAGTAAGAGGCAGACTGGCAGGTTCTTTTGTACGAGCGCTGACTTTAGAGGGTGGGTCAAAATGCTGAGGCGTGTTGATGTACTCAAGTAGCGGACCGGGCCACAGTGCATAAGTTTTACCCATGCCGGTAGAAGCACTGAGTATGCCACTCTTGCCAGCCAGATAATTGGTCCAGCACTGTTTTTGAAAATCAAATGGTATATAACCGCGCTCCTTAAACCAGCGCTCCATGGCTAAAGTCTCTGATTTGACCTTAACCATCGCCCGGCACCACTGCCAGGGGACTTTGCTCAATCATCTCTTTTAGTGTGTCGAGATGATCGGCTTGCTCGATTGTTTTGTCAGTACGCCAGCGGCTAATCCGAGGAAACCTCACAGCCACACCTGATTTATGCCGGGGTGATAACTGTATGCCTTCAAAAGATAACTCAAAAACAAGACCGGGTGTGACTGTGCGCACTGGACCAAATTTTTCTTTGGTATTGGCTCTTATATATGAGTCTACTTCTTTAATTTCCAGGTCAGTCAAGCCGCTGTAAGCCTTGGCCACAGGCACAAGCTCACCACAATGCCAGAGCCCAAAAGTGTAGTCAGTATAAAGCGACGCCCTGCGTCCGTGACCTCTTTGAGCATAAATAAGGACAGCATCGATGCTGTGCGGGTCGACTTTCCATTTCCACCAGTCGCCTCGTTTGCGTCCCACTCCATAAACCGAGTCCTGCCGCTTAAGCATCAGACCCTCCACCTTCAAGTCACGACTTGTGGCTCTAAGGGCACGCGCTTCTTGCCAATCTGAGACAGTTATAAGTGGTGGCACTCGCAAATATTCACTCAGGGCACCGGCACAACTGGGATATTGACCGAGGGCACCAGGAGTAAGGATAGAGAGCATTTTATGGCGGCGATTTATATAGGTTTGCTCTCGGATATCGACTGAGTCTGCCTCTAAAATATCAAAACAAATAAAAGCCACCGGCACGTCAGCTAATAACTTTTTTGATAGTGTTTTGCGACCAATGCGCTTTTGCAATTGAGCAAAGGGCATGATGTCGCCCTCCTTAAATGCTAAAAGTTCACCATCCAACACTGTGCCATCGGGCAGTTTGCTGGCGGCTCTAGCCACCTCAGGAAATCTATCAGTGACGAGTTCTTCGCCTCGGGACCAGATAAACACCTGTCCTTGCCGTTTTATCACTTGCGCTCTGATGCCATCCCATTTCCATTCAAAGGCATAATCACTGGCACTACCCATAGAGGCATCATCAGGACAGTCGGTCAGGACACTGATTGGTGAGGCCAGATAAAATGGATAGGGAGCCGAAATCTCGCCTTCGCCATGATCAGGACAAATAAGACGCTCATAAAACACACTATCAGGAGCCCAGTCTCCCATTAACCGGTGTTGCATGATGTTTTCGGAGACACCACTGACCCGGGCTAGCGCTTTAGCCACCAGTTGATGCGAAACACCTACTCTAAAGCCACCAGTGATGAGCTTATTAAAGACAAACTTTTGGTTTATATCCATGACGCTATACAGACCGCTCAGCTTAGTAAGGAGTGCAGCGTCGTCAAGATCTTTGAGGGGTATGATATTTTGCTCGACAAACTCAGCTAGAGTCTCATTTATTGCACCAGCACCGCCGGGCAGTAAAAGAGCAATAGTCTCAGCCAGGTCTCCCACATTGTCATAGCTCTCTTGAAAGAGCCAGTCTGAGATACCAGTGATTTGTTTGCAGACATCTTTTAGTTTATTAGAGGGCAAACCTCTGAGCTTACGCCCCGATAAAAAATAAATCGCATAAGCAAGACTTTTGGTATCGCCCTGGCTTAGATAATCCACCAGTATCTGCAATTTTTGACTGGTACTATTAGTGGTATCAAGCTCATTATAGAGCCTGGCAAAAGCTCTCATCTCTAGCTCACTCCATCAGACAGGAGATTGGCTGACTCTGAAGCCACCTCTATAGATGCATCTGGCGATGCATCTGGCGCTGCCTCTGGGGCTTCCTCGTCACCGTAAGCAGTGCGCAAAGTAGCGGCATTGAGACCACGCTCAGATAAATAACGCACCAGAGGATCGCTAAAACCGTGGGTAACAAGCACCCGCTCAGCCCCAGTAGCGGCTATTACACTGATAAGTCCAGGCCAATCAGCGTGATCTGATAAGACAAAGCCGCGATCGATAGAGCGCATGCGACGCCTACCTCGCACCAGCATCCAGCCTGAGGCAAAAGCCTCTTGCCTTTTAGCAAACCTTCTTGCCCAGGGTCCTTCAATCGATGATGGTGGTGCTACCAATAGCGCCCCTTCTTTTGCCAGTTTGTCGGCTTTGTGCTCACTGGTGAGATGGGTCCAGGCAGGCAGGGTCACTCCTGCCCCTTGATATATTGAGTTTATCGCTGCCACCGAACCATGCACATATATAGGACCAGCCAGGTCTGGTAAAGAAGCCAATAGACGCTGCGCTTTGCCCAAACTATAAGCCCCCACCATAGCCACCTGGCCCTTAGCTTTGCACTTCTCCCACCAATCGACTATTTCACAAGCGACAGTGTCGCCTTCGTTAAAGCGGTATATAGGCAAACCAAAAGTAGATTCGGTGATAAAGGTATCGCAACGCACCGGCTCAATACCAGGACAGGTCGGATCATATTGCGCCTTATAGTCGCCTGAGACCACCCAGACTTCGCCTTTATCAGTCTCTATGCGTATCTGTGCCGAGCCCAGCACATGACCAGCCGGGTGGAATGAAACTTTTACTCCACCAAGCTGCAAAACCTGACAGTAATCAACACCTGTGACATCTATCTCGCCCAGGCGGTAACGCAAAATAGCCTGACCATCTTTGTGGGTGATATAACGCTGACTGCCCATACGCGCATGGTCAGAGTGGCCGTGGGTGACCAGGGCGAGTTTAACAGAGCGCCAGGGGTCGATATAAAAATCGCCCATAGCGCAGTACAAACCGCTCTCAGTAACTGTGACAAGGTCGCTCAATATTTGCTCATCGCTTTTAGCTATATTTTGACCACTTAGCAGGTGTTTTTCACTAAAAGTACAAAATTTAAAAGATCAAAACTTAAGCTTATTCGCCAGATTTATTGGCGTGACGAGCCAGTCTCTCCTCAAAGAGATAAAGACGCTTCTCAATGTCTTGCTTACCGCCTGAAGTCATTCCAGAAGGACGCGTTTTGTAATCTTCTTCTTTAGCCAGGATGCCATCAAAATCTCTTTGAAAAGCGGCTAGTTCGTTAGAATCAATCAGTCCAGCTCGGTAAGCACCGTTCAATTTGAGCTGTAGAAGTGCTTCACGGGTGTGCAAAACACCTTTGACAGGTTGATTGTTATCAATTTGCGTTTGAGCAGAAGCTGGCACCAAAAGTACCATAGCCAGTGACAGAGCAAGACCTGACGCCTTATAAATGCGATTTACCATAACAAAATCTCCAACAGTTTTTATTTAGGACCGGTGCAGTTTTGCTGCGTTCCCTTCCTTGCTAAAACTGGCTCAAAAATTTCGTCTAAAATCGCGCTTTGATTTGTACGGCACAGACGGCCGAGACATCTTTTAGTTTGGGGATGCAAATCAGGTTGGCGCCCAGATGACGTCCCTCGATACTGGCCACAGGTAGAGCCATAGGGATAAAATTGCCATGGTTGAGCCGCGGATAGCCGTTAATCACGCCCGCCATAACTCCGGCTTTGACCGGTCCCAGCTGCAAGGGCTCCCACAAAACCGCGGCATAAGCGGATTCACGACGCACGCTATTGCGATAAAACCCTACCGTAGAGCTCAAATTTTCACTAATTTTGTGCTCCCAACCAAGACCGTAGTTACGCTCGTTAAAGTTAGCCTGACGGTTTTGATGATGTGACAAAAACCCAAAATTGACCCAGTCCCGTCCTGGTTCATCGAGCTTAAGCGGGCTTTTGGCAGCGTCACCAGTCACTTCAGACTGGTGCTTGAGCCCAGCTTGCCGCCCACTTGTATCGACTAGTTCCCAACTCGTTTGAGAGAGATTGACTGCGGCACTGTTATCAGTTGGCGCCTGGGGACTAACTTTATCAGTTTCTTTTAAATCAAAGTTTTGCTCAGTCATAACTACTCTAAGAAAAGGGAATTGCATATTACTGAGCAAAGATGGCATTTCAGTGACAACGCCAGACTGCAATTGGTGTATAACTCTAGAATCTCTGGAGGATTTTATGGCGCTGCATCACTTCCGTCTTACCACTCATGACGGCCCACCAATTGTCATCAATACTGACCATATCGTCTATGCAGTGCCAAAGCAAAATAACACTGTCGAGATCCATATTGCCGAGTCAGCGCTGACGCCAGGTACAGGCACAGGTCCAGCTGCGACCACAAAAAACCAATTTGTTATCTATAGTTCCTGGGACGGATTTTTAGCGGCCCTTGATGTGGAGAGCGATTTCTAGCTATTTAGTTTGAGCCTTGCTCTCGGCTTTTACTTTAGCCAATCTCTCAGCCAGGACTTTGTCCTGAGGCTTTAATCTGGTCAGAGCTTCTAAATCGGCGACACATTCAGAGTACATGTTTAGTTTTTTATATGCCAGTGCCCGGTTGTTATAGAGCCCATAAGAGCTGCGGTCGATGCGTAGACCAGCTGTATAGCTATCGATTGCACCGCGCAGGTCGCCGCGTTTTTGCAATACATTGCCCATAATTTCTCTGGCTTTGACACTAAAAGGATCTAGGGCTATTGCCTCTTTGACTTGACGCTGAGCCAGGTCAGGATGATCAAGACTTAAATGCACCAGGGCCTTACCATTTAGACCGACTACCTGTGCTCTTTTGTCACCTTTTAGATTAGTCAATTTGTCATAGGTCAAAAGAGCCTGGTCATAATTTTTGCTTTTGTATTGCAAAGCAGCTATTGCCATGAGGGTGTCCACATCGGCAGGTTGCAAAAGTAGTGCCCGGTCCAGGTCGCTGGCAGCGGCTTTGAGGTCACCAGATTGCTCGTAAAGTGAGCCACGCAGGCGCAAGGGCACTGGATTTTGCGGATCCAGTTCAATCCCGCGAGTCAATTCTTTGATGGCATCGTCAGTTTTGCCCTTATCCATATCGATGGCATAACGGTGCTTGAGCTCAGCTAGCTCGCTGGACTTATCCACAACAGTTGACGAGGGGTTAATGACTGGATTGTTGCTGAGCCAAAAGAGAGTGGCGCAAAGCACTATAAAGAGCAGCGCTCCTTTGTTATTTTTGGCACTGGTCGGGTTTTGAGACAATATGGGTTACTATTTTTATGAATGAATGTTTTACAAACAGGCAGAGCGCTCAAAGGTCCATATAATGATCAATTAGATAACAGAAGAGCTAAAAAAATTGCCTCTAGCATCCATTTACCCCAGGGAGTTATTTATCAAAATGCACGGACAGAAGCGCAGAGCACAAGCAAAAATACAAGCTGGATCTCTGGTTTTAGGTCTAACTTTTGGCGTAGCGCTGGCTGGTGCCTTTTTTGCAGGTCAAAATATGGGCAAACATGAAGATGCCCGTGCCGCCACGACTCCGCCAGTAGGCGGTCATGCCACTACTTTGATGGGCAATTTAGGCATGGAGACAATTGCCGATATTGCGGCGAGAGCCGGTCAGTCAGTAGTAAATATAGACACCATGACTGTAGTGCAACTACCGTTTTTTACACGCTCAGTTGGTCCTTTTGAGCTATTTGGTCTGGGCGAAGAATCAGTCCAACCGATGTTCCAAGAGCAGCGCGGAGTTGGCTCCGGCGTGATTTTTAGAGAGGATGGCTATATCCTCACCAATAACCATGTGGTGGGTAATGCCAAGCAAATCAAAGTGACCCTGGCTGATAAGCGGGTCTTTGACGGCAAAGTTATTGGTAGAGACGCCTACACCGATATTGCCCTGGTCAAAATTGACGCTAAAGGACTGCCAGTGGCTCGCATTGGCTCAAGCAAAAGCCTCAGACCAGGCGACTTTGCCATTGCCATCGGCAGTCCGCTGGGCTTTGACCATACAGTCACTCTCGGTATTGTCAGTGCCCTGGGACGCTCTATTGATGCCGAGAACAAACCAATTAGCAATTTGATTCAGACCGATGCTGCCATTAACCCTGGCAATAGCGGCGGACCACTGCTCAATATCCTGGGGGAAGTAGTGGGCGTCAATGTGGCAGTCAGAGGTGATGGACAGAATATCGGCTTTAGTATCCCCTCTGAAGTATTTGAAGATGTAGCCCAGCAACTAATCAGCACCGGTCATGTTAAACGTCCCTATCTGGGTATCCGCATGCAGCTGCTCGATGCCCAAGTAGCAGGCGCTCTCAATGTACCAATATCGACAAAAGGCACAGTAGTAGCCCAAATAGGTAGCGGCAGCCCAGCGGCGATAAGCGGTATTACCATTGGTGACATTATTACAGCTATAGACGACAAACCAGTCGAAAAGCCAGAAGACGTGCGCAGTGCCGTCAAAGCTCATAAACCTGGTGAGTCAATTAAGATAGTTGTACTGAGACATGGCGAGAGCAAAACAATCAATGTAACTTTGGGCGAATACAAAACCCCCTGACCCGTGACTTAGTCTTTTTAACGGGTAAGTAAAAGATGGCCAGAGGTCTTACGTGGACCATAAAAGAAAGACCATCTTTGATTACAGAAGACCGCAGGGCGAACTAGCTTTGTGGTGGCAGTCGTTTTTTTTGTTACCGCTCTGGGCCCAAGTGGCACTATTGCCACTGGGAGCAATTGTCCGCACAGTGGATAGGCACAGCGAGGCCTATTTTATTTCGGCCTATATGGTCTTTTTCTTCTTTTATTTTATCTATAAGTTAAGAGCCAGACAGCTAACCATCGACGACAAAAATATCAGTCTGGGTTACACCAGCTTTGCTATCAGTCAGCTCAAAAGTATCACCATGTCCACCACTCGCTATGGCATACCGGGCAATACGATCAATCTCAACTTTGATGATGGCAAAGAGACACACACACTGGGTCTCTCACTATTTGCCCTGAGTCCAGATGACGCCCTAAAACTAGTCAATTTATTGAGCAGGCGGGTCTCAGCACTGCCTGTAGACGCCCAGGTGGAGCGCGTAATCAAAGCGCAAAAGCCATTAGAAGTAGAACACATCCCCAATCCAGACGAAATCATCCTGCCCTATCGCATGCACGGATTTTTTCAAGATTTGCCCAGAGTATTTGAGACGACTCTAGCAAGCTGGTCCAAAATAGTCGGTCCAGTTTGGACTTTGATACTTTGCTCACCACTCTGGCTTGGTACTACGTTTTCGATTTTTAACATGTTGCGAGACTGGGCAGACGTCAACAATAACTGGACCTTTTACCAGACACTGGCATCCATTTTGACCTACTGTACTCCTGCTGCAACCACTGCCAATGTTAATCTTGAGAGCTGGTTGGCGTTCTTTCCTGTGGCTTGCCTGGTCTGGTATTTACTCTTTAGTTTTGTCTACAAGCTTTTAAAAGTACAACTCAGTCCCACCAGACTATTACTCAATAGACAGGAGTTATCGCTGGATTGGTGGTCAGAATTATTTAGCGTAGAGTCTGCCTGTTTTGACTGGTCACTGGTCAAAAAAATCAGTCTGGTGGGCAACCAAGGCACTGCCAGTCCGGACAAATGGAAAATCAAAATCGAATATGGTAAATGGCAACAGCTAAGTCTAGAACTCGGTGCCATAAAACCAGAAGACAGACCGAGACTGCTTAGCCGCCTGCAACAATTTGCCCCAGCCAATACACTCTCTATAGAGGTAACCGAAACCCTGACGCCAAGGGCAGAAGGTAGTTATACAGAACTGTGGTTGCAGAGTCTGTCAGATACTGCTATCCGCAAAAACTTAGAACCTCTCAATAGCCAATCAAGACTGCAAGATGGTCGATATGAAGTAATAGAAAAACTGGGCATTGGTGGCGAAGGCACAGCCTACAAAGCGCTGGACAGAAATGAACTCTGGGAAGGAAAAGTACGAAATATCGTCCTCAAAGAAACAATCATCCCTCCCTATATGGACCGCAGTGCCGAACGCGATGCCATCAAAAGAATCCAGACAGAATCACTGATACTAAGCTCAATCGATAGCAACCTCGTGGTCAAATGTCTGGATTTTTTTATAGAAGACAAACGCTGCTATCTCGTACTCGATTATATTGACGGTGATAATCTGCGCAATGTAGTTAAAAATCACGGTCCAATCAAAGAAAAAGAAGCGCTCCAATTAGCTATACAGATGTGCCAAATATTGAGTGTTTTGCACGACAAACAAATTATCCACCGTGACTTTACACCTGACAATTTGATGTACAGTCAGGATAAAACTCTCAAATTAATTGACTTTGCCGTGGCCACCGAGGACAAAGGCGGCACCACTGGTACTATCGTAGGCAAGCATAGTTATGTGCCACCAGAACAGTTTAGAGGTCATGCCCAAAAAGCCAGCGACATCTACGCCATGGGTGCCACTTTATATTTTATCCTGACTGGCTCAGACCCAGAACCAATCAGTGTTGCCTCACTGGGCGATAGCAATGTCAGTGTCTCACCTTTTTTGGCAAACTTAGTCGAGCGTATGACCGATCAAGATCCAGATAATCGTCCATCAGATTTAGACGAATTAGCCAGATTGCTACAAGAGCACCTGGACGAAAGTACTAATATTATAAGTATCAAGTTGGAAGAAAGACTAAAACATGGCTGAACTGTGCATCCGCATTGAATACAAAGATCCTCTCAAAGAGAGAATGCTTAGTATTTTGCGTCTTTGTTTTCCATTTTGGACTTTGCTACCAATTGGTTATGCCATTTTTTATGGTGCCAATGCTTTTAGCGTAGGTGGTATCAGCGAGTTTCAATTCTTTCAGCGGGTAACTGTAATAGTCACTGCCATGTTGATCCCATTTATAGCTCTCTCAATAATCAAATATCTTAGTCACAATCAGCTTTTAATAGATAAAGGCGGTATCGAAATACCGCCTGATTTTAGCTCTATGCGCCTTAAATCATCTTATCTAGCCTGGTGTGATGTAGACAAGATATTGGTAGCAGACAATGGCAAAGACAAAACAATCAATCTAATCGCCAGGAGCGGCAGTGTCTTGCCTCTAAACTCAAGCGCCATGGATGCCACTCAGCTCGAAAAACTCCTAGTGACAATCGATTTGATGGTGGACTTACCCAAAGACGAGAGTCTAATCCAGCTGGCAAGCGCAGTAAAAGCCCAGCTTGCGGGCAATCAAGTGATGCTGGAAGGACCTAGTTATACAGACATCTGGGAAGACGAGCTTAAGCGTAGATTTAGACCAGCTGCCTTTATGCCACTCGAAAAAGGACTGGTTTTGCGCAACGGCACTATCACTATTGTTAGACAGCTAGCCTTAGGTGGACTCTCGGCAGTGTATCTAGGTAGCATGCAAAACGGCAAACTGGTAGTAATCAAAGAATCAGTAGTGCCACCGGATTATGACGGTGAAATCAAAGACAAAGCCAGAGAAATGTTTGAGCGTGAAGCAAAGATTTTGATTCAGCTCAGCCATCCTTCCATTGTGCAAGTTATGGACTTTTTTGTGGAGCAGGAGCGCTCTTACTTGATGCTTGATCATGTATTGGGGGTGGATTTAAAACAGCATGTCAAACAAAATGGTCCGCTGCGCCAATCTCAAGTGATCAATCTGGCCGGGCAGATGGCTGACATTTTGCACTACTTACACAGTCAGGAACCGCCAGTAATTCACCGCGACTTTACTCCTGACAATCTTGTTTTAACAGATGGCGATAAAGTGATAGCGATAGACTTTGGCGCTGCCAACGAATTTATCGGTAACGCAACAGGTACTTTTGTGGGCAAACATAGCTATATTGCCCCCGAGCAGTTTAGAGGTAAAGCCTCGCCCCAGAGCGACCTTTATGCCATGGGTGGCACACTCTATTTTTTACTGACAGGTCAAGACCCGGAGGCACTGAGTGTCTCTGACCCGGGTTTAAAAGCGACTGTAGCTGAGCCGCTGAGAGATTTGATAAAAGGCTTAACCAGTGTCAACACAAAAGATAGAATAAGCAGTGCCGGGGAACTGAAAGAGAAAATCTCCGGTCTTGAAATGATAGTATGATCGACTAAATCAACTGTTTGCAGGTAGACCGTGAAAAAAACCGATGACGAGTGGCGCCAAAAATTGACGCCCGAGGAGTTTTACATCACTCGCCAGAAAGGCACTGAACGAGCATTTACAGGTAAATACTGGAACACTCATGACAAGGGTGTCTATAACTGCAAATGCTGCGGCGTTGAGCTTTTTAGCAGCGAACATAAGTTTGACTCAGGCTGCGGTTGGCCTAGTTTTTATGCGCCACTTGTGGAGCAAAATGTGGCTGAGCATGATGACAACACTCTTGGTATGCACAGAGTTGAGGTCACCTGTCAAAACTGTGGCGCCCATTTAGGCCATGTCTTTAATGATGGACCCAAGCCCACTAATTTGCGCTATTGCATCAACAGTGCTTCGATAGATCTGACTGAGCAAGACAAATAATAAATGTACAGAACCATCCTCCATGTTGAACAGGAAGGCTCAGTCAAGGCACTCGTAAGTGCACTTTTGCAAGCTCGCGGGCATCAGGTAGATAGTACTGAGAGCGGCAAAGAAGCGCTCGAAATGGTAGGTTTGATTGGCTATGATTTGATCATAGTCGGTGACGAACTGGCCGATATCGACGGCATTGGCTTAATTGTCAAACTGCGGGACGCACTAATAGACTGTCCCATTGTCTTTGTCTCAAGACTGTGGCGCGACGGCGCTATCTATCAGCAACTCAAAAAAGACTTCAAAGTCAGCCTCGTGATCCACCGCCCTCTCAAGGCAGGACTTTTAGGCGCCCAGATAGAAGGGATTTTTCAAGATCATAGGGACTTTGCAGTCACACATAGAGCAAGAAGACGCGAGTCTCAAGACATTGCAGTCTAATTACTTAAAAATATTGCCACAACGAGTCAAGCGTCTAGAAGAAACAATTGCCCTGTCGCGCAATAATCCCGATGATCTTTATTGTCTGATTGACTCAATTGCCTGCGCCCACAACCTCAAGGCGACAGCTGCTAGTTGTGGCTTTGGCGTCCTTGGCGAATCAGCAGGACAGCTCGAAAAGGCACTCTCTGTCATAAAAGAAGACAGCTTGATGAGACATGAAGCGGCCTGGGAAGAAATTGACTTGATGGTGGAATTGGTCAGTGCCAACGCTCATGCCTTGAGCGGTAATCCTACTGCCATGGTAGATAAAAGAGCCTTTACCACACTGGAAGTTGCTCAGGAAGAATCACTGATGCCACCAGCTCGTGGACCAGCCATACCGGACGATAATTTTGACACTTTTGATGACTCTTCTGCTGTAAGAGTGATGGTAGTAGCCAAACAAGGCGTCTCGCAAAGCCGGGTACAGACCAATGCCACCGGTATAAAAGTACAAGTGATTGCCGCCACCGATAGAGAAGACGCCCTTGCCAGGGCCAGCAAACTGACACTGGATGCGGTGCTTATAGATATTGACGTATCTACCCCTGCTCCCAGTCTCAATCTAGCCCGCGATCTGCGCTCTATTGCTGGCTATGAGAGCCTGCCAGTGGCATTTTTATCAACATCAAAGCAACAACAATACATCGAGGATAGTACCCACGCCGGGGCATCTCTGATGGTGGCAAAGTCCCAGGCTGACAATAGTGCTGGCACCAGTCAAATTGCCGCCGATGTATTGAGCGAAGCCATCGAATATCTAGTGGGAGCTAGACAGGGCGGACGTCCTCGCATCTTGATTGTAGACAATGATCAAGACTTTGTCAGACTGGTATCATCTGTACTTGGTCAGGAAGGCATGCTCGTAAGAGTCTTGCCCGATACGGTAAATCTTTTGCCTGTAATGCAAGAATTTCACCCTGACTTACTTTTGCTCGACATCCATATGCCTACTGTGAGCGGCTATGATATCTGCAGGCTGGTGCGCAGCATGCCACAGTATCAGGATTTACCGATAATATTTTTGACTGCCCTGGTGGGTCTAGAGACAAGGCTCGCTGCCTTTGAGTCCGGTGGAGACGATTATCTACCAAAACCAGTGGCTAAAGTTGAGCTTTTAACCAGGGTCAAAGTAAGGCTGGAGCGCTCTCGTATGATGAAAGAGCGCTCAAACTGCGATGTCCTCAGTGGACTACTCATACGCCGGGCCTTTATGGAAGAACTGGCCAATATGGCCGAAGAAAGTGAACGTAACGGACTAATTTTTAGTCTTGCTCTCATAGATGTGGATCATTTCAAAAAAATCAATGACACCTATGGGCATTTGGCTGGAGACAGAGTGCTTGCCGGCTTTGGCAATCTGCTCAAACGGCGATTTAGGGTAGAAGATGTAAGAGGTCGCTGGGGCGGGGAAGAATTTATTGTAGGCTTCAGACATATTCCCCGCGATACCGCCAAAGGTGCTTTACAAAGAGCACTGGAAGAATTGAATAAAATGCAATTTGAAGGCGACCGCGGTGAAATTTTCAATATCAGTTTTTCGGCAGGTATTGTTTCCTTTCCTGACGACTGCAAAGATATCGACGAGCTATTGAGAATGGCTGACGAGAGACTTTATAAGGCAAAAGACGCTGGACGCAATTGCATCATTAACAGCTAATACTGGGCAATAAAATCAAAAGACCGGGCATAAGGTTAGAACGAAAGGAAATATATGAGTTCATTTATCCATTTAGTCTGCGACTATGCCTCCGGCGACCTTGCCTGGGCCGAAATAATGGCTGCACTTTCTTGCAAACTGCATGACGATACACGCATCCATACCACTTCGGTGATGCCCTTTGATACTGTGGCCACCGGCTTTATCGTCGCTCAGTTAGCCCTGTCGGCGCGCGAGCTTAGACCCAAAAACTTGCTGGTTTTTGCCAATTGTGCCCCGCGCAAAGACAAAAAAGATGCCAGACCGGGCAATGAAGGCGAAGGTCTATTATTTGCTACGCTCAAAAATGGTGTGCAAGTAGTGGCGGTCAATTCAGGTTATTCGTTATCTTTTGTACGCGACCAGGTGCAAGAAGTCTGGAGCACAAATGTAGAAGAAGCAGGCAGTCAGTTTCGCTCCCGTGATTTCTTCCCTCTGGCTGTATCTAAAGCATCGCGTGGCGATTTTAGCTTTAGAAACAAAAAACTAGCAGTACTCGATGTCGTACCGGAGCCTCCCAGCTCAGTAATAGGTTATATAGATAGCTTTGGTAATATCAAGACCACCATTCGCGCTGGCGATCCACTGGTAAGCGAGCTTGTCGCGGGCACACGCCTCAAGGTAACTATTGGCAGCCATATGAGCACAGCCACAGTGGCATCAGGCAGCTTTAACATCATGGAAGGCGACCTTGCTTTTGCCCCTGGTAGCTCTGGCCACGAAAACCGTTTTTGGGAATTGTTTAAACGCGGTGGCAGTGCCGCCGATGAGTTTGACCATCCGGCTCCAGGCTCGCCCATCAAGATCCAAACAGTGTAGTTATAAAGAGAATTTTGACAGCCTCTAAAGATCACGTTATAGCCATGCCATAAATTGGTACAGTATGTTTATCAACCATATTTTTGCGCCTGACTAGCGCACTGACTAGCACTCCGGTAATCCCAGTATCCGAAAGACCATCCATGCTCGATAAACAGGCAACGGCTGACGCCCTCCCAACATTACTGCTTGGGGCGAGCATCGTTTCACAGCAAAAGCTGGACGAAGCGATGACCACCGCCAAAAGTTTAAACGTGCCACTACCACGTGCTCTTGCTATGCTCAATTTGGTGGGTGAAGCCACTATCAAGATTGTGCTTGAAGCAGAAGAACTGGTGCGCTCCAATAAAGCGACAGTGGATCTGGCCCTAAAAGCGCTCCGGCTAGCCAGACAAAATAATATGACCATGGATGACGCCATTGGCGTAATAACCTCGGTCCACAAAAAGACTCAAACCGTACAATCAATCACCAATCCGCTCACCGAGCTGCTTTTATCATCAGAGCTAATTACTAACGAGCAACTTGGTCGCTCCATTATCCAGGCCAAAGACACTGGCATGCAGATGGGCCGCATCATGGTGCTCAACCGTGACCTCTCTGGCTGGATGATGAATGCCGCTTTGACAGCACAACTACTTGTACGCGATGGTCGCATCACAAAAGATCAAGCGATACAGGGTCTACAGATAGTCGGTCGGCGCCGGGTCAGTGTGGAGCAAGCGCTATTTGAGCTTGGTTACTACTCCGAAAAAGCCGGACAAACAGTGCGTATTGGCGAGCTAGTCTTAATGGCTGGCTTTTTGTCTGAAGGCGACATGCTTGAATGTATGGAAATTGAGCTGGTCAAAGAAAAACAATTTGGTCAAATCTTGCTTGAACAGGGTCTTGTCACCCATGATCTCTTAGAAGCAGCGATTGTCTTACAAGATATGGTTTCGAACAACACACTCAAAGCCTTTCAGGCAGCTGAAGCACTTAAAAACGTTAAAGCGCGCAGTGTCATGGTCTATCAAGCAGTGGCTGAGCTTTATCAACAAACACATGCTGAGCCAAAAGAATTTTTGCCAGCAAAATTACTTGTCGAAGCCGGTCTGATTAGTGACGAGGATATCCGCAAAGTAGCCGATATAAGCGAAAAGAGCGCCATCAAGGTGGGCAAAAAAGTGCTCTCCACAGGCGCTATTTCAGAGACCATTTTGTACACAGCCCTGCGTACTTATTCGCTCTACCATCAAGGCTTTATCTCTGCTGAACAAGCTACAAACTGTCTGCGCAAATGCAAACTCGAATCTCTTACACTGGATGAGACCCTCTCCAAACTAGGTCTGACTGTGCCTGCCCGCATGCAATGGATCTGGAGCTAAAGCGCTTGAGACGGCTAATCATTGCCTTTTTGCTTATTGCCCTGGGGCAAGTCAGTCCGGCTTGTGCTCAGGAGCAACAAAAAACTGGCATCAAAATAGAAGCACAAGCACAGTCAGTGCCAGTAAAACCAAAACTGGCAATAGCTATCGGTGGCGGTGGACTACGCTCGGCCAGTGCCATCGGTGTGCTCAAAGCACTGGAAGACGAAGGCATCACTATCGATATCATCACCGGCACCAGTATGGGCGCGGTCGTGGGCGGGCTCTATGCAGCTGGTGTAACGCCAATCCACATCGAAGAAGAGTTTACTCAAAAGAAGCTGATGCACGCCTTTTTGACTATACCGCTCAAATTGAGAGTAATGGTTATCCCGCTCTTTTATACGCCACGATTAATTGGTATTGAGCCCTATGACGGTCTTTATCGAGGCAAACGTTTTGCTACTTATCTCAACAAACAAGTGCCAGTAACTGAGCACAATATCGAGGATCTTAAAATACCCTTTGGGGCAGTGGCTGTGAGCTTGCTTGATGGCAAAGCCAAGACAATCAAAAGCGGCAATCTGGGCAAAGCGCTGCAAGCTAGCTGTGCTATTCCGGCTCTGCGCAAGCCAGTTAAGTTAGGCGGGGATCTCTTTGTCGATGGCGGTGCGCTGGTCAATCTACCGGTTATGCAAGCACGAGAATTAGGTGGAGACATAGTTGTAGCAATAAATGTCGACGAAAAAATCGAAAACACCGATGAGCAGACTTATCACAAAGTAGGCAGTGTTGCTCACCGTGTCGTGGAAATGCATTTGAACCATATCGACAAAGAACAAAAACGCCTGGCCGATTATGTTATCGAGCCAGAAATAGGCAGCGTTGGCATGATCTCAACCAGTGCCAAAGACGCCAGAGCCTGTATAGATGCCGGGACAAAAGCCGGACACAGTGCCGCTCCAGCCATAAGAGAATTGCTTGAAAAATACGGTCGCAACTGATTAATCGGCAGGACCGACTAATTAAGTAAAGCTGGGCGCTTTTCCAGCGACATCTCTTCTCCACTGGCACAGTTAGCCATTTGGATATAGTTTTCCATGCCGCCTTCTAAGAGCTTTTTGACATCAGACATAAAGCGCGCAGCAGGAGCACCGTCCATGAGGCGATGATCAAAGTTGAGGATGATAGTTACCATCGGACGAATCTCGATGCGGCCATCACGCACAACAGCTCTCTCTTCCACTTCGCCCACACCAATTGTCGAGGTGGTGACACAGGGTGGAATTAGACCTGTCATACCGAATTTGCCCAGTGAAGACAGACCAAAAGTAGCAGGCATAAACTTAAGACGTACTTTGGGGAAGTGCATACCAGCCCACAAAACGAACTGTCTGAACCAACCCGGTGTCTTATTAAACTTGTGCTGCTCATCTAAACGAGGCACTGTCTCAATTTTAGCTTCTGCATAGTTGCGCAGTTCGTTGGCGATTTCTTCTACTGTTTTGGTGTCTGGATTGGCGATGGCGCCAAAAAATACTGCTGGATGCTTACCAATGACGCGCTCCACAGTAAAACCAGCAACTATATTGTTAAAAGTTACGGTACGTCCCCAGGGCAAAAGTGCTGTCCGGCTCTCAGGATGAGCTCTTTGAGCAATACCAATGGCCTTGAGCAAAAAGGCTGTAATAGTCACCTTCTGACCATAAGACTTGAGCTTTTGTCTAACTTCTTCGGCCCAACCCATATCTACATCACAAAAGAGATAGGTTGGCACAGCGTCCTTGCTATAGACGTGGATGATATCCAGTACGTTCAAGCGTGGTCGGGGCAGCTTGCCCATTGTGAAGCTTAAAGCCTTATCTTCTTCTTCCATTTTTGCAGTCCTAGACCTTTGAAATCCTATTTAGATGAGCTGTTAGACCATAGACTATACCGAACTTTAGGCTCGGCAATAAAAATCAGGTATACCTATTATATGCTACCTCTTGGCTTTCTGAAACCTTGAAAGGATAAGGCTAGAGAAGAATTATCATCCTCAAAAGCGCCTAATTTAGAAATGCCAGTCATTTATCCCTCAGTCACACACTTATAGACTGTGGGACGCGACAAATTAGGGATTGATCCAAAGTCTTGACAGCCGGGTAAATAAATTAATCTTTCGCAACACAAGGGTGTTGAGGGATACAGACAGGGTCTAGTTTTACTTGTAGAGCGGTGCCACTGGGCGATTTGCTACTAACGAGCCATTTTGAGCGCTGAGACTAGCGTCACTGGCAGAGGGTGCAAACTTATCAACCTGAGTGCGGGGGCGGCTGGAGCCAAAGACCAGAGCAACAAGGTCACCTTTACTAGCAGAGACCTTGGAGGGTTTGGCAGCCTGTACTGCTTCCACCGACATAATTGCCAGACATAGAGCTACAAAGACACAGGCAATAGCTTTCATCAGAGCCTCAATTACCGCTTCGGTATTAGATGTGGTGCATAGTAAGGCGGTATCTCTACCGTGCACTAAATCTAAAGGTACCGTTGTGAAAAAGTCGTGAGCATCGCCCTAGCGCTGAGTATCTTCTTCAAGTGGCGTGAGCGCATCTTGATCAGTGATTTGATTTTCTTCCCGGTCCATCATTGGTTCATTACCAGCAGGCGGCACATTGCCCCACTGCTGGTTTGGATATTTGAAGCCGCTAAAAGGTTGAGGGTGGGCATTGCGCTGCACTGGAGCGTATTTTTGACGGGTAAAATTGCCAAAGGCAAAAGGCAGGTTTTTAGGCACAGACATATTGGGGGTCATTGTGGCGCTAGGTTTGTTTTTGAGCTCATCAAGCATGCCACTAAACTCATCAGAGCTCTGTCCACCGCTACTGATTGGCGCCTGTGTGACTGGGCTCAGTCCCCGGGACTGTTCACGCATCATTTTTTCAAATTTAGCTTCGTTGGCTTTTTTCAGGCTTTCTTCGCGCTTTTTGACTTCATCGAGGCGGCGCTGCAAAATAGCCCGCTCTTGTTGATTGGTCTTAAGCTGGATCTCGTTGTCGTTGCGCATCTCGACAAATTTGCTATAGGCAAACCAGGCACCCACCGACAAAAATGTGACAAGCACTCCAACAGATAGCTCCAACCATCTAAATCCTGGCTTTCTGACGTCCTCTTCGCTGGCTACGTACTCCAGTTCTTCTTTCATGTCGCTGGCGGACTGATAGCGCAAATAGACATCCTGCTGGGTGGCGCGCTGCACAATCAAGTCAGTGCCCTCTGAGATATCCTCGTTGGACTGACGAGGCGAGCAGACTGTAAGAGCAAGTGGCTCCTCACCAGTCAAAAGAAAATACATAGTGGCACCCAGAGCATATACGTCTGAGCGAGGGTCTGCGCCGCCCCAATACTGCTCAGGAGGTGAATATCCCTGCGAGACCACATGGGTGTTATCACCGTCGTCTTGATAAAGACGAGCAATACCAAAATCCACCAGTTTGACCCTGTCTTTGGTGTCAATCATGATGTTGGATGGCTTGAGGTCGCGGTAAATTACAGGCGGATCGTTAGCATGCAAATAATGCAAAACATCGCATATCTGTCTTGACCAGGTCAGGACCTGCTCTTCCGAAAAAGGTTCTTCGCGCTCTTTGAGCATGTCATGCAAGTTATGCCCTTCGACATATTCCATGACCAGGTAGTTATCATGGTTTTCCTGGAAGCTATCCAGAACCAGAACGATATTGGGATGTTGTAGCTTGCTTAAAACAGTGGCTTCGCGCAAAAAGAACTGCTGTGCTTTTTCTTTGTCTTCTTCTCTAAAGAAGTCATCTCTCAGCTTTTTGACGACACATTTGCGATTATCGAGGTTAAGGTCACGGGCTAGATAAACAGTACCCATGCCGCCCTGACCGAGATAATCGACCACCTGCCAGCGACCACGCAGGACAAAAGGCCCGTCTCTACGAGGGTCTCTGTCGGGCATACTCAAATCGTGTCCAAATCCTGTCGACATGGCTTTTAGCTACTAACTGACACTTCAGTATAACAATCTTTAATCTGACTAGGAAGTGGCAATTTTACAAAAGCCCGTGACGCTTACAAAGAGTTTCAAAGAGATTGAGCCCTTTTTTGTGCTCATCGCCAAAACTAAAATCGAGTTGTCTTTGAAAGTAATCGTCCATAGTCTCGAAGCTAAGTCCGGTACGTCTCAGGCCTTCTGCAATGACTTCTTGATAAAGAGCAGTTAGACCCTCTTGCCAGGTCGCCCCCAAAAGCTCTCTAATCACCTCAAAATCCTTGTTGTTGTTGTCGATATAGCTTTTGCGCGCTCCCCAGACGCCAAAGACCATGGGCAGCTGATAACGTCTTGTCCACCACTCGCCCATATCCACCCGGATAAGCTCACTGCCACTCACATTGAGCCTTTGATCAAAAGCCAGAGCAGCGTCGCCTATCATCAAACAAGCATCATAAGCGCCGTCAAAAGGATTAGGATCATCGGACGTTTGATAATTGGGGCTGACATCAAATTCTTCAGTCAGCAAAACTTTGAGCAAACTAATCGATGTCGCCGAGGAGCGCGGTAAACCAACAGTCTTGCCATCTAACTGAGCTAAAGGCAGACGAGAAAAGAAAAATACACTGCCAACAGCACCAAGTGAACTAATAGAAAGTGTGTCAATTAAATCAAAATCGGCGGCAGACAGTAGATAATGAGCACTCATCGCGCCAATATCCAGGTCACCCTGTTTATAGCGTTGATTGAGCTCACCAGGTGTCCCCATGGCGAGCGTCATCAGCTCTGGCAAATGAGCCTTGAGCGGCAAGGTAATCGGCAGACAATTGACAAAATCAATCTGTCCGAACACTACCGGTTTTTCTAAGATGAGACGAGAAAATTGCGGCAGCAAATTATTGTTATTTGAAAATTGGGGGAGTGGACCATTGAGAGTTTTAGTATATTTTCTGCGGTCCGACTCCTTACTTCCATTATCCAGATCTAGCCCCAGTCGTCAAGAGGTTGAACAAAGTGGTGGCAAATATTAGCGTTTCCAAAGACCATACCAGGATGATTGACCTCATTTTAGGCAAAAGACAGGGTCATGAGCACACAAAAGAGCAAATTACTTTTTTGGTAAATGGCATCATGGACGGATCCATACCAGACTACCAGCTTTCGAGCTGGCTGATGGCAGTCTGCTGGCAGGGTATGAGCCTGGACGAAACAGCACTTTTAACTGACGCCATGTGTCATTCGGGTCAAGTGCTCGACTTAACCGCACTGGGTAAAGTAGTGGGCGACAAGCACTCCACAGGCGGCGTGGGCGACAAAACCACACTGGTCTTTGTGCCGATGCTAGCTTGTGCTGGTATACCCATGGCCAAACTCTCTGGTCGCGGACTGGGTCATACAGGCGGCACCATCGACAAATTAGAAGCCATTCCCGGCTTTAATGTTGACCTTAAAACAGAAGACTTTGTCAAACAAGTAACAAAAATCGGCATGGCTATTGGCGGTCAGACAGCTGAGCTGGCTCCTGTCGATGGCAAAATTTATGCCCTGAGAGATGTCACCGGCACAGTCGAATCCATCCCCCTCATTGCTGCCTCTGTCATGTCCAAAAAATTGGCAGCTGGAGCCAATCTAATCATCCTCGATGTCAAATGCGGTCGTGGTGCTTTTATGGAGACCGAAGCTAAAGCCATCGAACTAGCCAAGACAATGTCTGCAGTAGGTCGCATCTTGAAGCGTCCAGTGCTAGCTGTAGTCACCGACATGGAGCAGCCGCTGGGACGAGCTGTGGGACACACGCTGGAAGTAATCGAAGCGATAGAAACACTTAAAGGCAATGGTCCAGACGATCTCCACGAACTCTGCATCGAGCTTGGTGCTCTCGCCCTTATCGAAGCCGGCAAAGCCAAAACAAAAGAAGAAGCAGTAAAAACTCTCGAGGACTTGCTCAAAAGCGGTAAGGCTCTCGCTGCTTTTGGTGAGCTAATCGAGGCTCAGGGCGGCGATAAACGTGTACTCACCGATTACAGTTTGATGCCCCAGGCTAAGCACAAAAAAGATTTTGTCATACCAGGAACAGGCAAAAAATGGCTCAAGCATATCGATGGTCGCAAAATCGCTGAGGCAGCCAAAGTCATGGGAGCCGGTCGCACAAAAAAAGGTGACCCTATCAATCTAGCCGTAGGTATTGTCCTCAAAGCAAAATGCGGCGACATGCTAAATGGTGGCGATGCCATTTGCGAAGTGCATTTTGATACCGAAAAAGACTATGATGCCGCCTGCCTCAAACTGGCCCAGGCCTTTACTTATAGTGATAGCGAAGTAGCTAAGCCAAAACTGATAAAAGCCAGCATCGCCGAATAATATGACTGACTTTCCCACTCGCACCCATACATTTAGACTTTTGCCCTATGAGGAGTTTGACCCGGTCACTAATATGGCCATCGACGAGGCTATCCTCAATTTGCACCTGGCGGGCAAATGTCCACCCACTCTGCGCTTTTATGGTTGGGAGCCAGCCAGTGTCTCATTTGGTTACTCACAAAAGGTAAGACCAGAGACTGTCAGTCGAGTAAAAGAGATGGGACTATCGGTGGTGCGCAGACCCACCGGTGGCAGGGCCGTACTACACGAAGGCGAGCTAACTTACAGCTTTGTGGCCAGCAGTGAAGCAACTAATCTGGCTCAAGATCTGCCGGTCAGTGGCGGTGGTGGTGGCACGTCAGTACATCTAGCGCCAACTATTAACGCTGCCTACAAGCAAATCTGTCAGGCTCTTTTGATTGGACTCAAAAGACTAGAAGTAGAAGCCGAGCTTGGCCGCTCCGATAGCCCCTATCAAAATCAGACCGATTGTTTTGAAGCCACCACTCAAGCAGATCTGCACTATCAGGGCAAAAAGCTTGTAGGCTCAGCGCAACTGAGACGTAAGTCGGCTGTACTGCAACACGGATCTATCATTATCGATCAGGGTCAAAATCGTATGGCTGAGATACTTGGTCTGCCACAAAAGTCTCCGGACTTAGCCCGACATGCTTGCCTGGCAGACTTAATCGATGTAGACCGCGTCACGCTGGAAGAAGCAATCGGCTATGGCTTTACCCAGATATTTGACTGTGTCTTTACTGTCTATCCGCTTACATTTGAAGAATGGGAAGTAGTGGATTCGCTCAAGTCGGACCCAGCAAGATATACGGTTTAGTAGTTTGTCTTTATTGAGGTTTGTCTTCGCTGGCGGACTTTGTGGTTGCTACCATTTTGCCCTCACCATCAGCTTTAGCCTTAGCCAGTTGCATCTTCTGTTGCTTGATTGCTTTGGCTATTTTGTTGAGCTTTTTGAGATTGGCTTTGGCTTCTAATTGCTCGGTCAAATCTACGTCATGCATGGCAATGAGACGCCATTCTTTGATGGTGCGATTGAGCAAGTCCTCATCTATTGCACCGGATTTAGTGCGGAGCATGCCAGAGAGACTGCGAGCGAGCATGACGTGTCCGGTGGGATCACCAGGATCTAGTTGGACGGCCTTAGATGTAGCCCGGTAAGCATCTTTGTAGCGGCGCTCAAGCAAGGATTGTTCAGCTGTAAATCTGAGATAACTGGCCTCGGTCATGCGACCGGATGCGCCCTTACCAAAAAAGGCGGCATTAGGTGCTTCATGTGAGTAGACTTCTTCTTCTCTATCGATATTGGGCGATATAGCGTCAGCCATGACAGGCAGAGGCAAAATTGCACCCAGTAAAGCGATTATGCTAAGCCTGATTAGTTTCATTGGTTTTATCTATCGCCTGTGACGTCAGTTATATTGATGTGCTGAGCGGCAATTTCAGCTTCCAGTTCTTTGATCTTTTCTTCGATACGCTGCACTTGGTTGAGCTCCTCCAGCACTTTTTCCTGGAGCAATCGACCATCGATGCTCTGGTTTTCGGCATAGAGAGTAAATGTACGTTGCCCGATAGTCTGGAGGTGACGACTCTTTTCGCTATTGAGCGATATCACAGTCATCTTTAGTTTTGCCGAGCGCGCTGCTTTGTTAGTCTCAGAAGCAGCGTTCTTGGTCACTTCCTTCATTTTGTCAAAAATATTGTCAAAGCCCTTGCCGCTCATTGCTTTGCCTCAAACATTGATTGTGCCTTCCTCTAGATTAAACTTGGCATGGATAAGTTTTACTGCGTCGCGGCCATAGCGGGCAGGCATTAAGATGCTCACTCTCATATCGCCGGTTGCTACCATTTGTACTGGTATTTTGGCTTCATGGAGACATTCAAATACCGAGGCTACGACCTCTGGACGACTGGTCAGTCTGCGACCAACCACAGATACTTTGGCGATGTCTGATTCCACTTGCATGAGCGGATTGCCCAGTGATGTGGCAAGAGCTTCTACTAGCTTTTGCACACGGGGCAGAGAGCTTTTTTCGAGTGTAAAAATCAGTTCGCTTGATGGTTCGTCTTCACGCTTCATGGCCATCACCATATCAGTCTGGATGCCCAGTTCGTTTAATCTAGTAAATAGCGCGGCGACGCCTTCTAAGGGCTGTGCCGCATCAATCTGACTGAGACTTTTTAGCTTTATTTGAGCTGAGTTCATATCGAGGGCGATACCAGCAATGGTGTACTCAGGAGATGCTACCCGGTGTGTAATTAAGGTGCCGGGGTTTTCGGGAGTAAATGTCGATCTCACTCTAATTGGTACATGGTTGTCCATGGCCAGTTCGACCGATCTTGCATTCATTACTTGCGCTCCTGTGGCAGCCAATTCCAACATTTCTTCGTAACTGATAGTCGACAAACATCTTGCTTGCGAGATGATGCGAGGGTCTGCTGTAAAGACACCATCGACATCGGTATAAATATCACAGCGATCTGCTCCCAGAGCCGCTGCCAGTGCCACAGCTGTGGTATCAGAGCCGCCGCGACCAAGAGTAGTCAATTCATGACTCTCAGTAACACCCTGAAACCCAGCCACTACAGCGATTTCGCCACGGCTCAAAGTGGCTTCTAATTTGTCTGGAAAAACTTCTTGAATCCGGGCTGTGCCATGACGATTCTCGGTGATGATACCGGCTTGTGCTCCAGTAAAAGAGCGGGCCGAAACACCCAGCGCTTGCAGCGCCATGGTAAAGAGAGCAATTGAGACCTGCTCTCCGGTAGCCATCAGCATGTCCATCTCACGAGCACTCTTAGCATGAGGGTCTTGCCAGATTTGCTCAGCGAGGTCGATTAGATGGTCGGTAGTATGTCCCATAGCAGAAATGACAGTAGTCACTTCATGACCTTCACTAGCAGCGGCCACAGTTATCTGGGCAGCCTTCTTTATTTTTTGGACATCGGCTACCGATGTACCGCCAAACTTTTGGACAAGACGAGCCATTTACGCTAGATCCCACGGGTGCAACTAATGATATCTTGCAAGAGCTGGGGATTGTCAGAAGCTCTCGGTAAAAATATCTAATAGAAGAGTTTGTTAATTGCAGTTCAGGTCAGTTATCTAACTACTCTTCCATGGGGATGCGCACATGGGCTTTGTGAGCAAAATCGATGGCCTCGTCGTAACCAGCATCAACGTGTCTGATCACGCCCATACCAGGATCAGTTGTTAAGACCCGTGTCAGACGCTGGGCGGCGCCGTCTGTACCATCAGCCACAATAACTTGACCCGAGTGCAGCGAATAACCGATTCCTACTCCACCACCATGGTGCAGTGAAACCCAGCTAGCTCCACCGACGGCATTGATCATGGCATTGAGATAGACCCAATCAGCTACTGCATCAGAACCGTCTTTCATGGCCTCGGTCTCGCGGTTAGGCGAAGCCACAGAGCCAGAATCGAGATGGTCGCGGCCAATTACAACTGGGGCCTTAACCTGACCACTTTTGACCAGGTCATTGATAATCAGACCCATTTTGAGCCTATCGCCATAGCCAAGCCAGCAAATGCGGGCAGGCAGCCCCTGAAACTTGACACGCTCAGAAGCAAGCTTGATCCAGCGACACAGTTCGGTGTCATGGGCAAAGTTTTTGAGGATGGCATCATCAATTACTTTGATGTCTTGAGGATCTCCAGAGAGCACTGCCCATCTAAATGGCCCCTTGCCTTCGCAAAAAAGCGGTCGGATGTAAGCAGGCACAAAACCAGGGAAATCAAAGGCATTTTTTATGCCCTTATCAAAAGCCACCTGTCTGATGTTGTTGCCATAGTCAAAAGTGATAACACCGCGCTTTTGGAAGTCCAACATAGCCTGAACATGCTTGGCAATGGCACTGGTGGAGAGGGCCAGATATCCGTCAACATCGCTCTTACGCAGAGCTGCTGCACTATCCAGATCCATTGGTTGTCCGTCTTTTGTGAGAGGGACATAACCATTGAGAGGGTCATGGGCACTGGTCTGATCTGTCAGAGCATCGGGCATAAAGCCCAGCGCCAGCATGCGTGGCAGCACATCGGCAGCATTGCCGTGGATACCTATCGATATCGCCTCACCTTTGGCTTTGGCGTCGGCAGCTAGCTTGAGAGAATGCTCCAGATTGTCGGCTTTGACATCGAGATATTTGGTTTCCAGTCTTCTATCTATTCTGGTTTCGTCTACTTCCACACAAAGGGCCACGCCTTCGTTCATGGTGATAGCCAGAGGCTGAGCACCACCCATGCCACCAAGACCAGCGGTGAGGACAATTTTGCCTTTGAGAGTGCCGCCAAAGTGCTTACGAGCAAGGGCTGCAAAAGTCTCGTAAGTGCCCTGCAAAATGCCTTGAGTGCCGATATAAATCCAGGAGCCAGCAGTCATCTGGCCAAACATCATCAAGCCTTTTTTGTCTAGCTCGCGGAAATGCTCCCAGGTAGCCCAGTGACCCACTAAATTGGAATTGGCTATGAGTACGCGGGGGGCATCGGCATGGCTCTTAAAAACACCGACTGGCTTGCCAGACTGGATGAGCAATGTCTCATCGGATTCGAGTTTGGTTAAGGCTCTCACTATCGCCTTAAAACAGTCCCAATTGCGGGCGGCTTTGCCCGACCCACCATAAACGACGAGATCGAGAGGACGCTCAGCCACATCTGGATCGAGGTTGTTGAGGAGCATCCTCAGCGCTGCTTCCTGGATCCAGCCTTTGGTGTGGAGCGTCGAGCCATGCGGCGCGCGCACCTCAATTGGCTCGTTTGATGCCAAAATAGTTTTAATTAATTCAGTTGGCGACATGACACTGGCGGCTCGCGACATAAAGGGAATGCCTCAAATTGAGAAAATATGACAGAATTACGGTGTAAGCGAAAAATATATGACGATTACATCGATCTCAAATGATATCCGAGATTGCTTAAAACATCTTTGAAAAGGCATTAACCCAAGGAGCTCTCTAATGGTCAAGGAACTGACAAAGCCAAATCCGTCTAGTCAACCGGAAAAAGACCAGACGGCTCAAAGCAAGCCTTTGGCTAAAGCGCCTAAAAAAGAAAAAGTGCACGAGACAATCTCTGGCATCCCTCTTAAGTCAGTTTATGGACCCGAAGACCTCAAAGACTGGAGCTATGACGCTTCTTTAGCAGATCCAGGCAAATTCCCTTATACCAGAGGCATCCACGAAGACATGTATCGTGGCAAAGTCTGGACTATGCGTCAGTTTGCCGGCTTTGGCGGACCAGAAGAAACAAACCAGAGATTTAAATATTTGCTTGCTCAGGGACAGACTGGTCTCTCCACAGCCTTTGACCTGCCCACACTGATGGGCTACGACTCAGATCACCCCAAGGCTCTTGGCGAAGTCGGCGTCTGCGGCGTGGCGATTGATTCGCTGGAAGACATCGAAACGCTCTACAAAGATTTGCCCCTGGATAAAGTCTCTACCTCAATGACAATCAACGGCCCAGCCGTGATTATCTATGCCATGTTTTTAGCTAATGCCAAGAAGCGCGGCTTTGACTGGAAGACTCTCAATGGCACTCTGCAAAATGACATTTTTAAAGAGTACATAGCCCAAAAGACTTACTTGATTCCACCACGTCCAGCTCTCAAGCTAATCCAAGACATGATGGTATTTTGCACCCACAATGTACCTAGATGGAATACTGTCTCGGTCTCGGGTTATCACATCCGTGAAGCCGGCGCGACAGCTGTACAAGAATTAGCCTTTACTCTGGCTGATGGCTTTGCTTATGTGGATGCCGGTATCGAAGCCGGTCTTAAAATAGATGACTTTGTGCCGAGACTGTCCTTCTTCTTTAATGCTCATATTGATTTCTTTGAAGAAATCGCCAAGTACAGAGCCGCTCGCCGCATCTGGGCAAGAAGAATGAGAGATCATTACGGCGCTAAAGACGAGCGTTCACTTAAGCTCAGATTTCACACCCAGACAGCTGGTTGCAGCTTGACGGCTCCACAACCCGAAAACAACATCATCCGTACTGCTATCGAAGCATTGGCTGGAGTCCTCGGCGGTACACAGTCTCTCCATACCAACAGTATGGATGAAGTACTTGGTCTGCCTACCGAAAAAGCAGCCCACATAGCACTGCGTACACAGCAAATAATCGCCTTTGAAACCGGTGTCACCAATGTCGCCGATCCTCTGGCTGGCTCCTACTATGTAGAATGGCTCACCGATGAGCTAGAGCGCGGTGCCAACGAATACTTCAAAAAAATCGAAGAAATCGGTGGTGTCATTGCCGGTATCGAAAAAGGCTTCTTTATGAAAGAGATAGCCGACAGTGCCTATCACTTTGAGCAAAGACTACAAACTGGAGACAGAGTATTTGTCGGTCTCAACGGTCTCAAAGAAGAAGCACCAGGCTCCAAAATTGAAATCCTCAAAATTGGTCGCGAGTTTGAAGCCAGACAGCATGGTCGCCTCAAATCACTAAGAGAGCGCCGTGATAGCGAAAAGGTAGCAAATACTCTCTCTGCCCTCAAAGAAGCAATGCAAAAGGGAGACAATGCCTTCCCATTTTTGATGGATGCCGTAGAAGCCTACGCCACACTGGGTGAAGTCTGCGACGCTATGCGCGAAGTCTGGGGAGCCTACCGCGAGACAGCTGTCCTATAAATAGTAGAGGCTTATGCAAATCTCAAAACTAAAAGTAGCTCTAACCAGCACACTGTGTTTAATTGGCTTGTTTTTTGGCTCTGTCAGCTGTCAGGCTGCTACCAAATTTGAAGAAGCTATTAAAGCCTACAATGGTAAGCAATATCGCGAGTCAGCGGCTCTACTGGAAGAGCATCTTAAGGCTTATCCCAATGATGCTAACGCCAGCTACTGGGCCGCGATTTGCTATCAGCAGCTGGGCAATATGGGCAATTGCCGCAAGTATTACCGAGCTGTCTACACACTCAGTCCTAACAGCACAATTGGCGGCTATGCCCGCGACATCCTCAAAAAAATCGACCCCAGTTTTGTTACCAGTGCTACCACAACAGCATCTGCTGGCGGTACTACTAGTAGTGCCAGCCAGGCGGTAGCGGCTGACGATAATGCTGTAGATCCTAAATTGCCTAAAGAATGCGACGTACGCTGTCAAAAAGAGCACGGCGCCATCTTTGTCGAGCCCACAATCAACGGACGAGCCATGCGCATGGTCCTGGATACTGGCGCTCCTGGTATTTGCGTGGGCAAGCAACAACTCGAGGATATTGGTTTGCAGCCGCCCAAAGGCAAACCTGCCGGTGCCTCTGGCGGTTCATCCAACAGCGAGCTGATTGACTTTTGGCTCATGCCTGCCAAAGTAAAACTAGGTGCCATCGAAAAAGATATGGTCATCAAAGTGCTCGATGTAAACCACGCAGACCCACTGCTTGGACAGACATTTTTTAAAGAATTTGAATACACTATCGATCAGGGTGCTGGCACCATACATTTTAGACAAAAAGGCTTAAGTAATGGCGGTCCAGTGCGCAACGCCATCTCAGTACCATTTGAATTTAGACAAAAAGCTGGCAATCGTATTGTCGTCACAGTAGAAATCAATGGTCATCCCCATCCAGTGATGT
Organism: Candidatus Obscuribacter sp.; assembly: GCA_016718315.1. Taxonomy (GTDB): domain Bacteria; phylum Cyanobacteriota; class Vampirovibrionia; order Obscuribacterales; family Obscuribacteraceae; genus Obscuribacter. The sequence goes on along the minus strand of JADKDV010000001.1, from coordinate 289,911 downwards.
TTGACACAGGCAACTCAGCGGCAGCCATATCCTTCCACAGTATCAAACAAGCCGAAGACTATCATGCTCGCGTCCCCGAAGATGCTGAAGAAGGGCGTAGTAGCGGTGTATCGGGGATGGGTATAGTTAAGTACTACACCATTCCCCATTTAAGACTGGGCGCTATCGACATGTATAACGTCCGGGGCAAAGCCAATATTTCGGGTCATGAAGATACTCTGCCTCTTTTGGGTGAGCCATTTTGGAAGGACTATCAATATACAGTCGACATGAAAAACAAAGTACTCAACTTTGTCAGACGTTAAAGCAGGTCAGATCGTATGTCACTCAAAATAAAGAGATTTTGGGTCAGCTGGGCGCTTTTGACAATATTGTCTGCGCCATCGGCCGTTGCTCAAAGCGATCCAAACGTCCAGCGCGGCATCCAGTGCATCCAATTGCAACGCTATAGAGATAGTGTTTACTATTTAAGTCCCTACTGCCAGCGCAATCCTCAAGACAATCAAGCCTCCTACTATCTAGCCCTGGCTCAGGAGCGCCTTGGTAGCAATACCATAGCCAGTGACCTCTACAAAAAAATCATCCTGGCCAATCCCAATGGGCCCTTTGCCATGGCCTCTATAAACTCGCTCAAACGCTTAGATCCACAGTGGCTAGCCACCAATCTCACCGCTTATCAAGTCAAAGACGGCAAAAAGACCACAGTGCCTTTGGTGCCCGGTCTCAGCGCTAAGCCACAACCAAGACCGACTGCCAGTAGCACCACCGGTAATACTGGCAATAATCCGGCCAGCTCCAGCAGCGACAAACTACCAAGAGAAGCAAGAGTTAGATTTGAACAGGGCACCCGCGGCGTCAAAGTCAATGTGCTTATAAATAACCGCCCTATTGAAATGATTTTTGACACGGGCGCGCCAGGGATCTGTATCAGCAAAGATCAGTTGAGTGCCCTGGGCATCAGACCGCCAGAAGGTCCATATAAAGGATTAACAGGCGGCTCAGCCAATAGCTCCAGTATCAAATACTGGTCTATGCTTGCAAACGTGACCGTGGGAGCTATCGAGCGCAAAAACATCGAGCTAATTGTGCTCGAAACTAATCCAGATATGCCACTACTGGGTCAGACATTTTTTAAAGACTTTGACTATACAGTGGATCAAAGCGCAGGCGTGCTGGACTTTACCCTAAAAAAAGGGGGTGGAGAGGTCAACCGCGCGGCATATCAGGTACCCTTTGATTTTAAAGATGGTGGCAATCGCATCCTGGTGCGCCTAGAAGTCAACGATCAACCCATTACCACTATATTTGATACCGGCAACACAGCATCAGCACTTTCTTTTAGCGGCAAAGCACAGCTCAAAGAGCTTGGTATCACAGTACCCGATGATGCACGCACGGCCAAACATTCTGGTATTAGTGGTACTGGCAATTGCAAATTATTCAATGTCCGCAAAATCAAACTCGGTCCCATCGAAAAATTCGACATGGAAGTATCAGTCAACGATCAAGAGTCTGGCGCCGAAGCACCAATTCTGGGTCAACCATTCTGGTCAGACTGGCAATACTCAATCAATATGCAGCGCAAAGTGATTGAATTTGTCAGACGCAAATAATTAGTGAATTATCTGAGCACTGGCTAGAGCGATAACTGCCGCACCAAAAATCAGACGATAAACTATAAAAATCCAGGTGCTATGCTGCTGTAGATATTTTATCAACCAGGCAATGGCTAAATAGCTCACCACCAGACTTGAGAGCAGTCCGGCCACAAGTGCCCCAATGCCGTCACTACTGAGTCCGCCTTCGAGCATATGTTTTAGCTCAAGCAAGCCAGACAATATAATTGCTGGAATCCCTAGCAAAAAACTAAAGCGGGCGGCGTCGGCTCGCTCCATACCAATAAGCATAGCCACAGTAAGTGTAGAGCCGCTGCGCGAACAACCAGGTATCAAAGCCATAGCCTGACCAAGACCCACAAGCAGACCGTCTTTGGCACCCATGTTGTCGATATTGCGCGTTTGCTTGCCGACTTTTTCGGCTACAAGTAACGCCAGCCCCATAAAGATGGCAGCTCCGCCAATCACATATAAGGAGCGGAATGGTCCGTCATCTTGCTCCAGCATTTTTTTGAGTATGAGTCCGACAATGCAGACTGGCATGGTACCAATGACAATGGCACCGGCAAGTCGCACGTCGCGGCAACCAAAGTCCTTTTGTTTTAAACCCTTAAATGCACCGCCAGCTATTTCTACAATATCTTTAAAAAAATAAACCAGTACAGCCAGTACAGAGCCCAGTTGAATCACGGCACTATAGGCGGCACCAGGATCTTGCCAGTGCATCACCGCTGGCACTACTCGCAAATGCGCTGTAGAGCTAATTGGTAAAAATTCAGTCAAGCCTTGCACTACGCCAAGAGCAAGAGCCTCAAATATCGAGATGGCATGATTTTCCATGTGTCGCCTTAAGCCAGAGTGGTGGCATTATGGTATCAGTCAGTCCTGAGTCTGGCTACTTTTCAAGGCTTCACGGTATATATCTGATTTGGGTATAGCAAAATATTCTGCCGCCAGACTGGCCGCTTTTGATAGCTTGAGTCCGCCAGCCACACTATCGCTCACATGCTTCAATACCTCTACTTTTAGCTTGTCGTCATTTAGCCAGTCGCTATAATCCAGCACTTCTTGTCTGGCACCAGCTACCACCAGGACCAGCTCTCCGCGCACTTCTTCCTTTTTGTATTTGGCACTAAGCTGGCTCAGTGGCAGCCTTACAAATTGTTCGTACATTTTGGTCAGCTCACGGGCCAGGCAGGCATCGCGATCACCAAAAATATCAAGCATCAATTCCAGAGTGCGCTCCAGTTTGTGCGGCGAGACATAAAAGACCATGGTGCGACTTTCATTCTTCATCTCTAAAAGGCGCTCTTTGATTTCTTGTGGCTTATCTGGCAAAAAACCTTCGTAGACAAAGGCATTTAAAGGTAAGCCACTGCCCACTAGAGCCAACACAAAAGCTGTAGGACCGGCTATGGGCTCGACTTGCATGCCCAGCTCCAGTGCTTTGGCCATGACGGGCTCACCAGGGTCACTTATCAAGGGCATGCCAGCATCACTTAACAATCCACAAGTGAGGTTTGCCCGACTTACCTCTTCAAGAGCATCAAGACGCTCGCGCTCATTGAATTTATGGCAGCTCAACATCTTTATATTGAGTCCAAGGTGATTTAGTAGCTTGATACTGACACGTGTATCTTCAACAAATAGCAACGAGCACTCCGATAGAGCACTTATGGCACGCTTTGATATATCACTCAGATTTCCAATTGGCGTGCCAATTATGAACAACTTTCCCGACACCTTGGCATCCTTTTTTAGGGACCTGTAGAAAAGTGCTGGCTTCCCTGAGACGCAACACATTTGGCAGGTTAGAGCATTTTATCTTTCAATTGGCTTAAGGATAAAGCACTTTGTAGGGCAAGTTTTGAACAGGTTATCTACAGGTGAAGTAATTTAATTGACAAACTTAAGTGCAGTCCCTTGTTATTGCAAAATTTTGCAGCACAATGGCTTGAACAGCCAATATTAACCATGGCGTCATTCTTGGTGCCGACGACAACACCGGCTCACCATCTCACTTTCGGGCAGGTTCCCGCTAAAGTCCGACAAATTTACAAACAAATTCAAGCCTGGACGAGCTTCCAAAATTGGCCAACAGGTTTTATGCTAAACGGCATCGTAAGGTCAGTTACAGTCATTAACACATTCAATTTCAAAGTAGAGCTTTTTATATACCTTACCTATAGCCAGCACTACTCACCTACTCGACATACATCGAGATCCCTATACACCTAGCTGGATATAGCCAGTCATGCATTGAGACTGGCAAGCGATATGATCTATATTCATGAGAGCACTTGCAAATTTTTCAAAGTTTGCTTCGACAGAGAGAATCAATTGAACACTACATATAGAACGGCCCTTTTGCTCTCTACCAGCCTTTTATTGACAGCCGCACAGGCCCAGGGCAAAGCGCCTGCGTCAAAACCTCAGCCCCAGGCAAGCACTGCCAAAGCAGTCAAGCCGGCCAAACCAGTCAAACCACAAGCCCTCGACATCAGAGACAAATGGGCTGTACTGATTGGCGTACCGGGCTATAACGACAGCAATATCAAACCAGTCAAATACGCCAGTCGCAATGTACTCAACATGGTCAACACACTCTGCGACCCCGAAGCCGGTCGTTTTGCCAAAGACCACGTACTGATACTGACAGGCGGCAAAGCCACCAAAGCCAACATCATCAAAGCCACTTACGACGAATGGCTAATTCATAAAGCTCTGCCCAATCATTTGGTCCTTATATATGTAAGTGGGAGAGTAACGCCGACAGATAGTCTCGATGATCTCTTACTTTTGCCTATTGATGCCGATTTAGCCAATAAAGAGAACACCTCAGTCTCACTTAAATCGATGCTGGCCGAGGTCAAGCGTCGCACCCAGTGCAAAAACATCCTGGTCTTGCTCGATACCATCAGTCAAACCACTGATGGCAAGCCGCTGACTGATGCTGTCAAACAAGTAGCTAGTTTTACTGGCACGACTATCCTGGCGGCAGACAAAAATGGTCTAACCTCTGCTGACAGTCAGGAGGCGCCTGGCTCACTCTTTGTCCAATATCTATCAGAAGGCATCAAAGCTGGTGGCGGCAATTTGCCGGTAGATACAGTAGCTGACTTTATCGACGATAGCCTGAGCAAGAACCCTCATGCCAGTGGTCAAAAGTCAGTGCTAATTGCGGCAGCAGACAATCAAGAACTAATCAAGCAGCCTTTTGGCATCAAAATCAAACTGCCTTACGATGGCAAAAACATCAAAATCGGTCATCCTCTCGATACTCTTGCCATCAAAAGACCAGACCTGGACCAAAATCTATCAGCCAGCATGAGAGAGCCTATAAAGGATAGACAAAAGACCGCCTCACTCGATGACGACAAAGACAAAGCTGACCGTGACGAAGACGAGGATGTGGACTACAGCAAAATCAACTTTGACGACTATATGGCCTTGATGAAAAAATCAATCCAGGCTAAATGGACCCCACCCAAAGACATGAATCAAAAGACAATCGTGGCGGTCTTTAGCATCCAGCGCAATGGTGCCATAACTGATGCCGAAATCGTCGAAAGCTCTGGCAAATCAGATGTAGACGAAACTGCTCTCAAAGCCCTCAAAGAAGCCTCACCGCTGCAAGCCCTGCCCAAGGGATCGCCCAAATACCTGCAGGTACGGTACAAATTTGACTGGAAAGTCTCAAGCCACTAGGGTTGCCAAGCGGCTAGATTAAATGAGAACTACGTAATTACCACATTGACGGTGGCATTAGCGAAAGGTAATCTGATCTATAGGTGCCCCGCACCTTCAGTCCCCCAAACCACCGCATTAACTAGTCCAGCACTTACTAAAGATCGTAAAATAAGCTCCACTAGTTGCCAACAGATAGGTATACAATAGGACCCTTTGGTCTCAGGAGAGATAGGCAAATATCATGGCAGAGAATTTTGATAAACAAGAACCAGCAGAAAAGGCGCCAGTAAATACTGCACATCTGCTCGGTGATCAGTACCAAAAGCCTGAGTCCCAAAAAAGCAACGTTGCAGATCAAGTAGCGCAAGTTGGCAATGTCGGCGACAACGCTAACAAACAGGCTGCTGACAAGAGCGAGGCCAAACAGTTTTCGGCAAATGATTTGAAGGTCGCTTCGGCAGATCCTGAAGTCACTGCAATGAGAGCCAATCTCGGTGACAGCGCCAAAAATATTAACGAAGGGCATGAAAGACTGACCCGTGGTCCAGCATCTGGAGAAGCACTAAAAATGTTTGATCACATGTGCAAAGAAAACCACGCCTTCTACAGTGGCAAGAGCCTCCAGGATGGCAAGCCTCGTGGCAACGCCGATATGCTGCTTGCAATGATGCCTGGCGATCATAAGTTCAAAAACAGCTAGTCAGTCAGGTAGCTAATAGTCTTAAAAGAGCCAGCCTGTGCTGGCTCTTTTTGTTAGCCAGAGTTTATTAAGCACTTGAAAAACTATAAGCCCTCAAAAGAAGGCATTTACGGTGCATATGCTAATATGGCAGTCGTTAAATCAGATTGGTCGGGAAGCAAGTCGTGCCTAACATTAAGTCAGCTATTAAAAGAGTAGATGTTGCAGAGAGAAACCGGGAGCGTAACCGCTACTGGAAATCAACAATCAGAACAGCTACAAACCGCGTCGAAGATAACCTGGATCCTTCCAAGGCTACAGAAGCGGCTGCCGGACTGAGCAAAGCCTATGAAATGATTGATAAAGCTGTTGCTAAAGGTATTTTGCACAAAAATACAGCCAACCGCAAAAAATCCAGATTGGCTCTGCGTCTAGCTAAAGCAACCAGCGCTAAGTAAGTATTCTGCAAACTTCCGACTCTGTCGGTAAGAAAACAGCAAAAAAATCGGTAGAAGCAGACGGAGTACGCTCCGTCTGTTTCTTTTTGCGGCTCGACAAGCTATAGTGGAGCTTGTTTTAGCAGGCAATCAACCAAGAACCGGACAGGATGCTGATTGTAGAGGTTCTGGATATCGCCCTAATATATCTGTGGTTTGAGGGGGCGCTGTAAAACTGGATATGGAACTCGATATGGAAGTAAGTACTGACCTTGGCACCACTAAATTTGTGACAATGCAAAGTCAACCTCAAAATACTATTGATCTCAGTTGCCTCGATAACATCAAAGGCGCAATCCACTTTGCCGGCATCGGCGGCATCGGTATGTCGGCTCTCGCTCGCATATTGCTACATCGCGGCTACAAAGTATCAGGCTCAGACAAGCATGCAAGCAGCATCACAGATGAGCTAAAAGCACTTGGTGCTCATATCTTTGTCGGACACAATGCCGAGAATATGCATGACGCTGGCGCCTTGATTATCTCTACAGCCATTGTAGAGGGCAATCCAGAGCTAGATAGCGCCCGTAGCAAAGGTCTGCCTGTCTATCACCGCTCAGACTTGCTTAACTACCTCGCCAAAGGCGAAAAACTTATCAGTGTCACTGGCACTCACGGTAAGACCACAACCACCGCCATGGTCGGTCAGGTCCTCATGTCCTGCGGTTTTGATCCATCAATCGTAGTTGGTGGTGTTTTTGATCATATCGGCGCCAACAGCCGAAACGGAGCTGGCGGATTTTTTGTAGCCGAATCTGATGAATCAGACGGCACACACGTCAAGGCTCATAGCTTTGCCTCAATCATTACCAATATCGAGCCAGACCACTTAGAAAACTATCCCGGTGGCTTCCAGGACATTTTGACCAGTATGGTCAAATTTGTGCAAAACACCTCATCCTTTTGTGTGGTCTGCACCGATGATAGTGGCGTCAAAAAACTCTTGCCCATGCTCAAAGAAGTCAAAACCCGCCTTGTATCATACGGTAAGTATGATGCTAAGGCACCGGCAGACTATAGCTTTGAGACTCTCAGCGGCTTTGAGATGATGATCTACAAAGGTGCCAAACAACTCGGCAAAGTCAGCCTCAAAGTACCTGGCGATCACAACAAATACAACATCACTGCTGCTATTGCTATAGCCATGGAATTATCCGGCGATTTTGAGCACGTCCAGGCAGCCGCAGCGCAGTTTGGCGGCGTAGATAGAAGATTTCAGATCATTGGTGAAGTAAATAACATCCTGGTAGTAGACGACTACGCCCACCACCCCACCGAAGTAGCAGCTCTGCTTAATGCCGCCCGCGAATTTGTCAAAAACGAACGTGGCGGCAAAGGTCGCATCGTCTGTGTCTTCCAACCACACCAGCCCGGTCGTCTCAAAGATCTCTGGCAGGAGTTTAGAGTCTGCTTTGACCAGGCTGACATAGCCTACATCGGTGATATCTATATCGCCCGTGGTGGCAAAATCCCTGGCATTGATACACCTACTTTTGTCAAAGAAGTAACTAACAATCACACCCATTATCTGCCTGGCACAGCCAGCGAAATGGCTACCAATCTATTACCCCTCCTGCAAAAAGATGATTTAGTCTTGACTGTAGGGGCCGGTGATATAACAACTGTGGGACCAGCACTCGTAAATCTCCTCAAGAAGTAATAGCAATGAAAAGCTCTTTATCGAGGCAACCTTTGGAAGAAATACTCAATGCCCCGCTTGCTCGCTACACAACTCTTAGAGTGGGCGGCAATGCCGACAAACTCTATCAACCAGCCTCTGTAGAAGAGCTAGCTAATATCGTCCAAGAGCTAAAGCACAAAGGTGAGCCCTGGTACGTTATCGGTGGCGGCTCAAACTTGCTTATCTCATCGGAAGGGGTAAGAGGCAGTGTTATCCGCACCACAGGTCTTACCGGTATCAAAATCCTTGAGCCCGGCTTATTAGAAGCCGAAGCTGGAGCCAGACTCCCTCACCTGGCCAGACACGCCGCTCAACAAGGTCTATCGGGTCTAGAATTTGCCGTGGGCATCCCCGGCACTGTTGGTGGTGGCGTCATAATGAATGCTGGCGCACACGGTAGCTCTATGTCAGCAATACTGGAGTCGGCTCTCGTACTGGATACAGCCACTGGCGAAATCACAGAGATGCTGCCTGACCAAATTAAGTTTGAATATCGCCGCTGTGCTCTCGATCCTAAGCAGCATGTAGTATTGTCTGCTAAGTTTCGCATGCCTCAAGACGAGCCCGAAGCAATCGAAGCACGCACCAGACACAACGAAGAATACCGCTGGAAGACACAGCCTCTAGGCTTTCCTAATGCTGGCAGCACCTTTAAAAATCCTTTCCCTGATAAGACAGCGGGATTTTTGCTCGACAAGTCTGGCGTCAAAGATATGAAGGAAGGCAACGCCGCCGTATCCAGTATCCATGCCAATTTTGTTATAAATCTCGGCAATGCCACATCCCATGAAATAGTGGCACTACTCAAACGCATGCAAGCAAGCGTTGCCCAAAACTTTGATATAGACCTGACACCCGAGTGGAAAACAATGGGTGAATTTACTGAAGAAGAACTCTCTATCTGGAGGAACAAAAAGTGAAGCCCTCTAAAACCATAACCAAAGAAACCCGCGTAGGTGTGCTCTATGGTGGTATGTCCAACGAGAGAGAAGTCTCTTTACGCTCAGGCAAAAACTGCTTTAATGCACTCAAACGACTCGGTTATGACCAGGCAGTTTTGATTGATGTATCCGAAAACATCGCCCAGGATCTAAAGCAACTGCAAATCGAAGTAGCGTTTCTCTGCCTCCACGGCCGTTATGGCGAGGACGGCACAGTCCAAGGTCTTTTGGAATTGCTCAAAATACCTTATACCGGTACAGGCGTATTGGGCTCGGCTCTATCTATGAATAAGCCATTGACCAAGCGTGTGCTCTCGGCACAAAATCTGCCTTATCCAAAGAGCTACGTAATCAATGAATACGAAAGCCAAAATATCGATCAGTTTATCGCCAGTCTGCCAGCGCCTCCTGTCATGGTCAAACCACTCAACGAAGGCTCATCAGTTGGTGTTAGCAAAATCGATGACCAAGCCAAACTAGCTGACTGTGTCAAAGAGACACTAAAAGAATTTGGTGGCGCCATAGTCGAGAGCTATATATCCGGGCAAGAAATCACAGTGGGTGTACTGGAAGTACACAAACCCGCTCTGGCACTGGCTGGCAATGGTCACAACAGCAAAAATGCCTCTGGCACTGTGGAGATGATCTCTCTGCCAATACTTGAGCTTATCCCCAAATCAAAAGCTGGCTTTTATGATTACGAGGCTAAGTACACAAAAGGCATGACCGAATTTGTATTGCCAGCTAAGCTCGACGAAGCGCGCACCAGAGAAGCACAGGACCTGGCGCAAAAGACTTTTAGAGCGCTGGATTGCAGTGGCTATGCTCGTGTGGATATGATCGCTGGTCATGACGGCAAGATGTACATCCTCGAAGTCAACACACTACCAGGCATGACTGATACATCAGACTTGCCAGCCATGGCAGAAGTAGCAGGCATCTCTTATGACGCTCTCGTGGAGCGCATCTTGATGTCAGCCGGACTGGACAAATAACTAATAGCTGGTAAGCAAAAATAGCTAACTGCCTAACCTGTCAGTTAGCGCTTACCTGATATCCAACCAAAGAGCTTGCCAAAGAAGCCCTGTCCTTCTTGCTTGCGCACATCTCTAGGCGAGCGCAGTGGCTTGCCTTTAGTGTCACTACCACCAGTGACTTTTGGATTGCGGCCACCAGTCACCTTTTGGTTGCGAGAGCTAGAGACCTTTTGGGCACGCGTAGAGCTGATGCGCTGGTTTTTGCTGGAGCTAGTAGTCTGGTCTTTATGCAAGCCTCTGAGCTTATCTAGACCGGTGCCAGAGCCTTTGCCAGTGCGCTTACGCTCGTTGTCCTGCTCTTGTTTGAGAGCGGAGGCAGCGGCAGCCATACCGGACTTCATGATGCGCTGAGAGATAAACTGTTCTTCTTTAGTGGATTTAGCAGTGTCCTTAAATACTTCATCTGGTATCTCAAACTCAGGGTGCAACTCCTGATAGCACTTGTATAGCTGGTGCCTGACATCGCGCGCACTAAAGGGACGGTCCTCCACAGAGTGCGCTGTGAGCTGCTTAACCAGGTCGTCCAGGCTGGGCAGGACATCGGCTCTATGCTGGCTGACACTATAGGCGGTGAGAGGTTTAGGTCTGACTCCGGTAAGCAAATGTCCGAGCGTAGCTCCCAGAGCATACAGATCGCTTCTGGTCTCAGGCTTACCAAAATACTGCTCAGGTGGACTATAACCGGCGGTGACTACGCGGGTGGCAGACTCCTTAGGCATAAAATTGCGGGCGATACCAAAGTCAATAAAAATTATCTGCCCCTCGGGAGTGAGCATTAAATTTGACGGCTTGAGGTCGCGATAAATGATCGGCGGATCTTGCTCATGCAAATACTCGAGTACTTCACATATCTGAATGCCGACTTTGACAGAGTCATCATCATTAAACGGTCCAAAGTCACTGATAACAGTCTCTAGAGAGCTACCTGGCACATAATCCATGACCAGGTAATATTTACCGTCTTCGTTAAAGTAGTGGTCGTGGAAGCGCACCACTCCTGGGTGGTTGAGTCTTTGCAGCATGGCTGCTTCGCGGCGAAAAAGCCTCACCGCTTCGGATTTTTCTTCGGGGTCACTAAAAGTGCTGGATAAGTGTTTGACTACCCGAAAGGCATCATCGCTGTAGGTATCTTGGGCCAGATAAATAACGCCCATACCGCCGGTGCCAAGCATTTGCAGCCAGCGGTAACGCTTGAACCAGGGATCGTCTGAATCGGCCAAAAAAAACTCCTCTAGATACCTAAGGCTATGTTCCCCCATCGCTAAGAGATCAAAGCTTTGACTACTTTATTGCTTTATAGCTTTGTATACAGATTATTTGTGAGGAAAGCATGAAAGTTTGATACGTTTGGGCAATAAATCGGTGCAAAATCTACCAGACAAAATTATGTTGACATACAACCGTATGGGTGGTAATTTTATACACATCCCCCAGCCAAATACACCAAATCAAATCTAATACCAGTGTCTTAAATGACGGGAGGTTGCGATATGAGTCTGGCCAATGTTTCGCTCGTGGGTAATTTAGTCAAAGCTCCAGAAAGGATCGAATTTTCAAGTGGGAGGGTCAAGACAACGCTAGTAGTCGCTGTGAACAACTTTGTCAGGTCAACGGGCAAGACCGACAAAGAGCAAGCAGCAGACTTCTATCGAGTTGAGACCTGGGGAAAGCTGGCTGAACTAGCAGCCAAATATCTTTCCAAAGGTAACCAGATTACAGTCACGGGCAGACTTCTTCTGGACCACTGGACAGATAAACAAGGCGCCAACCGCATCACTCCTGTGGTTGAGGCCAGCCAGCTTTCACTTCCACCCAAAGGTAGATCCAGCACAAAAGAAGAATCAAAATCGAGTAGTACCGAGGACTACGCGCAAGATTTTGATGCTGTCGCCGAGGAGCTTTTTCACACCAAAGAAATAGCCTGAGATTCTCCCCACACCACACACACATCTGGCGAGAACTAGCAGAAAGAGAAGGATCTTAGAGTCCTTCTCTTTTGCTTTTGGGAGTAGATAGCTGGGGTATGACAGCACATGCAAGTGCGTGAAAAGTTGATTGTCAATTATCTTCAGGGTTATCACTGGAGCTAAACTACTTGCAAAAGCAGAAGATAGCTAAATCACGATCCGCAAGAAGAGCCAGACAAAGACATGAAGAAGCCCAGCAAAAGGCAACTAGCCGCATTGGCAACGGTTTATGCTTCTGCACAAATATTATTTTGGCAGTCAAATGTTACAGCAGGCACAAAGAGCAGTGAAAAGAGGCAAGAGCCAGTAGAAAAATCTGAAGTCAGCAATGTGAAGGCGCAGTCACCACAAACTTCAAAGTCAGGGATAGTCAATCAGCCGGTAAGAATTACGCCGCGTTTTCCACAGGGCCTATATTTTGATTGTCTCGAGCCTTTTGTTGGCACCATATCGGGGAAATTGATTTCAATTAATGGCACGTCACTTCTGGGTAAATCTGATTTTGAAATTTACAAGCTACTACATAGCAATACAGAAAATGCAAAAACAATTGTTTACCTTGATACTTATGACGCACTCAAATCGTTTCAAGTGATCTTACCTAGTCGAAAGATTGAACCAATTACCGACCCAATCTCGTTTGCAAATTCTTTGAGAGAACAAATGGGATTAAATTTCAACTCTAGCAATTCTTGGACACGGCCAGGCGAGGCCTTAGATTTGTACGCAAGAGCATCTAGTGACGCTGCTTATAGAGCAGCGTTACAACTTCCTAAAATGGACAATGACGTCCTCGGAAAATGCGCGGCTAATGTACTTACCGTTTTTGATAAGTTTGGAGCATTTAGCAAAACCAAAACTTATTTGAATGTGACAGTAAAAAATGTCAAAGAACTCCATTCCTTTGGTGACTTTAGCCGAACTCTCGAGTGTGCTTTACTCAAAGATCTCCTTTTGACAGGACGCTTTGAAGAGTGTCAGACCATCACGAAAAGAATGATAGCAAGCACGATACCAGACAAAAATGACTTTAGAAAGAAGCAAACTATTGATGACCTGAACTGGCTTTTAGCACAAACGCTTGAAGCACAGGGAAAAAACGAGGAAGCCCTAAAAGTTGTCAGGGCTCAAACCCAAGTAACGGGAGATAGTTTTGACTCGCTAATTACCAGCGCAAATTTAGCTGAGATGCTTGAAAGGCTTGGCGATTATCATAGCGCCAGCGAAATTTGGGCTCGCAAGTTTAAGTTTTTGAGCAACAACCAGAGTATGGATAACCGTCAGCCACTGGATGGAGTGAGAGAGCGTTGCTATTACCTCCTCAAAATGGCAGAGCTATTTAAAAAATCGAAACAAATTGCAAGTGCTGAACAAACACTTCAGGACGCAGTCGCTCTGTACGAAAAGAGTACATTTGATGAGGACAGAGCCAATGCTGAAAAACTAGTGGATTTCTTTCCAAAGCCAAGCGATTTGAAAGCCGAACTCAAAAACTTAAAACAAGGAGAACCGCAAGAAAGCAATTTGATGAGAGCAGTTGAATTCAAGGGTTTGCAGGCAAGTGCAAATGCCAGCTTATTGAAGCAGGAAGAGCAATATGCGCTCCTAGTAAAAATTGCAAACACCAAAGATTTTGATCAAATTGAGAAGAATGCAAAGATATTATTGAATGAGCTTGAACATCTATTACCGGATGACAACTACCCAAATCGTGAAGTTGATCTTTTTGGTGGTCTCCTACAACAAGCGCGAGAACTGTCCGACAGGGGAGATTTCAAACAATCAGACTTTATACTCTCACGCCTTAAATCATATGCCAACAACAATCTAATGGGCGAAAGGACGATTGGATTTGTTGAATTGGAAACTGCGATCAACCATGACAGGCAAAAAAAGCCAGGCTCGTGCTGGAGCATTGCGCTTGCAAAACTATGGTCTAAAGACCGCCCAGACTTGCCTCTAGAGCAACACAAAAGTAGGATCTTTCAGGCATTATCCACAATCTACAGATTTGCCGGAGAATCCAAACGTGCTCGCTTGATGATGAATCATGCACTGACCGAACAAATCAATGAGGACTCCAGACTTGCAAAGGACGAAGAGGCAGCCGGCAATATTAAACGAGACAAAGTACTGCTCTTGCTTGACGATGCCAGTCTTTGCGCCGATGAGTGCAATCTAACTGTATCGAAAACACGTTTGTCTGAGGCCTTAACACTGTGTGCAGTGGCGTCACCGGCCAAAGGCAATGAAAGCAATCAGTTCAATCAAATATTTAGAAGTAAAGTGGCAGGCATAGTCCAAACCTGGAAGAGCAAGGGACTGAGCAATACTGACTTAGAAAGGTCACTTCAAGATGCAATAAATATCACCGGAAAAGGCGCATTGGTTGAAGATCCGTCCATCGGAGATTACTCTCGCAATTATTATGCAGACTACGCAACTATTCCATGCTATCTGGCCAAACTCAAATTTGAGGATGGAGACATTGAAAGTGCCTATAAATATTCAAAAGATGCACTGAAACAGTGCGGCAATGTGCCAAACTACACTGTTTTGGTCACCTCCGCAGAGATAGCTAATGCACATAAAGAATACGCTCAGGCTGCCAGTCTATACTTCAAATCAACAAACACAGGTATCATAAATAGTGATCCATACGCTAGACAAGTTGCCCAAAACTACGCGTTAGCATCAGCTGTGTCCTGCGCCGAAAAGGCTACTAACTATGACCCGACTGAACTGGCTGCAATATACCTAAACTATGGTACTACCCTAGAAAGGGTCGATGACATTGACAGTGCAGAAAAATATTTTCGCAAAGCTCTGGCACTTATTCCTGAAGCATAACCAGGACGCAAGCGGCTAGTACAGCGTATATCAAATCTTGAACTACGCAGGACGGCGCTGGAAAATCAGAAGAAAGCAAAGGCAGGAAATACGGCAAACACCGCCACAAATAACCTGCCCATGTCGCCTCAAGAGCTAAAGCAATTTTACAAGACTCAGGCGCTCAGTCAGTTAAAGCAAATGACCGCAAGCACTATAGAAGCGGACAAATCCGAGAACAATAATCGCTTCCAAGAATGGCTCAACCTGGCAAATCTAGAGCTACAAGCGGAACTACCAGACCAGGCATTTGCTCACGCTACTACAGCCCTCGAAAGATATGATGACAGGAATAATTATGCCGGATTTAAAACACCTTTGCTTACGGCAGCATCAGCTAATAGCCTGGCATCGCTGGGTCATTACACCCAGGGCGAATCGCTATTGAAGCAGGCTCTCAGAAAGTCGGAGGCTTTATTTGGATTTAACAGCGCATCTTATTATGCGCAATTAGCTCAACTCGCAAGTTTTTATTTTGACCAGGAAAAAACAGACATCGGCTTTAGCACTTTGGACCGACTTTGCGATGTCAGCCCACGAATTTTAGAAGTCTCGAGTTTTGAGGGACCTGCTGAATCAGCCTGTCAGACTTTGACTAGATGCGCGTCCAGACTAGCGAGTAAAGGCAAGGGTGACATAGCGGAAAAAATATTGCAGAAGATGTTGACCAATCAACAGAAATTTTTGGACAAGGATGATCAACGAATTGGGGATCTTCTTTTAGCTCTGGCAGATACAGCGATAACTCAAAAGAATTACGACCAGGCTGAAGAACTCATTATTCGCGCAGCAAAGATACATATCCTTTACGTCGGGAAATACAATCTACACTCAGCAACAGGGGGTAGATATGACCAGCTCTGCCTCGCCATCGGGAGAAAAGACAGACAATCTATAGATGTGCGGGGCATCGGCTGGGTTTCACCTGCGCTCCTAGAAAAGCTGGGATATGTAAGAGAAGCGAAAATAGTGCAAGAAACACACAGGCTTCCATCTGGCGAAATGACAGATGAGGACAGGTGGAAACTGTCTACAAAAGAGGAGCAGTCGAGGTCAGAGAACCTACAAAGGGCGCAGGAATTGCACAGGGAGTTGTGTAAAGATCAACCCTATGGCAGAGCAGCGGTGCAAATGCTTAGCCGCCTGATGTATTTGGCTCTCATTCAAAAGAACTGGCAGGTACTTAAAGAATCGGCGACAGAGCGTTGTCGTATCTATGAGCGTCAGCCAGACATATATGCCGGGCGAAGCTATGGGTGCGTGATACCTAGCGAACGCCGAATGGACTATTACGTAAACGCGGCTAAGGCAGAAATCAGTTTAGGACATCCAGAAAAGGCTAAAGCATGGGCTGAGAGAGCCGCCAGCATTCTCCCGCAATTAAATTGCCAGGAATACGTGCAAATAGCCGAAATTGCGTTCGACTGTGGAGATAAGGCCTTAGCAATCAACTATCTTATGAGCGGAGAAAAGTGCTTTACCGAGCAATATCAGGCTGTTTTCCCAGTTAGAGCAAGCTTCTTGTGGGAAAGGCTCGGCAATCCACAAAAGGGACAAGAATTGCGCGCAAGTGTTGAAAAAATGCGTAAAGAGCGAGATGCGCAAACTCAAAAGATGCAAAATAGTCCCTTCGCGAGAACAGGGATTTAGTCTCGATCTATCACGAATAACGATTGACCAAAACATGATTGCCATTCAGCTTTACGTGATACATATCCGGTTGTGGCGACACGCCCAACGTCATTTGGCAGGTATGGCAGACTTCGGCTCATTAGAGTGGATCTGACTTTTTCTGACAGCTCTTCTCTTCATCGGCTTTTTACGGACTGGTGCTTTATCTTTTTCAGTTTCTGATTCTTTAGGATCCTGCAAAAAGTCGACTGATATTGCAGACCACTCTTTGCTTATCACGACTCTGCGACTGAGATCCTTCATTGATTGCAGCACTACATCAACATTGTGCCCGCCAGGTGAGACAACATCATTGCGACTGGGATAACAGAGTTCGTCTGCTGTGCGCCACTGCGGAGCAAAGACCAATTCTTGTTCGCCTTTCTTTTCTAAAGTAGTTACGACTCCTGATACTGTATCGATTACAAGGATTTCTCCGTTAGAACCTGGGACCGCAATCATTGAGCCGTCCTGGTTTGGCTCAAAATATCTCATATCATCCCCGGGCAACTGTTCCGACCCAGCAATAGGCTCGAGGGACTTCCGATCTGCACTTAAGCGATAAAGGCAAGATTTAGGTTCCGCGTTTTTGATTGAAGGAAAGACGTGCGACTTGGCATGAAAAACCACACTGCCGTCTGGCATACAACGCACCCTAGACACATCAGCTGCAAATGCATCAATTAGCAACTTAGGGTTACCGGGCTTGCTGTAGATCTTACCTTGCATATCTGCAACTTCAAGGCTATTAAGCGTTGCCAAAAATGGTCTTTTGGTTGTGTCTTGCATTTCACTTATCGGTGTCTTGGCGCTCAGTGGTGAATATGCAATATAAAAAATTGATCTACCATCACGTGACCAGTCAGGACAATCTGCCAGAGACTTTACTACCGTTATTGGTTTACTACCATTTAAAGGCACCAACACAATTTTGTACAATGGATCTGACTCAATACAGACAGCAACCAGAGTACCATTAGGCGAGATCCTGACGTCACCAATGTCTTGCGTGGTACGCCATATAGTCTTTTTAACAACAGCTTCATCTGTCGACAGGTCCAAAAGTACAAGACAATCAAAACTCAAGCACAAACAATGTGCTTTCAATACTTTTGGCAGCCTTGCCTTTACAAGTTTGGCGCCATATCTTTGAGACAGATATATCAAAGCTTCATTTTGTTGCTGCTGCGCCTCGTTAGTCTTTGCGACGGGCATGTAACCAGTTTTCCAGGTCTTGTTTGCTAAACGAACTATGTTCATTTGCTCACTAGTAGACAAAACTTCCTTTACCTCTGGCCAAGTGGTTATAGCTTTGCGAGAAACAACGACAGCGGACTTTGAATCAGGAAGCCAGCGGCAAAACTTAGCATGACGCTCGATTGGCTTGTTGAGCTTACCAGTCTCGTCTCCAACTCTTACGCCATCGGATGTGGTGAGAGCAAGCTTCTTCCCATCAGGGGACCAGACAAGTTGATCTTTTCGCCCACAGCCAGTGAGTGTTAAAACACTCAGCAACATTCCTGCCAGTATTCGCTTCAAGTCAAAACTCCCACTAAAAACAAAGGGTCATGTATCAGTCGCGAGCAAGGCTTTTAGCTGCACTCATTGAGCAGTGCTTCCAGCTTTGCGAGATGCGCTTTACACCGATCAATTTGCAGGGCACAAGCCTCAAGTTTATCAGCATCATCACCAGTCTTATCCGACTCAATTCGCTCGAATTCCCTGCGTGCATCCTTTAACCTCGACTTGACTGAACTAATTTGATGTATCAAACTGACTTTCTTAGTTAAGGGCTCTGACTTGAGCAGCGCCAAATAGGCACGATCATAAAATGCCCACTCAATCTTTGGATCAAAAAAGGCTCGACGCCGCTCGACGGTTATGCCTTCAGTTGCTTCGTAACGCAGCAAAAACGCATCTCTATCAAAGGCCCCGCAAAGCTCTTCACGCTTATCTAGATAACCGAGTACTGCCGCCTTTTCACCAACCTTAAGAAGTTCATCTGCGAGTTCTAGACTTGGTCCAAAGGAGCACATAGTGGGACATGCTATGTCTTTGATTGACTGCCCGAGATGATATTTTGCTCTGGAAACATCGCCTTTTATCAAGGCAACCTTACCAATGACAGTATGAGCCATGTTACGGGCGCCACCATGCTGCTTTAATAAGTCAGAACAACGTATTAGAAATAAAATCCATTTCGCAGAAGAAACCGCTCGGTCATACTTTCCCGCAGCAAAAGCTCGCTCTGGTAAGTTCGATAATTCGCCGATATCTAAGGACTTAAGCCCTTTAGCAAGCAGCTCGGTCTGACGCCAAGCTTGCTCCTCATGTCCGTCCCAATATGAGTAAAGCGAGGCGAGTTTGCCCCTGTAATCACGATTTTTAGGTTGCAGAGCGAGAGCATCGAGCAAAAGCTTCTCGGCAAGTTCTTTGTCCTCAGAGTCAAAAAAAGTTTGCAGCGTTCATGAGTACTGATGGATTATTCTTTTTGCTTTCTACCTGCGTTAACCACATTGACTTTATATGTTGGTAATCGTCCTCATGGTCCCAACGAATAATGCCCACACAGGGATCTCCTGCTAAAACGTGCTCTGGACAAGAGGACACGATCCACTCAATGTGTTTCATTCGTTTTTGGTGGGCAACATTGTCAAAATACCGGGCTGAATCGTATTTACCCAGCAACACTGCTCGGATTTCCATATTCTCTGGCTCTCTTAAAAGTGCTTCTTCAAGGTCAGCAGTTTTCTCATCGCTTAGTGAACCGCTTAGAATTGCCGATGCCCTCAGCTCGGTCTTTCTATCATGTGCATCGATCTTGGCTGTCTCAGCGGCAGGATTGATCAAATAACGCACAATAAATGCCAGTATCTTGAACATAACGCCTCGCACGCACACTTGATCTACGATAGCACTGCTGACCTGTTCCACAAAGGCTGAACCGTTAAAAAGGTGACAACTGCATTAAAATAGAGCTAGATAGGGGAACGTAAATGCGCAAGAGCACCTTGTAGATTTTGCAAACTAAGATTGTATGATTGTGACGGTTTCCGACTGAATGAAGATGCAAATGCAAAAGCCCGCCGACCTTGAAACCGCGAGAACATTAGAAGCCGAGAGCTTTTCAACTGCCTCGAAATTATTGGCAGAAGATCTGGTTTTTGTTGAACAGATTGCAAATCTCTACAAAAGAATCCAAGGCCATTACACAAAACTCGGAGCCACAATTAAATCTATCACACCGGAGGAGGCAGTCTTGCTCCAAGCTGTAATGTCATGCAGGCATCTGCTCGTCCGAGGTGTTTTGACGCTGCTTCGCGGTCAGCTTGGAGATAGCTTTGGACATTTGAGAAAATCCGCGGAGTTCACTTTATTTGCAGCACGAGTTCTAGAGAAGGAAGGAACTGCAATTAAATGGTTAAATGCTGCCGTCAGTGCTCAACATTGGAATGACTATAAGGACAGTTTTAAAATCAATAACATGACCCATATGATTCCGAGCCGTCGAGAAAAAGAATGGACAAACCTAAAAGATGATCTTCCAAAGCTTAACCTGGTGATCGATAACACCTATGATGAGGCATCAAAGAGACTGCATGCAACAGTTTTGGCTGCTGGTCCCGAGCATCGCCCTGATGGACTTACATTTTTCGACGGCTACGTAGACCAAAGAATAATGGTGGAGCCAAAGAATATAGTCGAGCCTTACTTCTTCACACTTTGGCGGCACCTGGATATAGCTGATGTTCACGCACAGGTTTTGCTTAAACGATCTTCTAAGGATTTCAACGAAGCGGTTTGGCTTGCAGACTTCGATCCATTGGAGCAAAAGATCGAGTCACGGATTCTCTGGTGGCGACAAAAGACAGAAGAGAATTAGTAAGGAGTTATCCCATGATTTCCAAAGAGTACATTTTCACGGCAGAAACTTTCATGAGGCTTTTTCCGGCACGAACCGAGAATTTCTTGTTTCTCTGCAATTTAAGGTTCGCTGATGCGATTCAAAAAGAGTGGTTCCAAAACCTATTTGAGAGCACATTTACTTTAAGTATTTCAGCCCAAGACATACAGAATATGCCTAATTCGATTGAAATCACTCCGGCGAGACTACTTCTTGAGGCTGGAATTGCCCTCACTCCGGCAACGGTCGAAGATGATGCCGATGCACGTGCCGGTTACGCAATGATAAGATACGGTTGGTACTTTCGAAACATTATCCACCGTTTACCACTTGCACTTCCTCAAGAATGTCGTCATTTTGATTCCCGATTAAAGGCACTGATGGCAGAAGAATTAGGTGTTGGCATTACTTGCTATCTTATGCGCGACCATTTTGGTTATCGACACATAGCAGATGTTTCATCCGCTATTAAGGCTGAAATTGTGACAAAAAACGAAGGTCAGTCTCAACCCGATTTTTGTGCGTTGGATTTGGATAACACTGCCCTGTCGTTTATAGAGAGCAAAGGCACATTGAGTAGCTACGCCGCCATGATTGATGCCGCCGCAACAGGGAAGAAGCAGCTTCTCAATGTTAAACCAACTAATCTTTTAACAAGTCCTAGGAACTTCGCAGTTTCAACTTATTTTGCAGTCAATCCGTCCAAACGGGCAAAGAAAAGTACGTGCACTATTCTCGATCCAGACGGTCCGCCAGGTGGTTCTGATACTCCAGGGGATGCAGATAAAATCATTCGGTACTCGTATGCCAAAGTATTGCGATATGCCAACCAAGACGCACTTGCAGAACTCTTAATTGCTGGTAAAAGTTGGAACGAAGAGATTTCTCTTGAGCGGCCGCATGGATCAACGTACCTGCCAGTCGGACTTGATCCGTTTGGAAATTTTGTTTTGCTTCATCGATTTATTCTTGAACTTTTAGCCAATAATGAAAAACACAATTTGGCAGAGCAGTTGCGCAGCATCAACTATGCGGACACTCAGAGTTCAAAAATTGTACTTTCAAATGGAGTAGCACTTTTGAAGGGCTAGTAAACAATTGAAACCGTTATAAAAATTCCAACGGCTCAACTTTTGGGTAGAACGTTAGAGTCAACACATTCACCATTAGTTTGGTCTGAGACCCAACTGCAAAAAGCATCCATACCAATGGTGACAATGATCGTCAGAATACCAGCAAGAACTACAATACTTATGCCAGAAAGACCAGGTACAAGCTTGACAAGGAACTCTGCCAATCCTACGATGAGCATATTGTTTATGGCTGCAGGTGAGGGAATAGGCTGCCCTGCTTTCTTAGCTGACTTTCCGGCATCGGAGAGTTTTTTCATCAGCCCTGGATCACTGTTCGCATATTTACAAATTGATATTGCCAAATAAAGGAATTTACTTTTATTGTTCGTAGATGCCCCTGATGCGCCAGGTTCAGACACAGCGACATCGCTTGCATAGTTGGCAACAACAACATGAGGATCTTCATTAGACCAAGCAGTTTCTATAACCCGCTCAAATGCGTTTACATCATACTTTTTGTTCTTTAAATCGTTAAGTAGATCTTCCAACGTGCAATCAAAAACAGATCTAGATGCGGTCCTAAGTGCATCAATCGCAGCTTCCATTTGTTTTTCTTCAATTGGCATCTTTTTCTCCAGGATTTGCTTCTTAAAAACTATGTCTTAGCTCTAACTTGGGTAGCAAGCAATCTTGCACGTACCTTTGAATAGATGGGAACAGTATTCGATGTATCTTCAATCCTAACAACAACTGCGAACGGCACTTGTTTTGAACTCCACCTTTATAAAGAGAAACAGCAAGAATATAGTCATTCTTGCTATAGTGCTCCTTGTGCTGCGTCCACTTAAAGACATCATGTTGAACCGTGCCCTTCGATCTCGCTTGGATTCCGAATCTGGATTTCTTAAGCTCTTTAACATTGCTATCAGTTTCGCTATCATCTTCACCTTCAAGCAATAGGTCTATCTCGTCATCTAAAGCAGACTCTTCGGAAAAGCTGGATTCATCCACTTTTGACATAACATTCAGAATGTCTGATTCTGTGCTGTCACCACGAAACAATCGCCACTTCAATCGGCTTCCAAGATAATCCTTCAGTCCACTTTGGTGAACATCGGGAGCGAATGCAACTGTTATATGCATGAGCTTGTCTCCTGTTGAATTCTTGAGTTCCACAGGTACAGGTATTCTGAAAAACGCCACGTCGTCAACTGAAAGGTCGCCCTGAAAATAGCAGGTAACGGTATAAGCATCTCCAAACACGGCCTTAGTTTGATCTGGTGTGCCATACCCAAGGATCCGCGCAAGAGAGCCTACCGATGAAAATGAAGCTGCAAATTGCGTAATCTCATCATCTTTTGAATTTGTTCTCTTAATGCTAGCTGAGTTAACTAGGAAGGCCCTAAGTAGCGGAGCGCTAATATAACTTTCACTTGTTGCCACACTCAAATCGCATAGTATCTTCGCAAGCTTGAAACTTACTCGAGCTGCCGCGTAACTTGTGCCAGAACCGTGGTGTATTGCAGGGGTTATCTTATTATTCGCCACAGTCAGATCCAGACCATAATTTGTCGTTACATTTCCGGTACCGGAACATGCATAATTGCCGCCAATTTCTACAAGTTCTGGCTTTATCTCCCCAACGAGTCCAGGACCTACTCTAGTAAAAGGAGATGGAAGATTTCGACCAGCAATTGGAGTAGAATTTCCGGCAACAACTGTAGTTGAGCCAACTATGGACCCGACTGTGATCGCTAATGACGCTTGTGATGGATCCAAAATCTTGCAATCTTCACTTTGAAAATACGTCGGATAGAGTGCACCTTGGTTTCTCATAAAATCTGTCACTGCATTCAGTGTTAGATTGCCAGCGCTGATTACGAAAACCACATCAAACTCTTTGGATAGCTTATCAATCTGTCTTGCGACCCATGAACTTCTTTTTGCAGCTCTCCTACTAGGTTCATTCCATGGTTTGTTTTTGACGCAAACAGATAAATTGAAAATTCTAATACCGTGTTTGACATACTCTTCAACAACATCTCTCAATACAGCGGACAGCAGCCTTCCTTCAATGTGGTTATTTGCATCCAGTATTCTCGCACTAGCAATCCAACTTCCAGCCTCATTAACAGCACCACGACTAATATTAATGTCCTGAAAAGCTGCTAAAGATGCAACTCCAGATCCATGATTGTATTCATCAGATGGATTGCTGTTATCCTTCACAAAAGATTTTGATAAATGGCTTCGTACCACGGGTTTCAAAAACTGATTATTCTCAGTAACACCAGAATCAACTACGCAAATGGTAGCAGCGGATTTATCCGGGCCTTTGACTTGGACCTTACCCACAGAGAAGTCGGTGACTATTGTATGAAACGTTTCAAAATCCGGAGCGTATTCAAACCGGATAATTTTGGTTCGCCAGGCAGGCTCTTCCACAAATTTTTGAAATACCTTGCCACTTGTCCGAAGCATGACTCTTATGAAAGGTCCAACAGTCTCATGTTCAAAAATAGTTCCATTGATTGTTATTGTTGCTTGGAGCTTTTCTAGCAGCAGATCTCTGAGTGTCTCTTGTTGCTTTTTATTCTGACCATCACCATCAGTCATTAGCTCGATCTCGTAAAGGAGTGAATCTTCTTCGATGAGTGTGTGGTAATTTTCAAACATTTCAGCGCTGAGTCTATCCAACGGATCACCTTCAGCCAAATCTGTGATTGGAAAAAACAAAGCCTCATTCTTGAGATGCCCTCTCTCTGGTTGAGAATTCTCAAACTCATTGAGCTTTTTCAAAAGTTTGTCGAGATTTCCTTCTTTTACAGTCGCCAATGTTACCGTATCGCCATCAGCAAACACTCGCAGTCCGGTTCCAGACAAGTCGATCCTCATTTCGTTATGAGTGATCTTTAGAAATACTGCTTTCTTTTGCTCGGATGAAAGCTGATAGAATCGCTTCGTTAGTGGTTTCAGCTTATTTCTTACTTGCTCACCAACTTTTTTCTGCTCCGGCAACAGTTCTGCAAAACGAGGGGGAGACTTTGGCAGCGCAGCCCTATGCTTAGTAGTGGGTGGATTTAGATTAAGGGGACGGTGGTCCTCAGTCATGAATCCTGCTTCCTTTCGGTGTCAATTACAGAGTGTCGTTTTAATTGCTCAAGCTGACCTGCGATATCCTCATACGTCAGAAAGTCTCGATGTTCCAAAATCATAGTTTTAACTGCTTCAGTTGTAATTCGCTCTATCTCTGCAAAGGACAACGATATCAACATAGGTACAATGCTTTTAAGCGAAGCCTCAAACTCGATTCCACTGAGAAGTCTTTTTAGATCCGCATAGATTTCTACTTCTTCCGGAAGTGGGAATTCTATTGCATCATCGAATCTTCTCCAGAGGGCGGCGTCTAGAACATATTCATGGTTCGTTGCAGCAATTAAAATACTTTGGTTGCCGACAAAATTATCCATTGCCTGCAATAAAGTGTTCACGACTCTCTTCAGTTCCCCAACATCATTTGGATCATCTCTCGTCTTGCCCACTGCATCAACTTCATCAATTAAAAGCACCATGGGCGATTTATTTGCAATTTCAAATACACTTTCCAAATGAGTAGCCGTATCACCTAAATAGCTGGATATAAGTGAACTCAAGCGCACTGTACCAATTTCCAACCCAAGCTCATGAGCCAGAAAGTGAGCCGTTAATGTCTTGCCACATCCTGGTGGTCCCCAAAAGAGCAACTTTCTCTTTGGTTGATAGCCATGTTTGGCCAGTCTCAGGACACTCTTATGCTCTAGCAAAACTCGCTCAATTTTCTTGCTAGTACGACTCGTTAAAACTAATCTGTCTCGCGAAATTTCACTTCGGCGCACGTTCAAAAGTGAAACTCGATCCTTACCAGTCGGCAACACAACGAGGTCCCCAGATTTTTTCTGGTCGCCTAGTGCTTTCTTTAGCTCACGAGCCAATATGTGATGATTAGCCGCGGTTTCATCGGCAATAATTGATTGAGCAACTCGGAAAAAGGTCGCGTCATCGTGATCTCTGTGAGCCGCTAGCAACTTCTTTACCTGTTCGCCAGTAGCCATTAGATCGCCCCCGCATTGGTTAACCGGTTCATTCACACACCAATAAAGTTCCCTGTTTCACAGTAAAAAATCGGTGCAAGTAAGTCCTCTAACAGTTGCATTATGCTTTCTCAACCAGAAAATGGTTAGTACAACCATTAAAACGCATATCCAACGCATACCTAATTCATCCAAAATCGAACAAATTTGAATCGCCAGCGGTACATAATCTTCTAATCTGCAGTTCACTTTTACAGTATTGAGTGATACCTAAAAATCTCACCCTCGGAGAGACTCGAACTCCCGACACCCTCCTTAGGACGGAGGTGTTCTATCCAACTGAACTACGAGGGCATTGGATGGTAAAAAGAATAGCACCTATAGATGTCAGGCGCCAACTTCTTTGCAGCCATTATCGCTCTCAGGCCACTTACCGTTGGACAAATACAAAATAATCGACCACAGCCAGGTCCTAGCCCCCCAAAAGGCGATGATTAGATTGATGATGAGAGCTGACAGAGCCAGATAAAAACCAGCAAAAAGACTACGTGGGCGGTACTGGTACTGGACTAGATGAGCGCCTGGTCTCAGGTACACAGCCCGCATAAAGCCATTGGCCCGGCAGATAGTCCCAGGCAATCCATCTATCTGTACTTGCCAGCCTGGATAAAAGCGGTCACAGAGCACCAAAAATCCCGCTTTTGCCATGTTGACCGATAGCGATACGCTACCGGTTGTTTCATGTAAAAACTCGCACTTACCTATGCCTTCTACCACTTCGCCTTTTTTAAACTCAGGCACTGCCGGTAGTGCTGTGCCATCGAGCTTGTCCTGGACGTTCTTCATATCCAGTCGCTCTTTTTGTTGCGTCGCCTCAGGGTCCAAAAACAATAGTCGCGGGTCCTCAAAGGGACTGCCGATGTCAGGCTTGGTCTCTATTAAATCATGATACCCAGCTGTATTATCAGCCATGGAGACTTTTGCCCCTTTGGAGGGGCGACTCTTGATCCAGGTATCGATTGCCTTTTCGCTGTCTACTATCTTAGCTCTACTGGCTACATAGAGCCTGGGAGTGGGCGCTTTTACATCATAGAGACGCAAGTTATAGTCTTTGTTTTCTTCTTTGAGTGTAAAGTATTCAGGATTGAGTATTGAGACCAGTCCCTTTTTGCCGTTAATCACAGTGCCAGCAAATCTGGTGGCACTGAGTCTACAAAAGCGGTACAGCTCCAGGTCATCAGCACCTTTAATATCCAGTGAGCTTTTATGGATGGTGGCAAAAAAGCTCTCGCGATAATGTTTAGTCTCAGATGATTCATAGCCAAATGTGACAGGATAATTGCTCGACACATTGGTCATGGGCAAAAGCAATTCACGACAAAACTGCATATACGGCTCGCCGGGCTTGGTGCCTGGTCCGACACTGTAGTTTTTAGGCACTTTGAGCGGATCAAAGTAAAGACTGACATAGCGCTCTTTGATCTTTTGTGTGCTCACGGCCTCAGATAACGTCGTTAACTTTTTGGCCAGAGCTGTCTCATGATAGTAGCCAGGTCTCACTGTCCTTGGTGGCATCATGATATTAGGTGCAATCAATGAGCCTATCAGTGCACCAAACAAAAGTGACTTGAGTGTGCTGTCTGAGTACTTATCTCTAAAAAACAAAAAGAGCGCGAGCATAGTAGCGCCCAGGGTTGTAAAAAATAGCGAGCGCATCAGACGCTCATAAAACGCTGCACTATAAAAGTGTACTTCCCACCTAAATGGGATTGTATAGCTAAAAGTCTGACCGGCAAATGTGGTGCGCAATAGATAGACCAGACCAAGTATCAATGCGGCGCTACCAAATATGATGCTGAACCATTTGAGGTAGCGTTTAGAGGCGGTACCAGCCAGCACTGTGGTGACACCGTAAGCTGCAAGCAGACAGATAAAGAGATCGACAAAGATCATCAGCTTGACTGGATAGCGCAGCACAGTCAAAAAGGAGAGCTTTTGCACCACAAATGGACTGATAATTGTGTTGCCACCCAGTGCACAAATCGAGGCACAAACCAGTCCAGCGATAACAAAATAGCGACTCTTATAGGCTCTGGCATTTAGCCCCAGCAAGGCAAAGACCAGTACCACTGGACCCAGATAAGCCGATGGCAAAAATACATAATAGCCTTTGCGACTGCACACCAGATTGAGAAATTTATTGAGCGGAGATTGCAAATCACCCAGGGGTTGCGGCGCATAAAGACAGAGGAAGTCATACCAGTTGGCACTCCATATAAATGAAGTAGCAACACTCATACCAGTAGAGCGCGGTGAGAGTCTGGTCCACTCAAAAGTCGGCAGCATGCTCATGGAGCTGAGCACCACGGCAAGTATCATCGACGCTGTCGATATGGCCACAGTGGCAAGCACAGCCTTAGCACCGGACTTGTCTCCCGATTTGTCTCCCGACTTGCCAGCGGACCTGATACTAAGTAGCGGATAGAGACTGACGATACCGATGGTGGCAAAAGCCGGCACATAGACCTCGGGGCGCCCGGCCATGAGCATCCAGTGCAGACAAAATGTAAGAGCGCTAAAAGTCAAAAGTCTGGCATTTTGACTGATTGATTTATCTCCCAGTCTAAGCACCAAATAGAGTGACAAAAACCCCCAGGCAGCAGTGGTTGATAGAGTGTAATTGGAGCTAAGGGTAAACATATAACCGTTAAAGCCCAGAGCGAGCCCCAAAAAAGCTGCCACAAAGCCACTTTTGCTAAATCTAGTGGCAAGCAAAAAGCCAGCGGTGCAGGCCACCAGATGACTGAGCATCATCGTCAGTGACAGTGCTTGCCCGTAGTGCATAAGAGCGTACAGAGCTGTGGGGAAGTAAAAGAGCCCTGGCGATGGGTTAGCCACCTGGGGCATGCCGCAATAGCAAAGAGGATTCCACAGAGGCAGCTCGCCGCGCCTGAGGCAGTCACCGATAAAGCGTGCAAAAGGCTCAAAGTAGAGACTGTGATCCGAGGCAAAAAACTCACGGCGCCCAAACAAAGCCGGCCCATAGTAAATGAGCATAGCGACGAGTGCTACGGCAATTGTGAGGCAGTAACTCTTCCTCAGGTTTGCTGCCGCTTGCATTATTTGAGCGAGATTAGCTTACCGCTTGGTTTGACAGGCTCTGGCTGGTTTTGTGGGACTGAGCTGGTGGGAAAAATCGGGCTACCGACATTGACCACAGCGTTGCGTGCCAGGTCCATCAAAGGCTGGACACACATCAAGCCACTAACCGCAACGATTAAAGTGCAAGCGACCATAGCGATACCAGGAAATTCCTGAGGGCTGCCCACATAAGGTCTGGGCTGCTGCGCTGTTGGCAGGTTGGCGACTTTTTCGCTTGGCTCAGGCACGATCATCATGATAATCACGCGTGAATAGTAGAAGAGCGCAGGTATCGATGTCACCAGAGCTGTACCGACTAGCACCCAGCCCATGGGCAAGCCCAGGAATGGTTGGGTGATTTGGGCACCGGCAGTAAAGACAAATACTTTGGCAAAGAATCCAGCTGGAGGCAGAGGCAAACCAGCCAGGTTGAGCAAGCAGATGGCCATACCGATGGCAAGAAGTGGACGACGACGAATCAAACCGGCGTAGTCTTCGATGCGATCTGAGCCAGTCTCATTGCTAAAGAGGATTGCTCCAGCAAAAGCACCGAGGTTCATAAAGCCGTAGACCATGACATAAAAGACCATTGCACTCAGTCCAGCTTCGCCACCAGCGATTAAGCCAATAAGGATATAGCCGACATGAGCGATGCTGGAGTAAGCGAGCATGCGCTTAAATGACACTTGAGCCATAGCAATCAAGTTACCGGCCACCATAGATAGGATGGCCAGGATTGCCAGGAGTACCACCCAGGTGGACTGGTACTGAGCAAACATGACTGAGAGCAGTCTTATGGCAACAACAAAACCACCAGCTTTAGAACCAATAGAGAGGAAGGCGGTTACAGGAGTGGGAGCGCCCTCGTATACGTCTGGGGTCCACATGTGGAAAGGTACTGTTGAGAGCTTAAAGCCAACAGCACTCAATACAAGAGTCAAAAGCAAAACTTGGAAGAACGAGATTTTGCCCGAAGCAGCCACGGTCAAGGCTTCTCTGATAACTTCGAAGTTGGTGGAGCCAGATAGACCATAGAGGAAAGATAGGGCATAGAGCAAAGTGGCAGTAGTGGCGGCAGTCGAAAGCAAATATTTAAGGGATGCTTCCTGACTGCGCAAATCGCGCTTCATAAAGCCTGATAGGAGCACACAGCAGATACTCAAGGTCTCTAGCGAGACAAAGAGCATGATTAAGTCAGTCGATCCTGCCAAAAAGAGGTTAGCCAGTACAGCTGTCAAAAGGATGGCATAAAACTCGCCTGTATTGCGACCAAACTTGTGGTCATAACCCATGCTCATCAGCACTACCACGATGCCTACGGCAACTGCCAGGAGGCTAAAGAGCGAGTAGAGCGGGTCGACAGTAAAGACACCGCGAAAAAGGCTGCAGGTCTGGGTCATTTGCGAGATTAACACCGCAAAAGCGCCACCCAGGGCGATCAAAGACACAAAGGGAGTCATCCCCTTGGCTTTGGGAAAAAACAGGTTAAACAGTGCGGCAAACAAAATACCAAGAGTCAAAAGCAGATGGGGGAAAAGAAACCCCAGCTGGTGATAGTAATCGTTAATTGCGTCCATTTTGCTAAGCAGTCCCCTTATGACGCTCATAATGATACTAAGGACTAAAGGTACCTGGGGGACCAGATTGAACAAAGCGAAGTAAGCTTTGCTTTAGCTTAACGAGATTGACTTACTGACAGCCTCAAGCTGGTATCTTTACAGCCAGCTTTAACGCCGCAGCCAGGCTCAACTTAAGTCAATGCAGGATAGCTGTACAGTGTTTTAGCAAATTTGGGTAAGATAGATCTTACCGGTGTAGCAATGGCGTGCCTGGAGTTTTAAGCGACACTTATTTGACCGCATAGTCGGTATTTGTCGGTCAGGGGGAAGCTAATTTAATGTCGGAAACTGTCAAGATGCTGACACGGGATGCTCAGGGTCAAGTCTCAATCAACCTCCCAGAGGGACACACAAAGGCTCATTTAGTAATAGAAGACGGCACAGTTTTGACTGGTCTGTCCTTTGGCAAACCTGGCGTAGCCACTGGAGAGCTGGTATTTAACACCAGTTTGACTGGTTATCAGGAAGTACTGACCGACCCCAGTTATGCAGGTCAAATAATCACATTTACCTATCCAGAGATAGGCAACTACGGCATCTCAAGCGACCACAATGAGAGTAGCAAAATCTATGCCCGGGGCATGGTAGTGCGCCATCTCTCCCGTATCTATAGCAATCAGCAGGCTGTGATGAGCCTTGATGCCTTCCTCAAAGAGCATGGCATTGTCGGCATATCCGAGATAGATACACGCATGATCACACGCGCCATCCGCGACAAAGGCGCGATGCGCTGTTTAATATCTACTGAGCATGATATCGATATAGCCGGAGTCAAAGAGAGCCTGATCAAGCAAGTCAGAGAGCTGCCAGACATGACCGGTCAGGACCTCACCGGCGAAGTAACAACAAGCAAAATCTATAAAGTCGGCAATGGCAAATACAAAGTGGCAGTGATGGACTTTGGTTGCAAGCAAAATATTTTGAGAGAGCTTGCCAAACGCGACATCGAAGCCACTGTTTATCCCGCCTCCACCAAAGCCGCTGTGATTTTGGAGAGCAAACCGGACGGCATCTTTTTGTCCAACGGTCCTGGCGATCCGGCTGCTTGCAGCGATATATTGGCCGAATTACCCAAGCTAATTAACAGCAAAATCCCAATATTTGGCATTTGTCTTGGACACCAGTTGCTCTCTATCGCCATGGGTGCGCGCACCTTTAAACTCAAGTTTGGGCACCGTGGTGGCAACCAACCAGTCAAAGATCTGACCACAGGCAAAGTAGAAGTAACCTCTCAAAACCATGGGTTTGCCGTGGATGATAGCTCCATCCCGGACCATCTTGAGCTTACTCACATCAATTTAAACGACATGTCCGTAGAAGGTATAAGACACAAAGAACTCCCTATCTTTGCTGTGCAATACCACCCCGAGTCCAGTCCTGGTCCGCATGACAGCACATACTTGTTTGATCGCTTTTTGCATCTGATGCAAAAAACCAAAACAACAGCTTAGGTTTAACAAACCAAAAAAGGAATTACCTTGTACAAACTAGCAATTTTTGATTTTGATGGCACCCTTGTAGACTCAACTCCAGGCATCATTGACGTCATGCGTGACGTGGTCAAAGAGTACAACTTTGATGAAGAAATCATCGAAGAATGGCAGCATCTAGTTGGCGTGCCGCTACCCAAGCAGATGGAAATCATTTTTCCTGATAACGATGCGGCCTTTCACCTGGAAGTAGCCAATCGCTACCGCGCCATATACGATACCAAGGCAATTGAGATTTGCCCGCCGTTTCCACATATGGCTGACCTGCTCAAAAATCTCAAAAACGCTGGCGTGGTAGTGACAATCGCCTCGTCCAAGCGCTCAAATCTCGTCCAGGTCGTAATCGATCACCACAATCTCAACGAATACTTTGCCATGGTGGTAGGTGCGCAAGAAGTGACCAATCACAAGCCTCACCCTGAGTCTGTGCATATCACCGTCGAAAAATTAGCCATGACCCATGACGATGCTGTAGTCATAGGAGACTCTATTTTTGACCTGGATATGGCCAAAAATGCCGGAGTAGATGCCATCGGAGTGACCACTGGGGTACACACCAAAGCAATGCTGGAGCGCTCAGCACCGACTCATATAGTCTCCGACCTGCAAGAAGTCGAAAGACTCATTTTAAAAGGCAAAAACGGCAAAGGCTCGGCTTATTAATTAGCCAGGTCATAGTAAATTAACGTGCTGTGCTCGCGCCAAAGGGCTTGAGGTTATCTTGGGCTGGCAGGCAGTAACTAGCAGATCTGGAGCTATTTTGGGCTCTCAGTTGCAGTACATTTTTGTGGGCTTCTAGTAAAAATCTTAAATGGCTGTCCTGGCTATACTGTCGGCTTTCTTCCTGATAGCTAGAGCTAGCAGTCTGCAATTCCTGGTGAAACATGGGGTGGTCCTCAAGAAAACGGGGTGCGATTGATTAAGATTGCCACAGATTTGTGACAGAACTATGACAAAAAAGTGGCTAGAAGCGCCGCACTTGAAAAAACTGTAAACCAACTTAGCTGCCAGGTTAGAGCCATCCCACAGGCTTTTTGACTAACTCTGTTATCCTTTACAAGAGGTCAGATGAAAATCAAGTCAAAAGCCCACCATTACTTAAGAGCAGGCGCTCCGGCGTGCCTCTTTGCCCTGTCATATTTAATCCTGAGCAGCGCCTGGCTGCCCAGCCTGGCTCAGAGCAGTCCAGCTAAGACTACTCCAGCTCAGGCTACTCCAGCTCAGGTTACTCAAGCTCATGGTATTGCAGACCAGCTCAACCCAGCAAAATCCAGCCCATCTAAAAGCCCAGCCGTGGATAAGGCTGCAACGGTCAATGCCACCCCCGACCAGGGCAGTGAGGCGGCTAAAGACGACGCCAAACCCAGCGATGAGCCTGTCGCCAAAGTGATACTGGCTCCAGGCAAGGCACTGGTGGTCAATACTGGCTTTGAGGATATCGTCTGTACCAACGATGTCACTCTGGCTCGCAAACAGCGCGAAAACTTTGCCGATAGCCCCGAGGCTAGCTTTATCTATGCCGTAGCCCTCAGTCGCACCTGTATGGTGGAAGACGCACTCAAAGAAGTACGCCGGGCTCGCAAGTTAGCCGAAAAACAGGGTGGTCCTGCTTATTTTGACAAGATGATCAAAAGCTATGAGGACATGCTCACTTACTATCCAGACGACAATCAAGTGCGCTATCACCTGGCCTGGGCTTACTACATGAAAGCCTATGTACTGGCCAAATACAGTCATCAAAACACAGCCTATAAAGAATGGCTGGACAATGCCAAAAATCCACCTAATAAGGATGCAATAGCTAATAAAGACGCAATAGCTAATAAAGACGCCGTAGCTAATAAAGATACAGAGACTAATAAGGATGCAGAAGAAAGCACTGGCAAAAGCAGTGGCTCTGTACTGTCCGACATGACACATATACAAAAGACAGTCTCTGGTGCCTCACCACAGGCAATACCACAGATACAACAGTACTACAAACTCGCTCTCGATAAACTCGACCAGGTAATAGCACGAGATCCAGGTGATACCTGGGCTCGCATCTACCGGGCCCACCTGGCACTGGAGTCATCAGGCAAACTAGATGAGTCGATTGCACAGTGGGAGATGGCAAAACAACAAAATCCTAATAATCCCGCACCCTATTTTTTCCTGGGCGAAGGTTTTCTCAAACAAGGCAATCTCAAAGAATGCTTGCGGAATGTTTCTAAAGCTATAGCACTTCGTACTGATATGAACGCAAATCAATCTACTCAAGCTGAGCCTGTGGCAACATCTTCATCAGGCATTCAGTCTAAGGACAAAGTGGACGCCACCACGTTGCCAAGCGGCAGCAAATCAGAGTCAAAAGAAATCAGCAAAGGAGGTCTTAAATAACAGGATGTGGATATTTAGGACCGATGCATTCAAACTCATCCTGGCTTTATCAATATTAGGCACCATTGTTGGACTGATGTTTTACGCCCAAAACATGGCTAACCGCATCGAAAAAGAAGCGGAAGAACAGCGTCGTTTAAATCCAACAGCGGTTACAACATCTATTGACAACTACGAACTCAAAGAAATCGATGATGCTAACCACATCCGCTGGATTCTCAGAGCCAAAAGAGCTGTACTCGAAAAAGACCGCAAGTTTTCGCTGGACTCAATTGACATGCAGTACTTTGACGACGGCAAAGAAAAGATGCACTTGATTGCGCCAATAGGCATGGCAGACGAAGCCTCTCGTCAAATCCAACTGGATAGCAATGACAAACAAAAGGTCATAGCGATGGGCCAGGAAGGAAAGTCAAGACTTGAAACAAGCAAGCTGGAATTAACGAAAAAAAATCAGTTTAAAGCCACCGGGGGTGTTAACATCGACTGGACCGGGGTAGCCAAGGTGACCGGCAATTACGCCACAGGCGTGCTGGGCAAAGCCGATCTGGAAGATCTCAAGATTATTGGTAATACACACGCCGTCATTCAATAAGCCATCACTCAATAAACAGATATAGCAACAAGCGCAAATCAACTAGGAAATCATTCCGGACTCAAGCAATGGCAAACAAAAAACAAATCCTGGCAATAATCAGTCTCTCGGCTCTCATGACACAAACAGGGTTGCCGATTTTTGATTTACTGGGCACACCTCAAGCAAGAGCACAGGGACCAGCGATGCCTGGAGATGGTGCTAGCTCTGGTCCTATTGATATTGTGGCTAACGAACAAGAATTTGCTGGCGATCACGTTATTGCCAGAGGCAACGTCAGAGTACTCTTTAAAGATAGTGTTATTGTTGCTCCTATCGCCACACTTTACCGCGATCCAGCCACTGGTCAGCCTCAGCGCGCCATCTTTACTGGGCATCCGCGCTTGACTCAGGGTCCTAACAAAATCGACGCCGATACTCTCACATTTGAGATGGCCAGCTCGCGCATTATCGCCGAAGGTCACAGCCACTCCGAAGTAATCAACGAAGCCGCTGGCAGTGGCGATGCACCAGCGCCTGCCACCGCCGCCGCCACCACTGGTGGTCCTGTCAAATGGCCCGGTGCCCCTGACAGTCAAGCACCAATCAAAGCTGGCAATCCTAAAGCAGCAGCTGCCGCAAAAGAAAAAGAAAAACTAGCCCAGGCAGCAAAAGCCAAAGCAGATGCTGACACCGTAGATGGTGATGAGTTTGATGGCGATGGTCAAAAAATCGCTAGCTCTCCCACTACTGCCCCTGCTAAACCAGCCGCTAAAAGTGGTATGGATAGCGAGCAAGGTCCGACCAAGATCATTACCGACGCAGACAGACAGGAATACGATAGACAGTCAGGCAAATTTGAAGCTTTTGGCAATGTCAAAGTAAAAGCCGGAGACATCAACGTGCTCTCCGATAGTTTGCACATGGCTTATGGTCTCGATACCAAACCAGAAGCAGCAATCTTTAAAGGTCACGTCAATGCCACTCAGGGTCAAAACAATACCCAGGCTGACAACATGACCTATTTCCTCAATACCAAGCGACTCCAGGCCACCGGTCATGTGCGCTCCAAAGTAATTCAGACTGGTCAGGCCAAAGCTGGTAGTAAACCCGAAGCTCCCAAGCCACAAGTGGACAATGTCGAGCCTCTGGTCAATAGCCAATCAGGACAAATCTCCAACCTGGTCAACGGCGCAGACAACCAAGTCCAGCCCGAAGCCCAGCAGGCACCAATTATCATTGTTTCAGACAGCCAGGACTACAACAAAGACACCGGTCGTCTTGATGCTACCGGCAGTGTCAAAATCTTCTACCAGGACACTGTAGGCATCGGACCAAAGGTTGTGCTTTTGCGCAACGCTGATGGTCAAGCCGAAAAAATTTACTTCATTGGCAGGAGTCAAATCACCCAGCCTGGTAAACGCTGGATTGCCGATAAAATTGTGATGACGGTCAATGACCGCAAAGTCCTCGCTGAAGGCAATACAAAAGCCTTTCTCTTGCAAAAGAGACCGGGTGCACCATCACATATTCCGGCCAGCAATTTCCAACTGGCTAACAAAAAACCAGCTCAGACTGCGGCTAGACCTGGCTCTAACCAGCAAGTCAGTACAACCAGGGTAGAATTCACACAATGACCTCAGCAGCAGCGGCCACCACTGCCACCAAAACACTCATAATCGAAAACCTACAAAAATCCTACGCCGGCAGACGTGTTGTTGACGGAGTCAGCTTCCATGTCAGCCGCGGCGAAGTAGTCGGCTTGCTAGGACGTAACGGAGCCGGTAAAACCACATCATTTGATATGGTGCTGGGTCTTGTCACCCCCGAAAAGGGTCGCATCTCGATGGGCAACGTCAATATGACAAAGTTGCCCATTCACGAAAGATCAAGGCTGGGTGTCGGTTATCTGCCCCAAGAAACATCAATCTTTCGCAAACTAACTGTAGTCGAAAACATCAAAATCATCCTCGAGATGCGCAACTTCCCCAATCGGGAGCACAAACAACGTATCAGCAACTTGCTTGAGCAATTTGGTCTGCAATATCTAGGCGAGACTGTGGCCATGTCGCTCTCCGGTGGTGAACGCAGACGACTGGAATTAGCCCGCTGCCTGGCTGCCGAGCCTGAATTTATCCTGTTGGACGAACCTTTTACCGGGGTTGACCCAATTTCGATTGGAGATATCCAGGGACTGATTCGCCGTCTACGCGACGAATGGAACCTCGGTGTGTTGCTAACCGACCACAACCCGCGAGCAACACTAAAAATCACAGATAGAGCCTATTTAATTGACGCCGGCAAAATCCTTGTAGCCGGCAGCTCGCGCGAAGTTGCTGATAGCCCTATCGCCCGCAAACAGTATCTTGGTGAGGACTTCAGTCTATGATCGGGCTAAAACTTGTTGACCGTTATATCGCCAACGAATTTTGGCAGCCACTGCTCTTTGGTATCGGTATCGTCACCGGCGTATGGTTTGGTGCCGACCAGCTCAAAACTATCTTTAACCTGGTGATGAGATCAGGCGTGCCGCTGGAGATGGCGCTAGCTATCCTCGGTCTGCACTTACCAGAAGTAATCGTTATGACCATCCCAATCGGTGTACTGTTAGGTACACTGCTGGTCTTTAACAGACTCTCTGGCGACTCTGAGATTATCGCTCTACGTACCAGTGGTGTGAGCTTTTATCGCATCATGGTGGCACCTTTGATGTTTGGTCTATTGACCAGTTTTGTCAGCTTTGGTCTCAACGAGCTAGTCGTGCCGTGGGCCAACCGCACCAGTAAAAGACTGGAGTTTCAGGCTCTCTACAAAACCGAATTACCAGCTGGACAAGCCAACTTTACTTATTTTGAACGGGGTAAAGACCTGACTCTCAATCGCCTCTTTTATGTGGGCTATTACAGTGGCAAGTTTTTGAATAACATCATTGTGCTCGACTTTACCCGCGACAAGCTGGTACAGATTATTGCCGCTACATCAGGACTCTGGTCCAATGGTGAGTGGACTCTCGAAAAAGGCCGGACTTATGTACTATCGGGAGACTCTGATATCACAAGGGTGATGCAGTTTGACAAGATGGTCATACCAGGTCTTTCCACAGTGCAAAAGGTTATGGAGACTGGTAAAGTCGCCCCCAAAGAAATGAACTTGATTGAGCTTGGTAATTATCTGGAGCTGCTCAAAAAGAGCAATGGTCAGACAAACGACCTGCTTGTGCGCTACTACCAAAAGTACTCACAGCCTCTAGCCTGTCTCATTGTGGCTCTGGCAGGTGCACCTTTGGGACTGTTGGCGAGACGCTCGCGCAGCAACCTGGGTCTTATATATAGTGCGGTCGTGGTCTTTCTTTATTATGTCTTGCAGTCGTCATCAGGTGCCATGGGGGATGCCGGACGCATACCACCGATGCTGGCGGCCTGGCTGCCTAATATAGTGATTGGGATATTAGGACTGGTCATTTTGTATAACAAGTCCAAATAAATAAATCAGTTATCGGCATGTCACTCCTGTACTTTTAGAGTATTAATAAGAGACGTCTAATCAAGGCGGAGTTGTAAAGCTGGAGCTATTTCCATCAATTAACTGTCCCAAAATTGAGCTAGATTTGCCTGCATGCGTAATTACCCCTATTGACGGGGACGTGAGCCAACCTTACTCTAGCTTTACCTGATATCCCACAACCGGCGATTGGCGTCAAGCGAGAGTATCTTTGGCTAGCACTAGTCAAATCTCTAAATCCTTACACACTGGCAATCGACGTAGCTCGCGCATGCTTCTCCTGCTCTTTTTAGGAGGCACCGCGGTTACGCTTATACCAGGTGTTTATCTGGCCGTAAAAGACACGCCGGAGTTGAGCAATTTTGGCGCACTGATAGCTTCGGGATCAGCAAAAGTTTTACCTGGCTTGACCAATCTGGCAAGCACATTGCACCTGCCCGGCACCGCTGGTAGCACTATCACACCTACTGCCAGTGGCAAAGCACCCGATCCAGGTCCAGTAGTAGCCCCTAAGAGCAAAGAATCAAAACAGCAAAACACAGCTAGCCAGGTCAGAATTGTCGACCAGGCTGTGGCCACACTCAATCAACAATTAGAAAAAGACCCTCGCAATCCCACGCTGCATAACCGTCTTGGCATTATTTATGCTGAGCTAGGTGAAATGGATGAAGCTGAAGCCCAGTTTAGGCAGGCAGTGCTGTTATCAAAAGCCAATATTCAGGAGCTTTTAGCGGCAGTCGAGCAGGCAAAAATAAGTGGTGATCTAAATCAGGCTGGTCAACTAACAGTTTCTATTTCGGCCATGCGTCTTGAGCTATCATCGGCACATTCCAATCTCGCTCGTGTCTTTGAAAAATTGGGCGACAACCGCAAAGTAGTAAGCCAGCTCGATGAACTCAACCGTGATGTCACCATTGGTGGCGGACTGAGTCATACGCAGGACAGTAACAAAGGCGAAAAACTCAGACCAGAAGTAGTCAAAGGATTGGCTAGAGCTGGCGCTCAGATGCAGATAGGGCGCTTTAGCGAAGCAATACGAGAACTCAATGTAGTCTTAAGCGTAGAACCAGACCTGGTGGCAGCACACGAGGCCCTGGGACAAGCAGCCATGGCCACAAACAACTATTACCTGGCCGAGCAAGAGCTAAAAAAATGTCTCTCGCTCCAACCCAAAGCCTCTACCTATGCCATGCTAGGCAACATCTACCAGCAAAGAGGCAAACTCAAAGAAGCATCGCAAGCCTATGTCAGTGCCCTTGCACTAAATGGTGGCGACGCCAACACTGCCTTTAATTTGGGCAATATCTATGCCACTCAAAGTAATAATGGTAAAGCTATTGATGCCTACAAGAGAGCTCTGGCAGCCAATCCTCAAATGGCCGCGGCGCAAAATAATATAGCCTCGATTTACACATCTATCGGCCAATACCAAAAAGCTATCGAACACTTCGAAAAAGCAATTGCTCTGGCTCCGACAATGGGCTCGGCCCGTTATGGCATGGGACTGGCACTCTATCATCAGGGTGACTACATCAATGCCGGCAAAGAGTTTAAGCAAGCAATTGCCCTTGATCCCAGCTTAACTGATGCCCAGCTCAAAGCCCAGGAATGTTATCGTAAGGCAGGGCTGGCCCACACTCAATCAAAAACAACTGTCAACTTTTAACCTTGAAAAATATAGTTTTAATAGGACCATCGGGCTCAGGTAAGACATCCTGTGCCACTTTTATTGCCAGCACTGGCAGTCATGTGATGGTTGATAGTGACGAGCTGATTACAAAGAGTACTGGTCTTACACCAGAGCAAATATTTAGTCAGCATGGAGAGCCAGTCTTTAGACAACTAGAGAGCGAGCTCTTGCGCGAAATCCAAAAGAGCTTGAGCGAGCAAAGCATAGTCCTCTCCACTGGCGGAGGACTGCCCATAACTGCTGGCAATTTTGAAGTATTAGAGTCGATTGGTCATATCGTCTATCTCAAAGCCAACCCTGAAATCCTTGCCAAGAGAGTACAGGATGGACCAGCAAGACCGATGCTCAATCAAACAGATAACCCAAGTGACACACTTACATCCCGCATAGAGACCTTGATTACTCTTAGAGAGCCTGTTTACAAGCGAGCTAATGACATTATCGACACAACAAGACACACAATTGAGGAGGTGTCTCGACTTATCCTCACTTGTATCGCATAAGTTTGAATCAGGTTGTTCCAGGCGATGCTATTATGTGGGAGAAATTGGTGCCGTAGTAAGATACGCTTTGCTTGACCTTGTAAGGAGTTATTGGTGACCGTTACCCAAGATGAGCTCATGTATCTGCAGTCCCAACTCGAGGGGCTGGAGTCTATCTTTATGGAGCTCATGCCCTTTGGCATCGAACTCAAGAGGCAGCACGTACAGGATTACTATGACAAGCGTTTTGACGCAGCGACCAAGCCGGTCTCATCTGTCGCCGAAAACGAACTGCGCCGTCAATTTAATACCAAAGCCAACCAGGTCAGAAACCTGGTGGATAGCGCCGAATCTTTAGGTGATGCTGGCAACCGCCTCAACCTGATTAGAGCGGCAGCATCTTTGCCAGAAGAACGCAGCAAAGGTTTGCTCAATTCGGTTTTGACCTTTGGCAAAGGTCTTGTCCTCGAAAACAAAGTCGATACCGAACTCCTTGGCGAAATCACCAACTCAAAAGAATTGCGACCAGTAGAAGCTCGAGTGCTACTGGGCTCAGCGATGTTTATCATCGACAAAGAAGTAGCCAACCAGGAAGGCTCCCAGACAGCTCTTATCGACATCCTCGGAGAGCTAGTAGCCATGGTCCGCCGCGAGCAGCTCTTGACTCGCAACGATCCCTTTTTGGTTGAAGCCCAATGCGCTCTGGAAGCGCTGGAGATGGAAGCGGACGAAGTCGAGTAATGCTCAGACTTTTAGTTATCAATGGACCCAATCTAAATTTGCTCGGACTCAGAGAGACCAGCATTTATGGCAGTGGTACATTGCAGGATTTACAAAACAAACTGACTCTAAAATCCAGTGAGCTGGGCTGTTTGCTCGATTTTGTCCAGAGCAATCACGAAGGCGCACTAGTTGATGCCATCCAGGGCGCGCCCCAGGCTGGCTATCAGGGCATTGTCATCAATCCAGGCGCTTATGGGCATACATCAATCGCCCTCAGAGACGCGCTACTTACTGTCGCACTACCCTTTGTAGAAGTGCATATCTCCAACATCTACGCGCGCGAAGAATTTAGACACAAGAGTCTCTTATCGGACATCGCCAGTGGTGTCATCGTTGGCACCGGACAAATTGGCTACGAGCTGGCTATTAGAGCGCTAGTGCTGCAAAGCAATCAGGCTTGAAAAGTATCTCTGCTGCTGACGATACCGGATGAAGCAATTGTATTGAAGCGTGCTGCACGGTGTGAATGACCGTGACGAGAAGAATTGGCTACAGCTCTGATTTTGTCTTCTTCAGAGTGACGACCACGAGCCTGTCTGAGATATTTCATGGCGCCGCCTTCACCAAATTGATTGGTCAAATCGGCCACTAAAGCCACACCCATGGTGGACTTAATGCCCATCTGACGAGCCATTTCGGCAGCACGTCGGACATGCTCACGGGTCAATTCCAGTTGAGGCTTTTGCAATTCGGGATCATTAACAGCTCTTTGCATAGCTCGACCAAGCTCGTTATTGCGACTAAAATGAGCATGGCGTACAAAGTTTTCGTTGAGCATTTTGGCGGCATTGCGACCAAAAATAGCATCAAATTTTGCCGGGTTTTCTTTGTGCATAGCTTTGAGCAACTCAGGCAAATTGCCTCTGTGTTGGTTGCTTTGTTGCAAACCAACTGAGATACCATGACCGGCATCATTCCAGTTGATAGTATTGGCTTTGCCTTCGTTACGGCTTATCAGTGATACCACTTTGTCGACACTGTTATTCATGTCCATGCGGGGACCATGAGTATTGCGGCCATTGCGGCCATCGCGCCCACTTTGACCGACTTGGATTTCGAGGGTGCCACCACTGGCCAGACGATTTAAATCTGCCTGACTAAAAAACGAACCGTTTATTGGTCTGATTGGCGCATTGTCACTGTTGCCACGAGCGCCAGTACCACCAGGCAGCGGCAATTGAGGTATGTCACCACGAGCAATCATGGGCAAAAGAGTCCTGGCTTCAGCATCTCTAAATATTTCGCGACTATTGCCTGTGCCGCCAGCCACTGCCTGGGCATTTGGTCTGACTTCGCTATTAAAGCGAGCCCGCTCAGGGTCACTAGCCGGGTCCTTACCATCCAATTTGCCAGCCTGACCAAAGAGCTGGTCAATTGCTGCAAAAGCAGTACTGCGGAGCTTTTCGGGGGTAGCCGGATTGCCTTGCTTGCGGATATCTTGCAATTCTTCGGCAAAGCGACGGTCTGTCTCTTGCGAAGCACTGGCAACAATATGACGCTCAGAGTTGTCTCTGGCTTCAACGGGCCGGTCTAAAGCTTTGGATTTTGGAGTAGTAATGTTATCTGTCATAGAAAAATAAATTTATTGAGGTGAAAGTGGGTCAAGCCATATTAGGTGCCGGTCAAGCACCTGACAATGTGGAAATTACGAAAAAGCAAAATGACACGCCCCAAAGGCTGTCAAAGCAAGCTGGCGCTGGAGAAAAGGCTATAATAGAGAGCTTATGGGAAGGTAGAAAATTGATGGTTAGTTTGAGCACCTTTAGCAAATATACGGCAGCGCTGGCAGCAGTCCTGGCATTAGCCTGTACTGAGGCACCGGCACAGGATGAGGCAGCAACTGCCGAGCCAGTCAAACCAGTTAAGCGAGTCTTTAATAAAGAGGCTATTGGCCATTACAACCGAGCC
Organism: Candidatus Obscuribacter sp.; assembly: GCA_016718315.1. Lineage (GTDB taxonomy): Bacteria > Cyanobacteriota > Vampirovibrionia > Obscuribacterales > Obscuribacteraceae > Obscuribacter. Next base: position 246,629 of record JADKDV010000001.1, on the reverse strand, counting down.
AGAGCACTTTATGAGCAGGGCTTTTTAAATAAGGCAATCGAAGCCTATAAAGCAGCTATTGTCGCCGACGACCGCATGGACCAGGCTTATTGCAACCTGGGACTAATTTATATCAACCAAAACAACTATGCCAAAGCTCAGGAAGCTTTTAAAAAGGCACTAAGCCTCAAGCCCGACAGTGCTTATTCACTAAATGGCATGGCATCGGTTTTGTTTTATCGCGGTCAAGTCGAGCAGTCTATTGAGAAGTGGGAGCAAGCAGTCAAAGTCGACCCTCGCTTTGCCTCGGCTTATATGAATATGGCCAGAGCACTAGAAAATAGGGGTCGAAAGGAAGAGGCACTGGCTGCCTATGTCAAATCCATCGCCCTGCAACCAGATCTGGCTGTCTCCTATTATTATGCTGGTCTACTGATGCTTGATTTTAAGCATGAGCCCCAGGCCTTTGCCCTACTTACTAGAGCTGTGGCTCTAAACCCTGAGTCCGAATGGGCCAGAGATGGTCGCAAAAAGCTGGAGAGTCTTAAGTCAAAGCTCAACAAAGAAACAGATGCTGGTCCGGAAATAGCCGAAATGAAAGTTATCGGCGTAAACGGTGAGCTTATAAAAGAAGAAAAGCCAGAGGACAAGCTCAAAGACAGCATAAAAGACAAAAAAGAAGCAAAGAAGAGCAAAGAAAAAATAGCCAGTGACACTAACAGTGGTGACAAAAAGGCAGGCTTAATGGGTCGCTTCAAAAAGAAAGACAAGCCTCAGACCGAAATGAAAATGTATGTCAAAGAGCCAAGCAACAACGGCGACAGCATTGATTTACAGGGCAAACCAGAAGTCAATTAAAGTGAGTGCATGGCTAAAAAAGATCTGGAAGCAAAAAAAGAACTATTTGCCAAAATCATTGAAGGTAATGTTGTAAAAGATAGCGAAAGAGTAGCCGTCTTGCTCAGAGGCAATATTCTAGGCTTTCCTGCCACATTAGAAGCAACCGAGCCGGGCTTTCCATTTGGTTGTAATTTTTTTGTACAAACTGATGTCTTAAAAGAGCATACCGACCAGGACCCAACCTACACAATTACAATAACACCCAAGTTTGCCAAAGGCCTGACCTCAATTTTGGGGCGTCTGCTTATGATCGATGCTCACGAAAGACCGACTGGCTCCGGTGTTTTTGATGGGGAGCTTTTGGCTCACGCCACGGATAACGATATCTGCCAGAGGCTCATACATTATCCGGGCATGGCCGAAAAATTACGTCACTTACATCAGTTTACTAATTTTAGAGAGCTGCATGTACAGGGCAAACAAGGCATATCTATGGTCTGTCCAACAAGCTTTAATCAGCTTACTTATGATGTAGCACGCGAAGCATTTATTGTTATGGGTGACATGGCTCAAACTTTGTTTGAGGCTTTTTGAGAGCAATTAATGGAAGACACTAACACCAAATCTAGTACCACTCAGACCAATTTAATAGGTCATGTACAGGATGTATTTAACACCTACCTCACCCTGGATCCCAGCGAAGTGAGCAGAGTGACGGTACTGGCGGAGCAAATGATCGATGGCGATCAGGGTTTGTATAGCCGCCAAAATATGAAGGGTCACCTCACAGCCAGCGCGCTAGTGCTGGATCAAAATGACAGAGTTTTACTCATCCTCCATAATGCACTCAAACGCTGGCTCCAACCAGGCGGCCATCTCGATCAGGGTGAAGACCCAGAGATGGGAGCAAAAAGAGAATTAATCGAAGAGACTGGTTTAACAGAGGACGTAATCAAATTACATCCGCTGCACTATAGCGCCAAAAGACAAGCCACTAGCGCTGCAAGCCATATGCGCGCCAAAGTCCTACCAGTGGATATTGACTCGCATTTGATACCGGTCAATCAAGCTAAAGGCGAGGGGCAACATCTGCATCACGACTTTCAGTATGTTTACGCCTTAACCAGTACTGATTTTGCCCTCAAAATGCAAGAAGAAGAAATAAGCAACTTAAAATGGGTCGATATCCAGGATCTGCTTGATGGTCAGTATGGTGTAAGACTCAAAAGAGTAGCTACAAAAATCATCGCAGCTAGAGAAGTCTAGTTAGAGGTCACTGTGTTCTTCTAATGATTCAGCCAGGGCTCTGAGCCTGGTGCTGGTCAGATTAGCCTGACTGAGACGGCTATTGCGCCTGGTGCGGTGAGTGTCGCTTTGTGAGGCAAGCAAAAGGGGATCAAACTTGCCACTTTGTTGCCCAAACCACACCTCCTTGCTGGACTGAGGGATACCCAGGTCCTTGGCGGTGCTGCGTAGTTTATCCAGCTGGTGAGTCCGATCTGCTGCTGGATTGGAGATAGCATGGAGCCTGACCGATGTGATTCGCTCCACTTCGGGAATCGGCGTATTGATTGCTTTAGCGCCTTCATTGATTGCTTCATCAATGGGAGAGCAATTCTGAGATGCCTTTTTAGGCGCCAGTCTGAAAACCTTAAATAGGTTAAGTGCTTGCTCTTTAAACCGCGACAAGTCCAAACCTTTTATACAAAACGCCATCGTCACCACCATTCTTGCTTCCTGTTACCAGCTTACCTCTTGACAGGCATTTAGGGACTCGGTCAAGTGACCGATTTGGGTGAAAAGCTTTACACTTTAAGGTTGCAAAGACGAAAGAATTGTTATCTGCCCCGATTCTTACTATTTAGTATGTTAAATTGAGGTTGTGTAGCAATAATTGCCACTTATTGAAGTTAAATCGAGGATTTCACCATGTCAGAAACAGCAACAACACCTCAAGTCGTGAATTTGACCGAGGCAGCTTCAGTAGAAATCAAAAGATTACTCCAGGACGAGCCAGACAAAACCGGTTTGCGCATGGAAATCCGCGGTGGTGGATGCTCTGGTATGTCTTATGGTCTCAGCTTTGATAATGCCAAAGAAAATGACCACACAATCGAAGCTTTTGGCGTAAAAATCTTTGTTGACCCCAAGAGCGCTATTTACCTCAAAGGCACAACACTAGATTTTGAAAGCGGCCTAAACGGTCAGGGTTTTGCCATCAAAAATCCACAGGCAAAGGGCAGCTGCGGATGCGGCAATTCTTTTTCTGTATAAAAACAAATCAGCATAAAGTCGCGAGCCGTGCCCAAAAGCGCGGCTCGCTTACTAAGGAGTAAAAATTGGCTCTGGTAAATCAAGTGACTAATCACTATGCTTCGGCTCTCACGCCCGAGTCGCTCTTTACTCTTATTGAGGTGACCGGACCAGACGCTCAGCGTTTTTTGCAAGCGCAGACAACATCTGATGTGCGCTCGCTCAAGGCCGGTCAGGGACAACCATCGAGCCTGCTTGATCGCAAAGCCAAAATACAGTCTTACTTTTATCTCTATTTTGCCGCCCCAGAGCACTATTTGATAGTGACCATCAATAGCCAGGCTGAGGGCATCCTCGAGCACCTGCAAAAATTTACTTTTGCAGATAGAGTCGACTACAGCATTTGTCCAGACAAAAGCCTGATTGTCAGTGGCACAAAAGCTTTTATCCAGCTCAAACCACTGCTTTTTGAGGGCATTAGCACTGCTTGTAGTGGCGCTACTCAAGGTTGCGACATGCTCAAAAGTGGTGATGGAGCAGTTAGATTGTTTAGGCTAGACCTGGCTCCCTGCAGTACTTGTGTCGTCTTTTACGATAATAAGAGTGCCAGTCTTATAGATAAACTCAAGCCCCATTTTGCAGCACTGAGCCAGCAAGAATTGACCGTAAGGCGGGTAGAAGCCGGCATTGCTTTGCCAGGCGTCGACTACACCGACCTGGGTATTGTCGAACTATCACTCAGCGATCCAGCCATTAGCTACACCAAAGGCTGCTTCCAGGGTCAAGAAGTACTGGCCCGCGTCAAATTGCAGGGCACACCCGCTCGTCAATTGACAGGTCTGACTATAAGCCAAATAAATGGCACACTGGCAGTTAACAGCCCCATACTTGTGGATGGAGAAGAAATAGGCACAGTTGCTAGCAACGCTTATTCCCAGAGACTGGGACAAAACATTGCCCTGGCTTTTATCAAACGCGACTTCCGCACACCAGAGCGAGTCTATCAAGCACACTGTGACGACCAAGACTTTGAGGCCACAGTGACAGTGCTGCCATTTATACCAATCATGAGTGATGAGCAACTGGCAACTTTGCTATATGACGAGGCCTTGCAGGATTTTGCCAGAGAACAAAACGAACTGGCCATCCAAAAACTAAAAGAAGCAATCGTACTCAGACCGACATTTGAAGATGCTTACGAAAGCCTGGGAGTGATAATTTCCAAGACTGAAGGTCACAGTACCCACGAAGCAATTGAGATAATGAACGAGCTGGTCAAACTCAATAAAGATTCGGTGATGGCACATACCAATCTCTCAGTTTTTTATGTGGAGCTGGGCGACAAAGAAAAAGCTGAAGAAGAAAAAGCAATAAGTATGAGTATCCGCATGCAACTGGCAGCCAAGCAAGCGATGCAAGAAATGAAAAGCAAAGAAGACCAGGCCGCTAAAATAAAAGAAACTGAAGAGCGCATGAAAATGTTTGCCGAAGTAATCAAAATCGATGCTGATGATCTCTTTGCCAATCAAGGGCTGGGCAACTGTCACAATATCCTGGGCAACTATAAAGAAGCCCTGCTTTACTTAAATAAAGCAATAACCATCAAGAGCAATCACACTCAGACCTACGAAGAGCTTGCCACCGCTTATCTGGGCTTGAATGATCAGGACGGAGCAAGAGCGGCTCTCGAAAAAGGAATTGAAGTGGCGGCTGTAAAAGGCGACATGACACCGCTTAAGGCAATGCAAGAAAAATTGGCGACACTAAAAGCAAAAGCAGGTAGCACGTCCAATTGCTAAAAAACGGTTGGCTTACTGCATTTGCCTGGTTGGTGTACATTTTTTTGTATGCACCAATCATAGTACTGGTCATATTTAGCTTTGACGATAGCCGCTTGGGCGTGACCTGGACAGGTTTTACAATAAAGTGGTATCAATCACTATTTAGCGATCGCAATATCATTGACGCACTGGTCAATAGTCTCACTATCGCTAGCTCAGCAGTGGTGATCTCTACGGTCATGGGTGTACTGGCAGCTGTTGGACTGGCCGAAATCAAATCCAAAAATGCCGAGATGGTTTTTAGAGGTCTACTGATATTGCCAGTACTGGTGCCTGAAATCGCCATGGCAGTATCTGCTTTGATTTTATTTATTGCTATTGGTTTTCAGTTAGGATTGACCTCAGTAATAGCCGCCCACGTGGTCTTTTGCCTCTCCTATGTGTGCCTGACAGTATCAGCTCGACTGGAAGGAATGAACCCACATCTAAAGGAAGCAGCGCTGGATTTAGGACTGACTCCAGTCAAAACGTTTTTTAAGGTGACCCTGCCCCTGCTCGCTCCTGGCATCATATCCGGTGCGCTACTGGCTTTTGTGCTTTCGCTCGATGACTTTGTCATCACTCAATTTACAGCCGGGGTCGGTGCCACAACCCTACCACTGCGCATATACTCTATGGTCAAATTTGGCGTTAGCCCGGAGATAAATGCTCTTTCTACTCTTATGCTATTAGCCACAGTACTGATAGCGGGGCTGGCTGAGCTGATTCGCTACCGCTCTGATAACGCTATATCAAAGTCGACTACTTGAGCGTAGAGAGATAGAGAGACAACCCTGAGGTTAATCTCAATTACTGATTTAGCATTTAGCACTTAGCTTGGGGCTTTTGTTTTAGCCTTTACCGGCCAATGCTTCCACAGGCTTAGCCATAGCTTCAGCACAGCGGTTACAGAGGTCGACAAAGTCTTTGTTTTGTCCGACTTCGATAGTGTATTTGCGACAACGCACACACATATCACCGCTGGCTTTATGCACAGTCACTGTCAGTCCGCCTTCAGAGAGAGTACTCAGGACTTCGCCGCTAACAGCTCCATCTGTACTTTCACCTTGAGCCAGAGCCCTGGCATCAGAAGTGATGAAGACACTCGCTAGATCCACACCTAGCTTGGCCACAGAAGCAGCCTTAGCAGCGTCTTCAAAGACCAGGACCACAGAAGCTTCTAGAGAGCTGCCAATGACCTTAGCACCACGCACTTGTTCAAGGGCTTTGTTGACTATCAGTCTTATGGTCAAAAGCTCTGACCAGTAGGCTTTTGCTTCGGCATCATCAAATTCTTTGTGGACCACAGGATAATCAAGCAAGAGAGCACTTGATTCGTTACCACCAAATTCACGCATTGCTTCAGTCATATGTTGCCAGATGTCTTCGGCCATGTGGGGCGTGACCGGTACAAGCAAGCGCACCAGGGTTTGCAAAGTATGAGTCAGTACAGTCTGTACCGCGCGTCTGGTTTTATCACCGGGATGAGAGCAGTAAAGTCTGTCTTTGACTATGTCAAAGTAAAAGGATGATAGGTCCACCACACAAAAGTTTTGCAAGAGTTGGTAGTACTTAAAAAACTCAAAACGATCAAAGTCTTTAGTTACTTCACTAACAAGCTCATTGAGACGGTGCAAGACAAATCTATCCAGGCTGCTCAATTCTTCTACTTTGACCATTTCTGTGGCTGGATCAAAGTCATTTAAATTGCCCAACATATAGCGAGCTGTGTTGCGCAGTTTGCGATAGACTTCGGCTAGCTGAGCCAGCATATTTTTGCCTATCGGGATGTCGTCGGTGTAGTTGACAGACGCCACCCAGAGCCTCAGTACATCGGCACCGTACTGTTTTATAACATCATCGGGATCGACGACATTGCCAACAGACTTGGACATTTTGCGGCCGTTTTCGTCCACGACAAAGCCGTGGGTGAGCACAGTCTTGTAGGGAGCAAAACCATTTACAGCGACACTGGTGAGCAGACTGGATTGGAACCAGCCGCGGTGCTGGTCAGAGCCCTCTAGATAGAGCTCACAGGGAGTACCACGCAGCTCTGGACGCTCATCTAGCACAGTGGCATGGGTGGAGCCAGAGTCAAACCAGACATCCATGATGTCGGTTTCGCGCTCAAACTTATTGCCACCGCAGACACATTTAATGCCCTTGAGGAAATATTCCGGTTCCCTATCCCACCATGAATCTGAACCTTCGGTTTCAAATACTTTGGCTACAGACTCAACGCTTTCTTCGGTAAGCAGTGGCTCATTGCAGTCTTTGCAATAAAACACAGGGATAGGCACGCCCCAGGCACGCTGACGGCTGATACACCAATCAGAGCGGTTTTGCACCATGTTAAAGATGCGATTGCGGCCAGACTGGGGCAGCCACTCTACTTTATCTATAGACTCCAGGGCGCTTTGTCTAAAGCCATCAACACTGGCAAACCACTGCTCGGTAGCTCTAAAGATGAGCGGATTTTTGCACCGCCAGCAGTGCGGATAGGAGTGACTAAAAGTAGAATGATGCAATAGCGCACCCACTTCTTTGAGGTGCTCAACTACAGCCGGATTGGCTTTGTTATAGCGCTGTCCTTCAAAGATGCCGGCTTCTTTTGTAAATATGCCGCGGGTATCTACTGGAGAGAGCACTCCAAGGTTGTATTCTTTGCCGATTTCAAAGTCTTCAGGACCATGGCCAGGAGCGGTGTGGACCACACCAGTACCAGCTTCGGCTGTAACGTGTTTACCGTTTATGACACGCGAGAGTCTGTCGACAAAAGGATGCCGTGTCTCCATTAACTCCAGCTCTTTACCAAGAGCGTTAGCCAGCACTTTGACGGCTTTTTCGCCCATGCCGACTGCATTTAAAAAAGCATCTTTGAGACTTTCGGCCACTACCAGGACTTGATTTTCGCCTTCTACTTGCAAAAACTGATAGTTAAACTCAGGGTGCAGTGCGATAGCCAGGTTGGCTGGCAAAGTCCAGGGAGTGGTGGTCCATATGACAAAAGCGACGTCTTTATCTTTTACCGCCTGGGGCAATTTGTCCTTATGGGCGCCATCTACAGCAAATTTGACATAGATTGAGTTGCTGGTATGGTCAGCATATTCGACTTCAGCCTCAGCCAGAGCCGTCTCACAGGTAGGACACCAGGAGACTGATTTGAGACCTTTGTAGAGATAGCCTTTTTTAGCCATTTTGCCAAAGACCCTCAGCTGTTTTGCTTCAAATCTCTGATCAAGAGTGATGTATGGGTTTTCCCAATCGCCCCAGACACCGAGCCTGCGGAAGTTAGCTTCCTGACCTTTGAGGTTAGAAAGTGCAAAAGCACGGCATTTTTGGCGCAGCTCCACCGGTGTCAGAGCGGCACGACCACCTTTGACGTCTTTGAGCACGGCGTTTTCGATGGGTAGACCGTGACTGTCGTAACCAGGCACATAAGGAGCATAAAAGCCTTTTAGCGCCTTGTATTTAGTGACTATATCTTTAAGGATTTTGTTGAGAGCTGTACCGATGTGGATTTTAGCGCTGGATAGATAAGGGGGTCCGTCGTGGAGGACGTATTTCTGGCAAGCATTGCGCTTTTCCAGGTTGCGCTTGTAAACCCCGGCTTCATCCCAACCCTTCTGGATTTCCACTTCTCTCACAGCCGAATTGGCCTTCATTGGAAACGCTGTCTGGGGCAGGTTTACCGGGTACGCTTTATCTTTCATTTTTACTCCAAAGTGCTTTATAAAAGCTCTAAAACAAAAAAACCGCCAACACTGATGCTGGCGGTACTCAGTCTCGCGCCAGCCTATTTAGCTCCAGATAATGATTATTGCCGCCGGGACGTCCGGTGACAAAGTCATAGTCATAGCTGAGCGGTGGCAATCTAACATCATGTACCTCTATAGATGATTAGGATAAAACCGCCCCGGCAAGGAGTCAATTAACTGACCCCCAAGCGTAAAGACTTACTTTACGCATTAACCGGCAAACAAAGCCTGACTTGTTTACAACGCAGAGCAATTGTGCCCTTTAGCAGGGACGAATTGCCTATTTGAACGAGACATCCTAAGATGTACTAATCCAAGTAAAAAGTAGGAATTTATGGCCGGTCCAAAGAAAAATATCCCCAAGCGCACAAAACTTAAGGCTACATCGCCTGCTGTGACAAAAGCACTTGCCAAACCAGAACAACAGTTTAAGCCTGTCGATTTACTCGATACGCGCGGCAACAATGTGCCCAAACTGCGCTCCAATCGCAAAGCAACCAAGTCTAAGTAATACCTCAGCACGCGAAAGATCAAAGCTTGAAAAATACTGCATCAATTGCTCGTGAAGCGGCTCTCAAAGCTGGTGCTCTGCAAAAGTCACGCCTGGGCAAAATCAAATCACTGGACTACAAGAGTGCTTTTAACATAGTCACTGATGTAGACAAAGCCTGCGAAGCACTAATAATCGAAACCATTCTGGAAGCTTTTCCTGATGACGGCTTTTTAGCTGAAGAAAGCGGTACTTCTGGCGTAAAAAAATCACACCGCCGCTGGATCATCGATCCACTTGATGGCACCACTAATTTTGCTCATACTTATCCATTCTTTTGCGTCAGCATTGGCTTAGAAGAAGACGGTAAACTCATTATGGGCACTGTATATAATGCTATCGCTGATGAGCTATTTACCGCAGAGCGTGGTCAGGGTGCTTATTTAAACGAACAAAAAATCACAGTATCGGCCAGTGAAAAATTAGAGACAAGCTTGCTTGCTACAGGTTTTCCGCCAGATACAGTAACAAGCGATCACAGCAATATGGAGAGCTACCGCAATCTCACCAATGCCAGCCACGGAGTACGCCGGGACGGCTCAGCGGCTCTTGATCTGTGCTTTGTGGCAAGTGGTCGCCTGGACGGATTTTGGGAGCGCAAACTGGCGCCCTGGGACGTGGCGGCGGGCTCTGTCATTGTCGAAGAAGCCGGTGGCAAAGTAACCAACCTCGAAGACGGTCCACTAGAAATGGAAAGCGGTCATATCCTGGCCACCAACGGCAAAATCCATCAAGAAATAGTGGAGATGCTCGCTAAAGTAAAAGCAATCAGCGCTAAAGGCTGATTAATCGACACGCTTGGCAATTTGACGTTTTTTATATGTGCCAATCCAGGCACCAATAGTAATACCAAGGACTTCCAAGAGCATACGGGGAGAATCTGTCAAAACGTTGACTTTGGAGCCCTCAGCATTATTCCAGTTGATGGCCACTTCGCGGATTTTGTAGCCATGGATGCGTGCGATATAGAGTAGCTCTACGTCAAAAGCATAGCCATTGAGCCTGGCTACGCTAAAGATGTGCTGAGCCGCTTTACTCTCAAACAACTTAAAGCCGCATTGTGTATCGCGGATACCGGGTAAAAGCAAAGACTGCACGATTAAGTTAAAAGTATTGCCGATATATTTACGGTAAAAAAGGGCGTTTACCTTGGCGGTCGGGTCCTCTTTAGCACGCGAGCCAATTACCACCCGATTGTCAGGCTTGAGCCCTTCCAGGAGCCTTGCGACCTCTTCGATAGGAGAGCTACCATCGGCATCGTTCATCAGCAAATAATCGCCACGAGCAGCCAGCATACCAGTACGCACGGCAAAGCCCTTACCCTGATTGGGAGCATAAGAGACGAGTCTAACTGTGCCTTCGTCCGAGTGTTTGGCAAATTCCTGCACCATGTCAACCGTGCCATCATGACTGCCATCATCTACTACTACAATTTCAAAGCTATACTCTGTGCTCTTCAAATAAGCATAGACTGATTCAAGCGTCTTGGGTAGACGCTTTTCTTCGTTGTAGGCAGGGATTACGACCGATAAATAAGGCATTAAAAGACTCAGGGGTACTCTAAATAGATACCCGATTTAAGCCTCACCATACAAGTAGTGTTACTTGTTAGTGCTTGGTCCTAAAGGTTCGTAACTATTGAGGATACTTTGTTCACGGGCATAGGCAGCGTCAGTATCGACTTGAGGAATTAGACGAGCCATACGATCGAGACGCTGCAAGCTAGGTCCTTCGTTTGGCGTACCAAAGACGCGGTAATTAAACTGACGTAGACCATTGCCTGCATCATTAGACCAAGTATAACCAGCTTCACGAGCAAATCTAGGTCCAAGAATTGAGCTAGGATTGCTATCGTTATAATCACTACCAGCCTGGTAAGCACCAAAGTGCTCGATGCCACCGACAATCACTTGATGTGCCGCCACCGATGTAAGTGGTGTGCGAATAATACCGAGTTGACCGAGATTACTGCCGCCCCAGACGGCCATCAGACCCGTACCCACCAATACATTTTTAGAGCTTTCAGCTAAATCAAACTCCTTCTCATTGAGCAAGTAAGTGCTCGCTTCTTGCGTCATAGCCATGCTGGCAGAAGCTGGCAAGAAGCGCCCAACTTGTGCTGCTTTGGCTGCAAAATTAGCCAATACAGTACGCTCTGCGGCAGCGCCAACTGTGCCATTAAGGGCACCTAGTCCCTTAAATATAAGAGCACCAGCGGCCATAGAACTAGCACAACACCAATCGTGCCACCTCTACTAAAATCTTCACCAAAATTGGCACGCTCATCGGGACGACTCCAATCGAAGGCATCGGCTGTCTTATGAACGCCCCAGTATGTGACACCGGCAGCAGTACCACCAGCGGCCATGGCAAGAGTCGTAGCTCCAGCTCCTGTGATCACAGCAGCAGTCGTAGCACCAACACCAAGAAATCCAGCTACGCCGGCAGCAGCAGCAGGACCAGTAGCCCAACTAGCCACACCAAAGCCCACTACAGCACCGACGACAGCAGCACCAGCCACGGCATAGAGCTTCCAGTCTTGATACCAGGGGATGTCTTTGGTGAGATCATCTAATTCTTTTTGCTTATCAGCTGGTATTTTGGCGTAAAGATCCGGATGCTCTTTCTTTAGGGCTTCCAAATCAGCGCGGGCAGAGGCTCTTTCGTTCATACCAAGGTGCATCTGCAGTGATAGCAACATGCGATCAGCGTCTTCACCGGCTAAGACTTGCTTGCCGACTCTATCGAGATCATCTTTAGAACGCTCCACAGCTCTCAGCTTGTCTTCAAGCTCGGCTTTGGCCAGATCGCGGCTCAGTTCATCGGCAAATTTTTTCTCAGGCAAAGTCCTTATTTGTTCTTGCAAAGATTGTTTTTCTTGCTCCAGTCTGGCTGAAGCAGCAACTCTCTCCTCTGATTGTTTGCGGTTGAGAGCTTGCATGGCTTCAAGGACTTTGTCAGCACCAATATTGGGGTTATCCATGCTATTTAGCACTTTGCCATAATCAGCGGAGGGTCCGTCATTAACGCTGGTAAATTGTCCTTTCTTGACTTTTTCGTTGTAGAGATCTTGCAACTTGTGGAAGTCTTGCGGACCAGTAGATATACCGCGCACCAGCTTGTTATCGAGTTCTTGCCAGGCGGCAGAGGCATAAGTAACCCTGCCATCACGCAAAGTGCCGACACTATCTGGATCTTCTAGTTTGGTTCTAGCCATCAGTACTTCGGCTTCGCCAACTCGACCTTTGTCCACTAAAAGGCGCATATACTCCAGGCGAGCGGCAACAGCACTGTCTACGGTATTAGCCAGTCTCATTTGTACTTCTTGAGGCTGACGGTCCATAAATGCTTTATCGTGTCTGAGAGCCGCTAATGTGCGCAAGCCGATGGTATCGCTTGTTTCCACAGCTTGACGCAATAGTTCTTCGCGCTTCTCTGGTGTGGTGTCAGGTTGTTCCGCCTCCACCACATTTTTTTCATCAGGTCGCCCTTGTCTTTATCGCCAAGGTTATCGCCCAGTCTTGCCAGAGTTTCTTTGTAGCCATCGCTTTGACGGATTTCGTTATTGCGACCAGCCTGGATAGCCAGAGTGGTGGCAAGCTGCACATCAGTAACATCCACTTTCATTTTGCCATCGACTTTGTCGAGACCATGATTGGGATTAGCATAACCAGCCGAGAGATACTGCGAAAAGAGCATACGGCTGGCAGCGGGTAGATTTTCGGCTTTACGATAAGCTTCTGCTTCTTTTTGTAGTGCTGTAAAGCGGGTCATGTCTGCGGCTGCTTGTGGGTCTGCGGCAAGCGCCCTGGTGCGCTCTTGCATCAATACTTTTTGCTGCTCCGGTGTGCTACCACCAGCCAGGTCAATGCCATAGCGAGCGGCAATCTGAGCGCGTTCTTCAGTATTATTGCGGACCAATCCAGCAAGAGCTTGTGGATTGATATTGTCTGCAGCACGCAGTGAGCCGATAAGTTCGGTCTGGACTTCTTTCTTCAGTTCTTTGACACGCTCATCAACAGTAATCTCACGATTACCATTTGGTCCAGGCACTGTGATTTTGTCTTGAGGATTTGGATGAGCTTTATCTAGAGCGCTTATTTCGTCAGATAGCTTTTTGGCTTTCTGCAAATGACCAACTGACTCAACAGCCGGTTTAAATACTGCATCCTGTGGCTTATCTGGTGCTTTATCAGTAGGTTTGGCGGCTTCAGTAGTATCAGCCGGTTTAGCAGCTTCGACCTTTTTAGGGATTTCGTTGGCTTCGGCCGAAGCCTTATGACTGGCATCAGTAACTGGTGCCGGTGCTGCCACTTTTTTGTCTGTTGCGTCTAAAGAAGCCATTAGAAAAATCCCCGGTACTAAGTCCATTGCTTACAATGTGACCTATACAAAATATTCCCTTTTTTGGACATTTCCAGTCAAAAATAATTGATTAATTGGCTTAAAATGCCAACCCGGCAGGTTTTCAAGAGACGGGTAAGAGTTTGATTTTTGCCCCTCAACAAAGCAAAAGCAGCGGAATCTGTCACTTTCCGCTGCTTTTAATGTGATTTGTTAGGGCTCAGGGACCAGTCATCTGTTGCATAAACTCCTCGAGACCTTCTGGCTCAGGAGGAGCTTTTTTAACTTCCGGTCTTGTCACTGGTTGCCCTGGTGCGGCTACAGCTGGAGCAGCCTTAGCAGGTGCAGCCTCTTTGTTGGATGGCTGAGCTGGTTGAGATGGCTTGGCACCGAGATTGTCGATAGCCAGACCGGTATTGGGCACAGGCTGATCCACCAGTGGAGCACGGATATTGCTTACGGCTGCATCAAACTGCTCCATAGCCTTACCGTCTTGAGGCGAGCTGCGAGCAAAGACTGTGTAACCAAAAGCACCCCACTGAATTGCTTCAGTCTTGAGCCCGCCTCTCACCATGGAGAAACCAGCTCCACCAAGCAATATGTCTGAAAGGACACCACCATTAACGATGCGCTCCGGAATGGAATTACCTTTGCTCAAGAGTGACTCCATAAGAGCATCACTGACACTGTAATCTCTGAATTTGCCGGGCTCATATTCGTACTGTCTCTTTTGACCTGTGGCATCTTTAGCCAGGACCAGATCATAGACACCAGTGCTAGAACGGTAGATAAGCGAAGTAGCAGCAGCTCCGGCAAAAGCAGCGCGAGTATTGGCCTGACCAACAGATCTCTCAATAGATGTAAGACTGCTGGTATCGGCATTGATTTTGCCCCAGTTGCGGCGACTTGGTGCCACCACTGCTTCTTCGGCAGAGCGGGTGAAGCGATTGCGAGCGCCATTAATCCATGGACCAGCAATATCGCCAACGTTATAGAAGCGGTCTCTATATAGGTTATTGAGTATGCTGCCTTCGACTTTTGGTGGCTTGATACCGAGGATGCGGTCAAGCTCCATTTGTCTGGCTGAGCCTGTTGCACCAAAAGCTCTGGCATCAGCCTGGGCTATAGTCTGCAACGTGGTATCGCTAGTGACACCGGCAAGACCGGGATACTGAGTCGACAGAGTTTCCATACTTTGCAGCGCTCTGGCACGCTCTCCGGCTCTAGCGAGATCCGAGACTGTAGTCACTTCCATGCGCTTGAGTGAGGGCAGACGTGCTTCCATACGGGCAATCAATTGAGGATCGGCGTCTGTCTTCTTGAGCTTATTGATGATTGATGTCAGATCGGCTTCTTCAGGCTTTCTGTTGAGGAGCGACTTATTGAGCAGTCCTTCTTTTTGGGCAGCTGACATAAGAGCATCAATATCAGCGCGGCTGCTCATCAGATAATGGCCTTGCAAATCTTTGACACTGGTTACGCCATTGGCCTTGAGATATGCCAGATTTTCTTTGACAACGTCATCGGTGTATTTAACTGGATCAGCTTTTTGCAAACCTCTCAATACATCTTCGACTTTAGCGTCAGGATTGCGCATACTGGCTACCCGACCCATCAAACCACGGCTCTCAGCCTTAAAAGCTGTTGCTTCCAGGTCTAGAGCGATTTCACCGAGACGCTGATTGCGCGCTACAGCCTGAGCTTCAAACTCGCCCACAGTCTTGGCACCGCCAGCTTGCATGCGCTCCAGTCTGGCAGCATCTCCTATCGGATTAGCTTTGAGTCCATCACGCAATAACTCCAGACGTTGCATCCGATTGGTAGTGCTTATACCAAGGCTTGAGTACATTTGCGAAACTTCAGTTTCGGTCATTTGACTAACTGGTTTAGCAAAGAGATCTGGCTTCTCTTTCATCGCTTTGGCCACAGTCGCTTCAGTGGTGCGACCTGTTAGCACGGCTTGTTCAGCAAACTTGCTACCAAGTCCACCTTCACCAACGAGCCTTGTCGCTACACCTTGATCAGTCAATCTCGATGCCCGACTTGCAATCACGTTGCTGGCAGCATCTGAGCCCATGATGCCCTTTTGAGCATATCTAAAGCCGACAAAACCAAGACCAACAGCGCCACCATGGACGGCGTTGTTTTCGAGACTATCCCAGCGTCCGCTAAATGCCTTGTATGCCAGGGTACGAGTACCGATAGCACCAGTTACTGCACCGACATTACCGACTTGAGTAGCGATATTGCCTGGCAAGCCGACCTTTTTAGCCAACCATACCGAGCCAGCTTCACCAGCCAGAGCACCGAGGAAGGCAACGCCATCAGCCTTAGGTGAGGCGTATCTTTCGGCAGCCCGGTCAGCCAGTTTCTGGAAGACTTCAGGACTTAATTCTTTGCCCGTTTGAATTGCTCTGGCAATAACAGGATCGTTGAGCTTTTCGCCAGGATGCAAACGAGCATATTGAGCTTGAGCGTCTTCAAGCAAAGCAACTGCTTTGTCTGGCTTAAATAGACGATCTATAGGAGACTGACTGGCAGTACTACCGGTCGCTTGCAGATCGGCCTGGTTCATTGTGTCGTTACCGAGATACATCAATGCTAGCTGAACGCGCTGATCGATACCACGGTTAATCAGTGGTGAGCGGTATCCTTGATTGCCAGCCTCATCAGTAATGGTGCCACCTTCGAGTATGGCCAGTCCCTGGTTGAGCGTTCTTTCGTCGACAACATAACCCTTATTTTTTTTGATTAAAGCAGCTTCTTGATTGATCAAATCGACTGGCATAGCATCACTGGCCTGGATGGCCAGGCGCGCTTGAGCCTCCATGCTGGCCAGTTGGTTATTGCCACCAGGGATGTTTTCGGCAGCGGACACTTGTATCGAGCCTGGTACATAAGGTGTAGCAGCTCTGGCTTTAGCCTCGATAGCAGCGCGACTAGCAGCATCGCCCAAAAACAAAGCATACTGAAATCTCAAATCGCTGGCTTCAGTGAGGCTGCGAATGGCGTTCAGGTTATCGTAATGTAACTTGCTGCGTTCTTCTTTGGTGAGGATGCGGTCGTTAGGACCGAGGGCCTCGCCTTTAGCCTGCTTCTCTCTCAGCTCCTGATCCTTTTTAAGGATCTCCTGATTTGCTACAACTATTGCCCGCTGTTGTGGCTCGTCACGACTAAATCTACCGATAACCTCTTCAAAAGCTGCTTTACCAGTCTCAAGACCACGTCCGCCGGCTTTGCTGGCATCAAGAATCATCAAACTGAGCTGATCATTATCAAGCGCCTTGACCCTCTCGACTGGAGGCTTGGATTGATCGCCTATGGGTAACAGTCCAGGTACAGCTGCTACTGGTGCCTGTGGTGCTTCGATGCCTGTGGCACGGACCAAATCAGCTACTATTTTATTTGGCGGATTTTGGGCGGTACCATCACCGTTAAGGATAAGCAAGGCTTGATCTTTTGGCATATCTTTAAAGAATGCCTGAGCCTGAGCTTTGGCAGCAGGAATATCATTGACTCTAACCAGCTCTGTGCCATAGAGGACATGCACAACATTTTCGCGTTGAGTAGCGAGTTCCTTCATGGCTACGTGATCATAGATTGCTCTCAGTGAGCCGAGAGCGGCAACAGTCTTGTCTCCACCCACTTTGGCAACTTCATCTGATTGATTGACCAGATCCGGTTGTGTGGCCTGAAGTGCCTTACGAGCAGCCTCGCGTTCGGCCGCATTGGCAGGAGCAAAACTAGCGAGAGCTTGAGCTTGTTCTTGAGTGACTTTGCCTGACTGTACCAGAGTATCGGATGTGCGCTGGAATTTATCCACAGCATCTATAAAGGCAGGAGATTTTTCTCCAAGCGTATTAGAGAGAGCAACTGTGGCTTTTTGAGCCTCTTGATCATGAAATGCTTTTTCTTGTTGAAATGCTTTTATGGCATCTTCGACTGATTTACGATGCTCTGGTGAGATAGCTGTGGGCTTTTCGGTGGCTTTGAGGGTATCAAGTACACCGGCAGCCTTAGTCACCAATTCTAGATTTTTAGCAGGATCGATTGTGATTTCAGCCCTTGCTTCAGCCTGTCTGTCAGCAGGATTTGTCACTTCGGTGACTCGAGGAGCCTCACCGGGTCTAGGTTCTGCTGGTTTGGCATCTGCTGGTTTAGCATCTGCTGGTTTGGCATCTGCTGGTCTAGGCTCTGCCAACCTGGAGACCACAGGATTAGGATTGGGATTGGCATCTGCTGGTAGAGCCGCAGGGCGCTCGACGGCGGACACATGCGGCGCTGGTGGCACATGATCAGTTACAGCCGCAGGGCGTCCTGATGCAACCACTGGAGGAGCTACTGGAGCACGGTCGGTGGTAGCGGCAGCAGGTGGTGCCATCATAGCGGCAGTGTCAGCTTCTACTGTTTTGGCGTGGACATACTTATTTAGGTTGAAATAGCTCTCTGGGACAGCGATTTTGCTCTCATCACGCAGTCTCACCATCTGACGCTGGAAGTACATATCATCAAAGATAGTGACCTTGGTGACGTCAGGAATTTTGGCACCCAGTGCGTCCATATCAGCAGGCGTCAGTTTGTTATGTTTGCGTGCTGTCTCTTCGTCAACACCAGCAGCCTGGAAGAGCTTAGTGGTGCCTTCATCAACTTTGCCCTGACGGAAATACCATAGCGCCATATTGCCGTAAGCGGCATCTTTGACTCTGGAAAGACTGAACAAATCGAGTTCTTGTTGTTTGAGCTTGACTTTTCTTCAGGATTTTTTTCGGTGAGCATCTTTTTGCGCACTTCAAGCAAATCTTGCTTAGCCTTATCAATATCTTCTTTGCTGACCTTTTCAGCTTCCTTAATCGCTCTTTCGTAGGCTTCTTTGGCTTTGTCTAACTGACCGGCTTTGTTGAGCGCCGGGATTTCAGTATCAAGGATGCGATTGACGTTTTTAAGTACGTCTTCTGGCTTTGGCTTATCGGCAGCCTTTGGTGGTTGAGCCGCATCAGTAGGATTAGCAGTTCTGGGCGCTTCAGCACCCTTAACTTCAGGAGCTTTAGCATCTGGGGCTTTGGCATCTGGAGCTTTTGCTTCCGGAGCTTTGGCAGCTTCAGGCGCTTTGGCCGCTACCGGAGCGTTGGCAACTTCTGGCGGTTTGGGCGTATTGATATCGCCGGCAGCTCTGGCTGGCGCAACGGTACCCTTATCACCATTGACCGGCTGTTGTGGGCCGGTGGCTCCATTGAGCTTCTTATCCGAGCCCATGGCATCTTCAAAAAGATCCGAGCGCTTGCTGGTAGCTGGATTTGGCGCCGCTTCTGGTGCTTTTTCCGGTTTATCTGGTACTGCCATTACCTGTTTCCTCAATCACTCTTATATATGCCAAACGCCTTTCATTAATTTATTCCAGTAAATGGATCCTTTGAAACTGGGGAAACTACGTATACAGCTTGCCAAGAGGAGCTTTTAATCGTTGTTTCTGGGTGATCTCAGGGAGCCAATTTTGACTTCAAGGCGGTACCAGCGGTTATATCCTGCTGCCAAAGTTTTTGGACAGACCAGAACCATTTTTAACAAATTTTTCCGCTAATTCTTTAGCTCAACCACAGATACGCCGTCGCCACCTTCATAAGTTTCACCAGGTCTAAACTCTATAGGATAACGATTGCCGCTCAAAAATTCGCGCACTACTGATTTGAGTGCGCCAGTGCCATGCCCATGGATCACCATAAAAGGACTGATGCGACCAAGTACGCAGCTGTCGACAAAGCCTTCCAGTAGGCCCATGGCTTCATCCACCCGCTTGCCACGTAAGTCCAAGGTATTAGCCTGAGAGCGCACAAAGACCGAAGTGCCTTCTGTACTGGCAAAGTTATAGACAACCCGCTCTTTTTTACGTTTGTGTGCCTTGTACTGTGACTTATCGTCGCCCCCGAGCAAATCTAGCTCGTCAGGCTTAACTTTAATTTTGAGTACACCCATCTGCACCATCAGTCCTTCGACTTTGCCGCGAGAGTCTTTTAATACTTCCTGCACTTCGCCCAGTCTGTTAAGAGCCTGCACGCGCACTTTCATGCCTACAGTCCAGAGTTCTTCTTTGGCTTTGGTTTGGCTCTTGAGCGGCTTGTCCCAGGCCAGATCCTGTCTTAGCTCCTCAAGCTGGCGTCTTGCCACTTCGGCCTTTTTTAAACCTGGCTCTTTTTGCAGAGCAGCCACAGTCTCTTTAATTAGATCTCGGGCAGCACCATATTCTTTTTGCAATTCAGCTTTTTGCTCAGCAAGGATTGCATCTCTTTTGGTTTTGAGTTCGGCTTTATCTTTTTCAAACTCGCCCTTGAGTTTTTCGATTAAGGCCTTTTCTGATGACAGTTGCTCCTCAAGAGTACTGACCTCAGCTAGTTTTGCTGTAAGGCTAGCGACTACATCATCGAGCATATTTTTACTGGCACTGGCAAGCTCACTGGCTCTGACTATGACAGTTTTATCCAGACCCAGACGAGTAGCTACCTCGGTGGCTTTTGAGCTACCAGGCACACCCAGTCTCAACTTATAAGTAGGACTTAGCTCGTCCATATCAAATTCAAAGCTGCCGTTGATAAAAGACTGATTGGTATAAGCAAGTGTCTTTAGCTCACCAAGGTGAGTGGTAGCCACCACACAAGCCCCTTTATGAGCCAGGTCTTCTAAGATTGCTTGCGAGAGTGCAGCACCTTCTTTAGGATCGGTACCAGCGCCAACTTCATCCAGCAAAACAAGACTCTTACTGGTCGCGCCATTTAAAATGTCCACGATATTTTTGATGTGCGAAGAAAAAGTAGAAAGACTCTCGGCAATTGATTGATCATCACCGATATCAGCACTGACTTCAAAGAGACTGATACTGGAGCCTCTAGCAACAGGAGGCAAAAGACCACAGCGCACCATCAAAGCGCAAAGTCCAATTAACTTAAGTAAGACAGTCTTGCCCCCGGTATTGGGACCGGTGATAACCAGCGAACGGGCACTAGATGCGCCACCAGCAATGGTGACACTGTTGGCGATCACTGGTCGCTTTTTGCCTTCTGTTTGGTTTTGTAAGAGCAAAAGTGGATGCTTAGCTGATTTAAGATCGATAGTAGGCTCAGCCGCTAGCTCAGGACGCTCACCATCCATGATGCGAGCAAGGCGCGCTCTGGCAAAGATACAATCAAGCTCAATAGCCGCTTCCAGGCTATCTTTGAGTGCATCAGCATGAGGACGGAGGGACTCTGTCAAAACCAGCAAAATTCGTTCAATTTCGCTTTCAATTTCGGCTTCTTTGATGCGGATTTGATTGCTCAGCTCCATCACCGGTAATGGCTCAACAAATATAGTCAGACCGGTATGAGAAGCATCATGGACGATACCATCGACTTGATAGCGTTGGTTGGCATTGACTGGCAAAACAAAGCGGCCATTGCGCATTGTATAAAGATCTTCTTGCAGTGCCTTTGAGCCAGAGAGATTATTGATAATACGCTTCAATTCTTCTTTGACTTTGACACCAAGCTCTCGCGCCTCGCGGCGCAGACGTCTCAGTACTGGGCTGGCTTCATCTTTAACTGTGCCGTCCAATTCCAAAGCATCACTAAGATCGCGCTCCAGATGCGGTAGTGCTACAAAACGTGCTGCAAATGGATGCAAACAAGGAAAGCTTGTTTTATCAAGCAGAGCAAGACTGTTTTTAACGGTACGCGAAATGCGCAGTAATTTAAAGACTGCTAAAAGCTCGTGAATTGAGAGCGCACCACCCAGAGAGAGCACACTCAAAGTATCTGTAGATATTTCCAGACCAGCCAGACTCGGATAAGCACGGGCATTAATCAGGTCAAGGGCTTCTTTGGTCTGATCCAAAAGCAAATTGGCAAGCAAAAGCTCACCGGGAGCTGCTTCCGGCAAAAGTATGACAAGTCTTTGGCGTCCGGATGAGGTCTCAGCCAGACCCGCTAAAGCCAATACCAGTCTTTCCCACTCCAGGGACTTGAGACTGCGTTGGTATATATCCAATTAGTTAAGCTCGGGTACCGCTGCCTCTTTGAGCACGATATCAGCAGGCAAAGTCTGTGTGGCAATTGCTCCCACATATTCAGGCTCAGCCAGGCTCTCAATACCAAGATTGCCAAGCAGCTTTTTGAGGCGAATCTTTTGCAGCTCGTAACTACGGTTGTTACGCTTGTGCACAACGCCAATGCGTTCTAATTGTTTAATTGCTTCGAGATGATCGTCAGGCACCGACGAAACATCCACTGTACCTTTTTCGTTGAGCCAGGTAATAGTCGTAGACAGGGTTCCCAAAAGTTTGCGCATCGGCTGTTCAAAAACAGGCATAAAAATCTCCCCGTAATGCTTCCGAAGATTTTTTTCGGAACAGGTAAAATGCTACCCAAAAGATAATATCAGCTTGACATTGGTACTGGTGGATATTTGCAGGTGCTACCATGACCGGTCCAGCAGGAGCAAATATGATATTTGAATTTGAGAAAAAAGCGCCCAAGATAGCCAAATCAGCCTACATTGCGCCCAATGCAGTGGTAATCGGCGAAGTGGAAATCGAGGACGAAGCGTCAATCTGGTTTAACTGTGTAGTCAGGGGCGATATCAATCGAATTTTTGTCGGACGCGGCTCAAACATCCAGGACAGCTGTGTCATGCATGTCACTAACACCCATCCGATGATTGTCCACGAGAGAGTGACAGTAGGACATGGCGCCATTTTGCACGGAGCAACAATCGAATCAGACTGTCTCATTGCTATGGGTACCATCATCCTCGATGGCGCCCTGATAGGCTCCCATAGCGTTGTTGCCGCTGGCAGCCTTGTCGCTCCAGGCACGCAAATACCACCAGGCTCTCTTGTTATGGGTGTGCCAGGCAAAGTTGTAAGACAGGTGACTGACCGGGACCGTGAAATGATCCAGATTGGCTGGCAAAACTATGTGGGCTATAAAGAGCAATATCTAAGCAGTCTAAAACAGCTTGATTGACAAAGAGAAATTCGCAGTAAATTCTCTGAGCCTTTATCCAGCCTAGGGTTGATAAACATCCAGGGTGCGACCAGGACCACTTGACACCAATCCTTCGGTATAAGTCTCTCTGGTGGGTGTCATCAGATGGTCGTCAAGCCAGGAAGAAATTGTAGACATTGTGGATGGCTCAATATGGGCAGTCTCAATCAACACATGTCCCTTACCTGGCAACCAGCGCACAGTGCGATCTTTGGTGCGCAACCGTGAAAGCAAAAGCGTAACAGCGTCACTGCGCAGCATTTTGTCCTTATCACCCTGGATTACCAGTACTGGCACTGATGCCGGCACACCATGAGCATGGCTAATATTGCCGCGGATGATGCTGGCTGTGCCCATCAGTTCACTCAAGTTGAGATGTTTGCGCACATAAGGGTCGTTAATAGCTTCTTCAACAATGCGCGGATCTTCAGATGCAAATTTCTTAATATAAGGTACGAGGTCTACCTGACGCATTGGATTTGTCACTAGAGAGGCAGCTTGTACAACCATCTCGGGCTCAAGATACATGCGTCTTTTGATGGCGGGGCTGGATAGCACAAGGCCGCTGACAGATTCAGGCAGGGCTTCGGCGACACGGATTGATAGTCCAGCACCCAGGCTCTCACCGACCAAAAACAAAGGTAAATTGGGATATTTGACAGATACCGCAGCAACCAGTCCCTTCAGGTCTTCCAGACTCTTGTGGTACTGCACTTTGCCGTCTTCTTTGCCGGCCTTGCTCTCGTCCTGGACATCTGTTTGCCAGCGTCCATATCCGCGCAGGTCAGGAGCAAGGACGATAAAACCTTGAGCAGCTAGCTTGCGAGCCATGACGTCGTAGACGCGACCATGCATGACCAGGCCATGGACAGCCACCACTACGCCCTTAGCCGGTTTTTCTTGATCTTGCCAGACTGACACTGGTAATTCGGGCAGATAGTCATGCCCCACCAGTCTGGGTTCATCAAGGCGCTCGACCTCAGCTGAGACCGGAGCACTAACAGCAAGCGTCAGACCAAGTGCTGCAATCCCCGTGAGGATTGTTTTAAATGATTTATGCAAAGAATTCCCGCCAATTGCTAATTTTTTGCCAAACGAAGACGAACTTAACGACATCTGGCCCCCCGGTCGTTAGGCTTAGTAAAGACATTTGCTGCTAGCTATGTACCAACATGCCAATACCTTTAAAACGTGTCAACTTCATTTATTTCCTAAATTCTCAAATTCAAAAAAACGCATCAATCCCGGGAGCCTAAATGCCTAAAAGAACCGATATTCAAAAAATCCTCGTCCTTGGCGCTGGTCCAATTACAATCGGACAGGCTTGCGAGTTTGACTATTCTGGTACCCAGGCCTGTAAGGCGCTCAAAGATGAGGGTTACGAAGTAATCCTGGTCAATAGCAACCCGGCCACCATCATGACCGACCCGGAAGTTGCTGACCGTACTTATATCGAGCCAGTGACTGCCCAGGTAGTCAGAGAAGTAATTGCAATAGAAAGACCCCAGGCACTTTTGCCAACCATGGGTGGTCAAACCAGTCTAAACGTGGCTGTTGAGTTAGCCGAAAGTGGAGTACTGGCTGAATTTGACGTGGAGTTAATTGGTGCCAAGCTAGAAGCAATCAAACTGGCCGAAGACAGAGAGCTGTTTAAAGACAAGATGCTCGAAATCGGTCTTTATGTGCCAAACAGTGGCATTGCCCGCAACAGCTCTGAAGCAAGAGAAATTGGCCAGCGCATCGGTTTTCCGATTATCATCCGTCCAGCCTTTACCCTTGGTGGCGCTGGCGGTGGCATCGCCTACAACCAGGAAGAGCTCGATGATATAGCAAACTCCGGTCTGGCAGCCAGTCCAGTCAGCGAAATTCTCTTGGAAGAAAGTGTGCTGGGCTGGAAAGAACTCGAACTGGAAGTGATGCGCGACAAGCTCGATAATGCCCTTATAATCTGCTCCATCGAAAACTTTGACCCAATGGGTGTGCATACTGGAGACTCAATCACAGTAGCGCCATTGCAGACAGTCACAGACCGCGACTATCAAAAATTGAGAGATGCTGCCCTGCTTGTAATTAGAGCTATTGGTGTGGAGACAGGTGGATCCAATATCCAGTTTGGCATCAACCCCACAGACGGACGCATTGTTGTCATCGAAATGAACCCCAGAGTCTCGCGCTCGTCTGCTCTGGCCAGCAAAGCAACGGGCTACCCGATTGCCAAAATAGCAGCCAAACTGGCAATTGGTCTAACTCTTGACGAAATAAGCAACGACATTACTCGCGAGACAAAAGCTTCTTTTGAGCCAACACTAGACTATGTTGTCACCAAAATTCCCCGCTTCAACTTCGAAAAATTCAAAGGTGCCGACACCACCCTCACCACACAAATGAAGTCTGTTGGTGAAGTCATGGCCATCGGCAGGACCTTCCAGGAGTCAGTGCAAAAGGCCCTGCGTGGTATGGAAGTGGGTCTAACTGGTTTTGCTGAAGTAAAACCACGTGATAAAGCAGACTTTTGGGAATGGCGCCGTCGTCTATCTGTGCCAAGCCATCACCGCATTACGGATATATACGGTGCACTGTCAGCTGGCATCAGCGCTCAAGAAATCATCGAACTATCATCTATAGATCCCTGGTTTATCGACAATCTAGCTGAGTTGCATCAAATCTCCGAAGAAATCAAGGAAGGTCATTTTAAGGTCTCTGACTTAAACGAAGGCTTTTTGCGAGCACTCAAGCGCAAAGGCTTTGGTGACATGCAATTGGCTCGGCTCCTGGGTGTGAGCGAAGAAGATGTCTACCAGCATCGCAAGGCTCTGGGTGTAACACCGAGCTATAAGATGATTGATACTTGCTCGGCTGAATTTAAGGCTTACACTCCTTATATGTACTCTACTTATGAGTCAGAGTCAGAGATGTATCCAGCGACAAAGCCAAGAGTAATTATCCTTGGTGGTGGTCCAAACCGCATTGGCCAGGGTATCGAATTTGACTATTGCTGCGTGCATGCCAGCCTCGCCTTGCGCGATCTGGGCTATGAAGCAGTGATGATCAACTCCAACCCAGAAACAGTCTCCACTGACTATGATGTCTCAGACAGGCTCTATTTTGAGCCTCTCACTCTGGAAGATGTGACCAATATCGCCGAACTGGAAAAACCAGACGGTATCATCGTCCAACTCGGTGGTCAAACCCCGCTCAAGCTGGCTAAAGGGCTCGAAGCACGCGGCTTTAAAATACTGGGCACATCGCCAGAGTCCATCGACATAGCCGAAGACCGCGAAAGATTTGGTGAGCTAATCAACAGACTCGGTCTCAAACAGCCTCAAGGGGCAGTAGCGAGAAGCCCACAAGAAGCCATAGATCAAGCTTCCGGTCTGGGTTATCCAGTGATGGTCAGACCAAGCTATGTACTGGGCGGTCGCTCCATGTCTATTGTCTACAGCCAGGACGATTTGGAACGCTGGATCAAAGACAGCTTTGCCTCATCAGACATGGCTGTATTGATTGACCAATTCCTAGAAAACGCCATAGAAATCGACGTGGACGCTATTTCAGACGGTCGCGCTACTGTCATAGCGGGCATCATGGAGCACATCGAACAAGCTGGTATCCACTCCGGCGATAGTACCTGTGTGCTGCCAAGCCAGACTATCCCCTTCAAGATAGTAGAAGAAATCCGCACCGCAGTGACCAAACTAGCCACCGAGCTAAAAGTGATTGGCTTGATGAATATCCAGTTTGCCCTCAAAGGCGAAGAACTCTACATCCTGGAAGTCAATCCAAGAGCCTCCCGCACCGTACCATTTGTCTCTAAGGCAACCGGCGTGCCATGGGCTCGCATCGCTGCTTCAGTGATGGTGGGCAAGACTCTGTCAGAGCTTGGTATTACACCAAGGCTTTTGCCACCTCATGTCTCGGTCAAATCTGTTGTTATTCCATTTAAGCGTTTTGCTGGCTCTCAAATCAGCCTGGGACCAGAGATGCGCTCAACTGGCGAAGTAATGGGCATCGCCTCGCAATTTGGTCTGGCTTTTGCCAAAGCTCAAATTGCTGCCGGACATAGCCTGCCCACCAAAGGCCGGGTCTTTGTCAGTGTCTCCGATAGCCACAAGCAAGAGATTATTGGTATTGCCCAGAGTCTCTATCAAATGGGATTTGAGCTTATCGCTACAAGGGGGACCGCCACTGCCATTAAAAACGCTGGCATCCCTACTCAAATCACAAACAAAGTCTCAGAAGGCAGACCAAACCTGGTGGACCGTATCAAAAACGGTGAAATTCAATTAGTTATCAATATCCCATCAGGTAGAACAGCAAGAGACGATGACCAACTCATTCGCCGGGCTGCTATCAACTACAACGCTCCGGTGGTCACCACAGTCTCTGGCGCCAAAGCCGTAGTGCAGGGCATCTCAGCTCTGCAGGCCGGTACTCTGGGAGTAAAGAGCCTGCAGGACTATCACCAAAACATTGCTCACTGGGAATCGACCTCCACTAGCCGGGGAGTGCGCTTTTAACTTAAGAGTAGAAGGCTATAAGGAAAGCATCGGGCTTTAGA
Source organism: Candidatus Obscuribacter sp. (assembly GCA_016718315.1). Lineage (GTDB taxonomy): Bacteria > Cyanobacteriota > Vampirovibrionia > Obscuribacterales > Obscuribacteraceae > Obscuribacter. The sequence goes on along the minus strand of JADKDV010000001.1, from coordinate 219,516 downwards.
TCTATAATCCTGCCTTTACTGAGTACTGGCATAAAGGTGGAATGAAGTGTCCAAGCAAATCGACATAGCTCAATATATCGACCATACTCTATTGAGCCCTCAGGCCACAAAGGCGCAAATCACCAAGCTTTGTCAAGAAGCAGCAGAAAACAAATTTTATGCTGTTTGCGTCAATCCCTGCCATGTCAGACAGGCAGTAAAAGAGCTTTCTTCCACCAAAGTAGCTGTGGCCACTGTGATTGGTTTTCCTCTTGGTGCCAATTTAACTGATATCAAAATTGCTGAGACCCAGAAAGCAGTCGCCGAAGGAGCAGAAGAAATCGACATGGTTATAAATGTCGGTGCTCTCAAAAACGGTGAACTCGATTATGTCACTGAAGAAATCAAAGCTGTCGTTAAAGCGGCAAAAGAAGCTCCTGTCAAAGTAATCATCGAATGTGATTTGCTCTCCGATGACGAAAAAGTACAGGCAACCGAATGCTGTGTCAAAGCTGGAGCGGCCACAGTCAAGACCAGCACTGGCTTTGTTAAAGACGGTGCCGGTGCCACAGTAAACGATATTGAGCTAATCAAAAAAGCAATTGGCACTGCCAAACTTGGTATCAAAGCCAGTGCCGGTATCAGAGACTATGCCAAAGCCAAAGCACTAATTGACGCCGGTGCCACCAGACTTGGTACATCAGCTGGCGTAGACATCGTAAAGGGTGCCACCAGCACCAGTGCTGCCGCCTACTAAAAACTTTCACTCGCTTTTAATAAAATTCCAGGAGATTGACCTCAATGTACTTCAAAAGCCAAACACTCAAGTCCTTGCCTCTCGCTAGCTTTGCCCTGTTGACACTGTCGGCAATGTTGCTGCCAGCCCAGGCTCAGGATGTCAGCGACGCTATGAAAAAAGCCGAAGCAAGCTATGCTCGCATGAATCTCAAAGAAGCAGCTTCTCAGTTTAGAGAAGTAATCAGACTGGAGCCAAACAATGCCAAAGCGCACCAGAGACTGGGTGCTGTACTGGCTGCCCAGGAAGACTATGAAACAGCAATTCTGGAATGCAAGACTGCCATCAAACTGGATAGCAAAGACTTTTTGCCCCACGTAATTCTCGGTCAAATTTTGGCCAATAAAAACAAAATAGATGAGGCCCTTCCTGAGTTTCAAGAAGCTTGCCGACTTAAGCCCACGAGCTTCCGCTCTCATATGGACCTGGGCTTTGCTTATACCCAAGCCCAAAGAGTAGACGAAGCCATCGCTGCCTACAAAAAAGCCAGTGAAATCAATCCCAAAGATCCCTCACCTTTTGTCAATGTCGGTGTGCTATATGCCCAGCAAAGCAAATACCCGCAAGCAATCGAAGCTGAACAAAAAGCTATAACCATGGATAAGCGTATCCCCGAAGCGTTTATCAACCTCGGTAATATCTTTGCCGAATCTGGTGATAGTCAACAAGCAGCTCAAGCATTTAAAGACGCTCTCAAACTCGTCCCTGGTCATCCTAATGCACTCAGTGGTCTGGGCTGGATGCTAGAGAAGCAAGGCGACTATAAAGGCGCCATCGAAAATCAGCGCAAAGCACTCAAAAATAATCCTCAATTTAGTCCTGCCCGCCGCCGTCTGGCAACAGCTCTGGCAGCCAGTGGTGACAACAAACAGGCTGAGAACGAATTTAAGTCAGCAATTAAATATGCCCCCAGAGACGTTACCGCCCATGTTGAATATGCTCAATTTTTAGAAAAGCAAGGACAGACAGAATCCGCCCTCGCTGAGTACAAAAAGGCTCTGGAAATCAAGCCAGATAGCAAGATTGCTCAAGATGCCATGTCCAAGCTAGCTAAAAACGGCTCATCAAGCTCAAGCAAGTAAGAGCCAAGTAAGCCCCTTTTGGGGTGCTCATAGATAAAACAAAAACGTCAGAAAAGAGTGCCTTTTCTGACGTTTTAATTTTTACGACCTAAATCGCGAGACTACTTATGCTTGGTGTCTTTATCAAAGTCAGTCATCTGAGCAGAGATGGCTCCCATTGGATTGGTCTTCCAGAGGGTCTCTAAATAGAGCTTACGAGTAGCACCAAGTAGCCCCAGGTCCTGATTTTGCAGACGCTTATTCAAATTAAGAGCTTCTTTCAATTCGTCTTCGCACTCTTTATATCTATTTTGACTAAAGAGTGTCAGAGCATGACCATAGAGGGCTCTTGCCGCCCAGCTATTGTCTGGCATACCGTGAGAACGCCACCACTCTATGCCCATCTTGTAATAACGATCGGCCTCGTTCAAGTCACCAAGACGTCTGTATACATCGGCAAATTTTGAAGTAGCTTCCCAGTAGACAGTGGGATGCTGCTCTTTGTCTTGATCTGAGAGTGCATAAAACTTGTTGTAGACCTCAAGACATTTACGCAGATTTCTTTGACGCGAATAAATATCACCGAGGATGCGCAGACATTGCATCGTCGAAACGTTCAATGTTTCTTTGCCACTGGCAAGCTCCACCGACCTCTCAGCAGCGGCCGTTGCGTCTTTGTAATTACCGCTACAAAAGCCAGCATAGGCCACCATACGCAAACATTCAGAGAGTGGACCTGGTCCTTCCTGACCATCTTTTTCTAGTTTTTCGGTTACTGTAGTCAGTTTTTTACTGTATTGCTCAGCATCAGTCCAGTGCTTGCAATCAAAATACAATTGCACCAAGACAAGCAAGGCATCGGCATACTCACGACAATTGGTGCCCATATCACGTTCGATATTTTGCAAAGTCAGTTTGTCAGATTCTTCTTTGTTGCCAAAATCATCTACTGGCGTAGGTTTTATCTGCGTGCTTACAACCCAGAGATTGTCACTGTCAAAAGCAGGATATTTTTTTGCCGAGTCTGGCTTTAAGATAAACCAGGACCAGAAGCCAATGATGCCAGCAAAGATGACTATGGCACCACTCCAGATCATGGCTTCTATCGACAGACCACGACCGGGTCCAAAACCCTGCTTGCCTTTTTTTACCTGACTCTCGCGGTAGACACAAGCCGAATTATTCCATTCGGTATCGGACGCTGCCATGAGAAGTTCCAGGTCATTGCGCAGTTCTTCGGGTGTCTGATAGCGGCTATCGGGATCTTTAGCCAGACATTTACCCACAACTTCTTCAAAACGAGAGGCAGCTGGTTCAAGGGATGAGTCTAAATTGAGCGAGCGAGGAATGTCATTCATGTGCTTGTAAGCAGTCTCAAGCACGTTCTTACCAACAAAGGGCGGCTTTCCGGTAAGAGCTTCGTACATAACACAGCCCAGAGCATAAATGTCCGAACGGTTATCGACTTTTTTACCCGAGCATTGTTCAGGACTGAGATAAAGAGGACTGCCAAAGGACTCTCTGGTGCGAGTCATATACTGATCAGACTTACCTTCGCTTGATTCTTCGGCGATAAGCTTAGCCATGCCAAAGTCTGAGACCATTACGTCATCTGAAAACTTTTGGTTGTCGAGAATAAGGATATTGCTTGGTTTGATGTCGCGGTGAGTAATATTTGAAGCCATAGCTGCCTCAAGAGCAAGGCAGACCTGGATAAAAATACCAACAGCACGTTCTGGTCCGAGGTGACCGGTTTTGGAAAGTAAGTCCTCAAGACTCTCAAATATCAGAGGCTTGACCACCAGCACAACTCGTCCGTCTACAAAAAAGACATCTTTGTAAGAGAGGATATGCTGGTCGCTGAGAGCCATAATGGAGCGTATCTTTTGCTCCAATTTTTTGTAATTTTTGACACTGCTCATCAGGTGCTTATGCACCACTTTTAGTGCCATGGTCTGACGAGTATTTACATCGATTGCCCGGTAGACAGTGCTCAATGAGCCTTCTGCCACCTTTTCTTCGACTTCAAAATTACCCAGGACATTGCCTACAAAGTTATCCTTTTGAGCAGTAAAGAGTGCGTCGCTCGTGGATCTCTTTTTGTCTTTGCCTGTAGCCATTATTTCTTCCCGATTAATTACTACTACCTAGATACCATTTTGCAGACGAAACACAATCGAACCAATCCAATCATAATGCTTTATTGCTTCGTAGGCGCCACTCAGACAAGCTAACTTCAACTGTCTCACTTTTTCGACTTGTTTACCCTCAGCTGGCCTTAGCGTGCCATATAGATTATAAGCCTGCATAAAGGCACTGTGGGCTTTGGGATATTTATCAGCATTATCGTCTTGAGCCATAAAATTTAAACCGGAGCGCATCAAAAGGTCAGCCAACAATTGATGATCCTCGCACAGTCCCTTTTTAAGCAAGCCAATGGCTGCCTCATAGTGCCTTTCGGCTGCATTCTCGTCTTCGGTAATACGAGCTAACTCAGCTAGATGTGCGACATAATAGCCGCGCTCAAGATTGTCCTTGCCAGTTTTGATGGGAGGCAAGACCGCCACACCCTCAAGGAGTTTGCTGTATGAGCCACTATAGTTTTTATGGGTCTCAAGCAAAGTGGCAAATACTTTGTAGGCCTGCAATAAGGCCTCATGAGAAGCCCCTTCTTTTATTTTGCTACTAGTCAGGACAGCTTCCAGATCCCGTTCGCCTTTGAGTTCATCGCTTTCGTCCGGGAGACCATCATCAGGCAATAACACGCCACCGCCCTGGGCGTGATAACAATAGGCTTCTCCAGTAGCAGCTCTCACTTTGTCGTTACAGTTGCCGCTGTATTTATATTCAGGAGTACTCTCGAGAGCATAAGGCTCATCAGTCTCACTTAAGACCGCTAGAGCATCATCAAAAAAGGTACCGGCCTTTTGATAACGGCGCTGATTAGCCAGGAAATAGCCGGCATCAATATAAGCCTGCACCAGTCGCTTCAGTCCGCCATTTTTTTGCCAGTCCTTTGATCTGGTGATGACATTAGCTGTGCTCATCATGCGGATTTTAAATTCCTGCTCTTGCGCAGACTCACTTTTGACAGGAAATGACCAGGTCAAGGGTGGCAATGGCGTTTTTAAATCTAGAGCACGCTCATTTATTTTACTGACCGGCCACAAACTGTAAATGGCAAGACCCATTGTCAATGCCAAAAGCAAACCAAGGGCAGTGAGTGAGGTAATAAGCAAAAATGTATTTTTAGGCGGCTTGTTATTTGCCGCACCACTTCTGGTGCCAGATTTAGCTTTTGCAACTGGCTTTCGGCTTGCTAATTTAGCCACTGGTTCATCGTCTAATTCACGCAAAGCATCGTACAACTGACGCATATCACTAAAGCGATTGTCGGGAGATTTTTCTAGACATTTGGCCACGATGGCTTTGAGTCTCTCAGCGTGGGGATGATCTAACTGAGTCAAGCCCACTAGCTCAGGCACGTCCTGGACATGGCGCATCATTGTATCTGTAGGATTACTACCACTGATTGCTTTGCGCCCGGTCAGGGTCTCATAAATGAGACAGCCCACCGAATAAAGATCGGCTCGTCCATCCAGTGGCTTACCCATACACTGCTCGGGACTCATATATAGCGGCGAACCAAAGACCTCACCGGTACGGGTAAGTGAGTGGACATCGCGACCACCACTGGCACTTTGGACGATTTTGGCGATACCAAAGTCGACGAGCTTGACCTCTGTACTGACTTTCTCGCCATTTTTAAACTTGTCCACCAACATGATATTGCTGGGCTTCATGTCACGGTGCACAATGCCTTTTTCGTGGGCATGCTCAAGACCATCACAGACAGCCAAAAATATAGGCAGAGCTTCTTCGACGGTCATCTTGCCTCGACCATCCTCAGATTTTGCCGCGCGATCATCGAGGATATCAGCCAGGCTTACCCCTTCTAAAAATTCCAGGATGATATAAAAACCTTTGTCAGAAAGACCACAGTCATAGACCTGGACAATATTGCTATGACCAAGACTGGCCGAAGCCATAGCTTCTTGCTGAAATCTCAAAACAGCAGCTCTATCGTCAGAGAGATCGGCTTTTAAAAACTTGACTGCACCGAGCTTATTCATAATCACATGACGGGCGCGGTAGACCTCACTCATGCCACCTTCGCCAATACGCTCGAGGATTTCCCAGCGCTCCAGGATTTCACCACTAAGCTTTTGCTCTGGATTATTCTGGTCTAGATTTAGCTCGTTTTCAGGCATAACTGAGTTGCCACTCCTGCATAAGCAGTGCCCAAATTTGCTGACTGGTCTTCACTGTAGTCCATACTGGTAATGCTGTTAGTTTAACAATCTATTGGCTTTTCCGGGATTTTTAAGGGTTTTTGCTCTTTAGATAAACAATGCACCACTAATAGATAGCCATTAGAGATGCTAAACTCACTTTCTTTAATTGCTTTACCTTACACAATTGAGGATTCCCCATGCACAAGGCATCACTAGTCGCCATCCCCTTGGTCGCTGCCATCTTTTTGAGCGGCTGCAGCAATGCCTCGGACCCGGCTAATGCTAGCTCCAAGCTTCCTGTGCGTGAGATGCAGCCACTTCAGCCGGACCAGCCTCCACAAAAACCAGAGCGGTCCTTTTCTACGGTGCCAGCTGTACAGGGTGGCAATCCAGGCACTACTCCAATGCCATTTACTCAGCCATTTTTGCTGGGCGATATGGAATATCAATTTATTGGGGTAAAAGCCAAAGAATTTGTGGGACTGGAAGCTAAACCATCAAAAGTGCCACCTCAGGGTTTTTATTATTTTGTGGTGCGCTACCAGGTCATAAGCCACGCCAAAGCAAACGTCACAGTGCCCAATTATGCGGCTGTGCACCTGGTCAACCAGACCAATCAGCAAGTTTCAGACATTGATGTAGATGCCACCAATGCCAACATTCAATCGGGTGCTGCCACTGGACTGCCAGACCAGCTCGTTCTCGAGCCCGAAAAACCCCAGATTCAAACACTGGTCTTCCAGATACCTCTGGCCATAACACCTCAGCAAATAGCTATCCTGGTTAATGATCCAGCCAATCCAGAGCAAGTCTTCCAGAGTGTTACCTACCAGTAAAATGTCCAAAACTTACTGGTGGTCAATAGCGACACTTGTTTTGTTCAGTGCAGTTAATCCAGCGCATGCCGCCACTGAGGCAGGCTGGATTTGCAAGCAGAGTTCATCTCGCTATGGCAGTCTGACTTGTTATGTCACGCCCCATAATTTCCGCATGGATGCTATGGATATAAGACTCTATGTCAAAGCGCCCTTTAAAGACGTGACCATGTACAACATGGACGCCAAGCTCAAATACACAGAGTCCATAGACAATCTAGCAAGCCGTATCTCAATAAGATCACTGACTCAAAAAGACATAAAAAAGGGCATCAAAGAAGCGATTGTCAAACAGGGTAAGCGCACCATAGCTGGCTTTGAATGCGATGAGTATTTGAGCTATCACATCAATAATAAAGGCGCTAAAAGACCAAGGGTCTTGATTTATGCCACCAAAGGACTGGCTTTGCCCAAATCAATGGAAATCGCCTGCGCCAAACTGACCGATTGTCCGCCAGGTTTAGGATTTCCTGTGCGTTTACAGATATGTGAGAGCATCACTGACAAAGCCACAAAAACAAGTGGCTACCGCCTGCAGCAAATGCTCAATACCAATAAAGCCGATCCAGCCAAAATCGATGACCAGATGTTTATAGAGCCCACTGGTTTTAAATCTGCTAGAGACGAGATGGAAATCATGATGGGTGCTCCCCCGCCCTGATTTTTGACTTATGTGCAGGACATTGAGACGCCCATTGATTTGAGCAATTTTTGCAAATCGAGCAAATTAGTATAGGTAGGCATAAGCCACAGTGTCTCGTCGTCTTTTAGCTCGTTGAGACAGTGCCTGAGAGCACTTGCCAGCTTTGGTATGCAAGTGATTTTGGCTTCGGGATAGCCAGCGTATTTCATTCTCACAGCCATGTCTTCGGCTCTGAGCCCACTAACTGTTACTTCGCCAGTCAGACCAGAGGCGGCTAAAAGCTCAAAGTCGGCGTCCCAGAGCCAGGATACGTCGCGTCCATCGGCCAGATTGTCATTGATAGCAATGAGCAAACGCGCCTTTTTATCCAGTACGCAGGAGCTTATTGCTTGTGTGGCACCAGCAGGATTTTTTATCAGCTGTACAATTACTGATTTGCCTTCAATAATGAGCTTTTCGGAGCGACCAAAGAGTGTGGAGTATTCTTTTAGACCGGAGCGAATCGCTTGATTGCTCACCCCTAGCTGATGGGCGGCGGCGGCGGCAGCCAGAGCATTGTAGACATTAAAAAGTCCCGGCAAAGGAATAACACAGTCTTCTTCTGTGTGACCAATACCAAGTTTAAAGCGTGAGCTTGTGCCAAAGACTTCGACATCACGAGCGACTATATGTGGTACCGGTCTGCTATTACTGCATTGGGCACAATACCAGTGACCGAGCTGTCCGTAAAATATCTGATGATATGAGACTTCGGCATTGCACTTACTGCAATAAGCTAGCTCCATATTTTTGGAAGTAACAGCCACATCTTTGAGTGTCTCGATACCATAAAACAAACGCGATGTATCAGGCACAAGCTGGCTGACATTGGGATCATCAGCATTTAAAATAGCCTGACTGTGATTGATCATAATGCCATTTGAAATGAGACGGGCTGTGGTATCAAGCTCGCCAAAGCGATCTAACTGGTCTCTAAACAGGTTGGTGACAAGCACCACACCAATTTTGACTTCCTTTGCTACCACTGGCAGTGCAGCTTCGTCGATTTCAAATAGACATAGATCCGATTTGATACCATCGAGCCAGTCAGCAGACTCTACCAGAGAGGCAGTAATACCTGTGACTAGATTGGCCCCCTGACGATTGTGGGCAAAAGTAAAACCAGCCATACGCAAAATCGAGGATAAAATACCACTGGTAGTGCTCTTACCATTGGTACCGGTAACAGCCAGCACACCGCGGGCAGTTTGAGCAGACAAATGACTCAAAACAGAAGGTGATAGTTTGCGCGCGATGCGACCGGGCAAATTACTACCAAGACCCAGTCCCAGTCTGCGGATAGTCGTAGCTGTTAGTTTGGCGACAAGGACAGCGGCCTTGTCGGACACAGTCAAAGTATCTTTCTTATCGTCGACTGTCATAGTTCCTCAAATCAATTGCTATGGGCAAAGATATCATTGACGTTAGCATCTATAAAAGCTCTCAGGTTATTTTCACTGGCTTTTATCGTTAATTCCTCGCCCAATCCTAGCGGATATATAATATGTGGTCCGTCTATATATATTTCACCGGTACGCATCTGCGAAGTAATCTTCATTTCTTGTTTGTCATCAACAAGACCATTTAATACTTCAAACTTTTCGTGGGGCCGCATATAAGGTTCACGCACCATAAACTCATAATTGCGACTGTCGATTTTAGCGACACGTCCACCTGCTGAGCGTATCGAGCCTGTAGAGCCAGCTGGCGTACTGACCCAAAGACCAGAAGAGCGATGTTCTTCTTTTTTGCCATTAACTTCTAAAAAATATCGACTGGTGGCAGCAGGTGAGCTGTGGGCAATCAATGCCTCATTTAAAACCAGCTCCTCTACGGCAATACCATCAATAGCCAGTTCCAGCCGCAAAACATCGATGGGCTCGATAGCACCACTGAGTATGGACTCCAGCACATCGACAAAATTGCTTTTACTGGCCATGCAAAAGTGACCAAAACTGGAGGATGTAGCTGAATTAACGCCGAGAATTGGCACATTGCGCAGAGCATGTGAGGCATCAAGAAATGTACCGTCGCCACCCACCGATATTAGCAAGTCCACATCCTGGACCAGGCCGGGCACCTGAGAGCGCCAGAGTGATTGAAATTCTATGTTTCTCTTAGACAACTCAGACTCAACCAGACTGAGGGTTTCCATGTGTTCTTCATGGGCTAATTTAACGCGCCTGACTACATCCGAGCCTGTTTCCATTAGTTTGAGGAAACGTGCTTCTTTGTGCTCTTGCGCCTGGATCTGGTAGGTTGATTTCTTGTGGACGACAAGAACTTTAGCAAGCTGCAATGCCGGTTACACCAAAATTAGTCGACAAAACAGACCAGATTAGCAGATATAAACCCGCATTTACAAGCTTTGTATAGCTGAGCTGCATCACATTTACCATACATAAAATCGGATATAATCAGTATCCATCACATTAGTCGCTCTCCCAAAGAGAGGGCGAACCCTCAGGGAGGGGCTTATGCTCACGGGAAACGAAATCAGAGCCAAGTTTGTACAGTACTTCCAGGAGAAGCGCGGGCATTTGCATTTGCCCAGCTCGAGCTTGATACCTGACAATCCAACTTTGCTTTTGACATCGGCGGGCATGGTCCAATTTGTTCCTATTTTTTTGGGTCAAGCAAAGCCCACAGAGCCGCCCCGTGCTGTCACCGTACAAAAGTGCGCTAGAGCTGGTGGTAAAGATTCTGACATCGAAAACATCGGTCGCACATCACGTCACCACAGCTTCTTTGAGATGCTTGGCAATTTCAGCTTTGGCGATTATTTCAAAAAAGAGATAATCCCGTGGGCCTGGGAATTTGTCACAAAAGAATTGGGACTGGAAAAAGATCGTCTCTACGTTACTGTTTTCAAGGGGGACGAACAAAATCCACCTGACGATGAAGCCTACGATATCTGGCACAAAGTTGTCGGTGTGCCCGAAAACCGCATTTATAAAATGAGTCGTAAAGATAACTTCTGGGGACCGCCAGGTCCTACAGGACCTTGTGGTCCTTGCTCCGAGATGTACTACGACCGTGGTCCAGAGTATGGTCCCGAATCCTTTGACGATTATTGCTATGGCGGCGCTGATGGCGACCGCTACATGGAATTTTGGAACCTCGTCTTTATGGAACTCTACAAAGACGAAAACGGCAATTTTAGCCAGCTCGAAAAGAAAAACGTAGACACAGGCTCTGGTCTAGAGCGTGTGGCGCTTATCTTGCAAAAGAAAAACAATACATTTGAGACCGATTTGTTCTTCCCCATCCTCGCACAAGTCGCCACTATAAGTGGTGTCAAGTATCAGGGTGGTATCCATCTGGGCAAATGGGATGAAACCCAACAGACCAAACAAGACAGCTTCCTTAAAATCATCGCCGACCATGCTCGCGCTGTTACTTTTTTGGTGGCTGATGGTGTGCGCACAAGTAATGTCGGACGCGGCTATGTACTGCGCTTTATCATCCGCCGCGCTGCCAGATTTGGTCGCCTGCTCGGTATCACCGAACCCTTTATCCATACGCTAGTAGACAAAGTGGTAGAAGGTTACGGCCATTTTTATCCCGAGCTAGTCGCTCAAAAAGAAAGCACTATAAGAGTTATTCGCGAAGAAGAAGAGCGCTTTGCTAAAACAATTGAGCGCGGACTCACTCTGCTAAACGACTTGCTCGACAAACCAGATAGTGTCATCCCCGGGGAAGAAGCATTCAACCTCTATGCTACTTTTGGTTTTCCCATCGAGCTAACTAGCGAAATCGCTCTGGAGCGCGGCAAGACTGTAGACATGGAAGGCTTTGTCAAAGCCCGCACAAAACACGAAGAAGTCTCATCGGTAGGCAAGTTTAACGTCATCCTCACTGGTGAAGAAGCACTCGGCAATGTGCTCAAGCAACACGGCACCACTGTCTTTAGTGGCTATCAAAACCTGGTGGATAAAGCCACCATCCTTGCCATGATCACAAAAGACGGACGTCTGCTTAACGAAATGACCGAAGGCGATGAAGCCGATGTTATTTTGAGTCGTACTCCTTTTTATGGCGAGTCTGGCGGTCAACTTGGTGATGCCGGCTATCTCACAAACGATAATGGTAGCTTGCAAGTACTGGACACCAAAAAGCACGAAGGTCTGCATATCCACAGAGTGCGTGCCGTGTCTGGCACCATAGCCAGTGGCGAAGAAGTGAAAGCAGAAGTAGACGCAGCAAGACGCAAAGACACAATTTTGCACCACTCATCGGCTCACGTCTTCCACTCAGCAGTGAGACAGATTTTTGGCAAAGAAGTGACTCAGGCTGGCTCACAAGTCGGTCCTAATGCCATGCGTTTTGACTTTAGTTTGAGTAAACAACCAAGCAAACAAGAGCTCGCTCAAGTCGAAAACCTGATGAACGAATGGGTGCGCACAGCAAGCCCAGTCAACACGCAGGTGATGTCTATCGACGAAGCCAAACAAACTGGTGCAATAGCTATGTTTGGCGAAAAATACGGAGACACAGTGAGAGTCGTCAAAATGGGAGACTTCTCTCTTGAGTTTTGCGGTGGCACACACGTAAACAACACTGCCGAAATCGGTCAAATCAAAATCATCTCAGAAGGCAGCATCTCTCAAGGTGTGCGCCGTGTAGAAGCTCTGTCAGGTCAAAAAGCCTGGCAGTATATAACCGATCAATTGACTCACCTCGGTGACGCCACAGACAAACTCAAAGTCAAACCAGCAGACATGGTGGCTCAAATTGAGCGGCTCCAGGACAACCTCAAAGCCAAAGAAAAGCAACTGCAATTAATGGAAGAGAAGGTAGCCCTGGCAAGAATCCCAGATCTCCTGGCTAAAGCCACTCAAACTGGCGAAATGACCGTGGTGGCGCAGGTAGTGCCGGACATCTCAGCTGCTTCGCTTAAAAGTATTGCCGAGCAGCTCAAGAACCGCTCCGGTGATCTTGCTGTAATGCTTATCGCCACTCAACCAGATAGCTCTGTTTCGATTGTCACTGCCTTTAGTGCCGCAATGGTCAAACGTGGTTTTAATGCCGGTAAGGTAGCTGGCGAAGTGGCCCAAATTGTTGGTGGCAAAGGCGGCGGTAGACCAGATATCGCACAAGCTGGCGGCAAAGAGCCGGGCAGGATAAATGAAGCACTGAATCACTTCAATGCTCTTATCTCCAAACAATTGACCGCCTAATATTCGAAGTAGCAACGTTAGAAGAGATTTTATAGGAGAGATAATTTCTGATGGCATGGCATGGTTTAAAAAGACTGAGTTTGACCCTGGCGCTTACTGCTACTTGTCTATGGGGTCAGGCATGTTTTGCTGCTCCACCAGTGCGTATAGCCGTAGTGAGCGGTAATGCTAATGGTATCGAACAAGAAATCGTCGACCGTATCGTCGGTCAAATTGGCAATATGTCCGATGTCGTAGTATCCACTGTCAATCCAGACTGGTATGTACTTTGCAATATCAACGAAAACCTAGATCAGGTCTCAGGTTCGATTAGATATAACGGCTCCATTATTTTTAAAACAGCCGGCGGTCAGGTGCTAAATACAGTGGCGGTGCAAAAATACAACCAGGACTTCAGTGTCTCCGGTGGTGCCCAACTCAATAAGAGACTGGTCGACAATGCTGCTCGCGAAGTAGTAAATAGTGCCTCAAGTCGCATCATTCAGCCAATACAAACGGCTGTCATCATCGAAATGGAAACAAGAGATCGCATCATCAAAGCACAAACTCTTGGCGACCAGGACAAATATGAGGACGCTCTAAGCTTACTGAGACCGATTACTCCTGACACACCACATTTTAAAGATGTGCGTGATCTCATAGATGAGATGGAAATGGAAGAAGATGCCATGGAGCGGTTAAACTCGGCGGAATCAAAAGCTAAAGCTGGACGTCTAGGTGAAGCAATCGCCACAGCTAAAGGAATCCCGTCCAAGTCCAAGAGATATCGTCAGGCCAGAGCCAAAATTGGCAGCTGGAACGCGATTCTCGCCCGAAAGAAACACCACTGAGGGGTAAGCCGCATTTGACATAAGTTAGATTAGTCAAAAATAAATCGGCTTTCCATCCCTATCTTTAAGCCCGGACTGGTTAATCCAGTAATCTATAGCTTGGCAGGCAGCAAATTACCGGCAATAGAGCATTTAAATCAGCACTCGATAAATATCTGAGAGGAACTAAGGAGTTGAATATGAGGTTACGGAAAACTTTGGCGCTAACATCTGCGCTGCTGTTTTTGATGGGAGCGCTCTTGCCATTGCAAGCAATGGCTGCCACCAAAAGACGCATTGCTATTTTGCCTTTTGAGTATGGAGCAGTATCCAGCTCAGTCGGTACCTATGACGTGGGCAAGGGCATAGTCGGTCTGCTTATCACCAAGCTAGTAAACGATGGTACCTACAGTGTGGTAGACAGACAGATGCTAGACAGCATCCTCAAAGAGCAAAACCTCTCAGTCTCAGATCGCGCCGACCCAGCCACCGCCTGCAAAATCGGTAAAATTTTAAGCGTAGATGCGATCATAGTTGGCACTGTCACACAATTTGGTTATGAGACCAAGACATCCAGCGCCAACCTGCCTACAGGTTATATCCCTGGTATCCCTTATGTAGGTGGTATCGGCGGCTTTTTAGGCTCAGTCCGCAGCTCCAAGAGCAAAGTCAAAGTAGCAGTTGATGCTCGCATCATCGACGTTAACACCACCGAAATCCTGGCCGCTGTGCATGGTACAGGAGAGAGCAAACGCTCATCCACCGGAGCCTTTGGCTTTGACGTAGATAGCTCAGACTTTGCTTCATCCATCGCTGGTGAAGCCACCTTGCAATCAGTAGAAGAAATGGGCGGCCAACTTATCGCTGCTGCAAACAAAATTCCAGACAACCAATCAATTGCCGCTGCCAACGTAGAGGGCAAAGTAGCTGACGTTACTGGTACAAATATCACCCTTAACGTAGGCAAAACAAACGGCCTTGCAGTCGGCGACAATCTCGCTGTCCAAAGACCCTATAAAACTATTACCGACCCTGACACCGGCAAAGTTATTAAGCAATTGACCAACACCATCGCCGTCATCACTCTCGATAGCGTTGACAAAGACAGTAGCTCAGGCAATGTCGTCAAAGGTTCGGGCGTGCGTGTCGGAGACGCTGTCAAAAAGGTCTCTATGGATGTCTCAGCAGTAGTTGTAGCTCCTGTACCTGGTATGGGCGGAGAGCCCATGCGCTCTATGAGTGCTACTGGTAGCATCGTCGGTGATGGTGCCAAGCGTGTCATCAACAATGCCGTAAACAAAGGTGTTGATCAAGCCACCAAGCTACTCAACAAACCAAGTAAGACCAGGTAATCAAAAACAAAATGAAAGCATCGCCCCGGAGCCGTAAAACAAACACTCATCTAATCAGTAGTGCACTGCTACTGCTTGCACTGTCAACTCAACTGACAGTACAAGCCAAAACACAAAACTGGGATGAACTACTCAAAAACGGCAATACTCTTTTGGCCCAAGGTGAATCTGAACGCGCAGCTGCCTTCTTTGCCACCAAAATCAAAAAGTATCCTAACTCAGGAGCCTGTCATACGGCTCTGGGACGCGCTTACAAACGACTGGGCAAACTGGACCCAGCCAAACAAGAATTCAAAGTTTCAACCGAAGTCGAACCTGATTATGCCGACGGCTTTTACGAGCTGGGAGTACTTCAGGAAAGCGACAAAGAGTGGTCTGATGCTGCTAACGCTTTTGAAAAATATCTGGTCCTTAAACCAGACAATTCTCAAAGACGCACCATCGAAGATCGAATTAGATACTGCAAGGGTCAACAATAAGGAATAATCCATGGCTGACGAAATTAACTATGCCTTTTTTGAAGGCGGTTTTGTCCCTCTACAAGACGCTAAGCTAAGCATCATGAACCATTCGTTCATGTATGGTACGGCAGTCTTTGAAGGTATACGCGGCTACTGGAATCCTCAGGATCAAGAAATCTATGTCTTCAGACTGCGCGAACATTTTGAGCGCATGGCTGACAGCATGAAAATAATGTATCTCGGTGTCAAATATTCAGTTGACGAACTCTGCGATATCGTCATTCAGCTTTTGCAAAAAAACGCACCAAAGACTGACACTTATGTCCGTCCTTGCGCTTACAAAACAGTCCATAGAGTTGGTCCCAGCCTCGAAAACAACCCTTCGGATATGTGCATTTTCAGTGTTCCTTTTGGTGACTACTTCCACGGCGCCCCTGGTCTCAAAGTACAGGTCTCAAGCTGGAGAAGAGTGGAAGACAACGCCATACCAGCCCGGGCCAAGATTGTCGGCGCTTATGCCAACACCGCTCTTGCCAAAACTGACGCCATCATGGCTGGTTTTGACGAGTGCATAGTACTTTCCGAAAACGGTCACGTCTCGGAAGGATCTGCCATGAACGTATTTATTGTCAAAAACGGCAGACTTATCACCACACCATCCACTGAAAATATTTTGGAAGGCGTCACCCGCAGTACCATCATGACCATGGCTGAGGAAGAATTTGGTATCAAAGCCGAATGTCGTACCATCGACCGTTCCGAGCTTTATATCGCTGATGAAGTTTTCTTTTGCGGAACTGGTGCTCAGATAGCTCCAGTCATTGAAATTGATCGCAGACCGATAGGAAGTGGCAGCGCCGGTCCCATATCGACTATGATTAAAGACAAGTACATCCAGGTCTGCCGTGGCGAAATCCCCAAATATCACCACTGGCTCACTCCAGTTTATAAAAACACCAAAGTCAAATCCCCTGCCTGAGAAAGTAATGAAAGCACTCGTAAAACTACTGACCATAAGCGCACTTATCATCACAGCAACCATGCATGCGCCTGCTGCCGATTGCGAAAGTCAGCCCGCAGCGGTCTTTTATCAGTACATAAGAGAGCTCTATTACGCTAAGAACATCACTCAGGTAGCAAAATACTGGATCTCTACAACACGCATCCCTTTTATCAATCTCAAGGGACAAGCAGCAGCCTACGAGCTACAAAAGCTCAAAACCGGCTACGTCTTTAACCCTCGCATCAACTCTCAAGTGATGCAAGGGCAAAGATGCCTGATGAAAGGCACTGGCACAGCCAGCGATCTTGGTCGGACTTTTCCGTGCAAACTAGACGTGATCATGTATCACGAAGATGGCAGCTGGCGCATCCAGTACTATGTCTGGTCAGCCACCATCATCCAGTAATTGCTACCAATTAGGGGCAGTTGTTGCCACAGGTCTGAGAGCCTGTCCGCTTTGCGCTGAGTTGCCACTGTTGCGCGCACTATTGGGGCTGTTAGGGCTTGTATTAGCGTCGTTAGCAGCTGCGGCTGAATCATTTTTATCCCTTGCTTCATTGCCCTGAGAATCTCTGGGCGCTGGGTTTTTGTCAGTTGCTTGTGTATTAGCTTCTGGACGAGATTGATTGGGATTTTGATTGCTTGACTGAGTTGCTTCAGATGGTTGACCGTTGCTCTCTGCACTCGACTGATTGGGATTTTGATTGCTTGACTGCGTTGCTTCACTTGGTTGAGCGCTGTTCTCTGGATTTGACTGATTAGGATTTTGATTGCTTGGTTGACTAGCTTCAGGTGGGTTGGCGTTGCTTTCTGGACGAGATTGATTGGTATTACCAGGTGATGGAGGTGCATCGGTGGGCGGAGTATTGTTTGAGTCTTTCGCTGGCGTTGATTCATTCCTGCCACTTGGACTGCTACCTTCTGGCGATTGAGGCGGATTAGGGCTATTTGCGTCGCTGGGCTTTTTATCTGATTCAGCTTCTTTAGCACTTGAAGCACTGTCTTTTACCGAATTAGCCGCAGGTGAATCCTGTGTTTTGGCTGAGTTACCACTATCTGATTCGTTTTTGGGTGACTGATTACTTGGAGGAGCATCAGCACTAGTGGCTTGAGTGCCATCTCTACCAGCGGCTTGACTATTATTGGCATCAGAGGGAGTAGTTGAAGTTGGTGCTTCACTAGGCTGAGGTGGTCTGGCATCGCCCTGAGCGGCTTGTTCAGCGTTAGAAGACTGAGGCGAACTATCACCTCCTGAGTTTTGGGCAGGACTCTCGTTTTTTTCCTGATTTGATGGTTTTGGTGCTTCTGGCGCTTCAGGCTTAGAATTGGAAGGCTTTTGACTGTCAAAGTTATTAAGTGGATGATCGTTAAAGTTGACCTGAGTCTCAGGTGGCAGTGCATTATCGTTGCCTGGGCGCAGATTACCTACGTTTTGAGAGGGATTGGCATCAGTAGGATTGCCGCTTGATCCTCTTTGAAAATCATTGGGATTAAAACCAGCATCAGAACCAGCTTGTTGTGGTGTTACGCGATCTGAACCGGCAGCAGGATTTACCGGGGCGTCTTGCCCCTCTAAGTGGTTGGCCATTGCAGCACCTGTATATAAGAAAAGTGGGGTTGGTAAAAGAGGTGTAAATTCGAGGTGCTCTTATTGAACAATTTTTTTGTAATGGATTTGTAAACGGGCCAAGCGAGTTCAATCTTTCATCCTAAAAATCAAGGCATTTGCAGTACTCTATTGCAGTCCAGCACACAAATAGAGGCAATCATGATTTTTTTGAGGCGCAAACTACAAATCAATTTGGTCCTCGCCACCCTTTTGTTTTTGACCAATCTGCCAGTCCTCGCCCAGGACCAACCAGTCGAGTCCAGTTTGCCAGCCCAGATAGTTTTGCCAGACCCTACTTTTAATAATGGCAGGTCATTTTTTAATCCCGCCATGGCTTATAGCCAGGGTCAATGGCTCAGACACAGTCTGCCCTCCACCGGCATGAGCCTATCGGCACCATATATAGGCACTGTGGCTGCGCCTTTTAGCGTGCCCTACAGCCATCTGCCTTCATTTGTCCCGTCTATCCCCGGAATACCCGGTATCCCAGGCATCTCCAGCCTTAATAGCTTTGTGCCTTCCTATGGGTTTGGCAGAGCTTTTACACCCTATCAGTATATGGGTGGACGCTATTGGGGTAATAGTTACGGTCTAAATAGAGGCGGCATCCCTAGCTCAGGCCGCTTATCCAGTGTCCAAGTAATCCAGACAGCCCCGTCCAAGGCTTCGGGCAATTATTACAGTGCGCCCACTACTGACTCCTCAGCTTCAGGCAGCTATTATGCCGGCTCACATAACAACTCTTACTTTGGCAATACCAGCATCTATAACAGTGGCGTCTATAGCAGCAGGCGCTCTCTCAACAACTCCAGTGAGACAAACTGGGGGGCCAGCGGTAATCCTTTTCCAAAGGATCTCAATAGCACGCCCTGGTCATCCAAATAGATAGATAAATAGTCAAGGTATTGCTTTATAAAGACTCTGAGAATTGGCGCCAGTGGGTATAATCACTGTACCCATAATTGTAGTAGCAATGAAGACCAAGTCAGAGATAGGCCAGCCGTTATTTGAAATAGTCGAGCGTCAGGGTCGTCCCAAAGAGGCCGTAGAGCTTATCAGCCGGGCATATGACTTTGCTTATCAGTCGCATGACGGTCAAATGCGCAAGTCAGAAGATCCATACATCATCCATCCAGTGGAAGTTGCCTGCATCTTAGCCGAACTCAATGCCGATACCGAAACGATTTGCTCCTGTTTGCTCCATGACGTGCTGGAAGACTGTGACGTCAAGCCAAAAGAAATGGAAGAAAAGTTTGGCGCAGACATCCGCCGCATTGTCGAGGGTGTGACCAAGCTAGGTAAGTTTAGCTTTAGCTCTAAAGAAGAAAGACAGGCAGAGAACTTCCGCAAACTGATGGTGGCGATGGCCGAAGACGTGCGGGTGGTCCTGGTAAAACTAGCCGACCGTCTCCACAATATGCGCACGATGGAGCACATGCTGCCCCATAAGCAAGCCGAAAAAGCCAAAGAAACCCTGGAAATCTACGCGCCTTTGGCTAATCGCTTTGGTTTAGGTCGCATGAAATGGGAGTTAGAAGACTTAGGTCTGCGCTATCTCCATCCAGATGAATACGAAGAAATTGAAAGACTGGTGGCTGACACCAGAGCCGACCGCGAACAGTTGCTCAACGAAGTCGTGGAAAAACTGAGAGTAGAACTGGAGAATCGCAATATCCAGGCAGACATTTTTGGCAGACCAAAACATTTGTTTGGCATCTGGCGCAAAATGAAAAAGCAGCAAAAGACTTTTGCTGAGCTATACGATGTACTGGCCGTGCGCGTTATCATCGATAGCTCAGAAGACAAAAACTTTTGCGAGCTGGAAGCAGATCCCGACACGCAAAAATGCTACGAAGTTATGGGTAGTGTGCACTCGATATTTCGCCCGATACCAGGGCGTTTTAAAGACTATATCGCTATGCCTAAATTTAATAGCTACCAGTCATTGCACACAGCTGTAATTGGACCAAAAGGCAAACCAGTCGAAATCCAAATCAGAACAAGACGCATGCACCATATCGCCGAATACGGTATCGCCGCACACTGGGCCTACAAAGAAGCAGGCGAAGCAGTCAAAGCTGATGGCAATGCGGACAAAAAACTAGCCTGGTTGAGACAACTGGTCGACTGGCAACAGGACCTCAAAGACGCCTCTGAATATCTCGAAGAAGTCAAAATGGACCTCTTTGCTGATGAAGTCTTTGTCTTTAGTCCCAGGGGCGATGTAATTGACTTGCCCACAGGATCTACACCTATCGACTTTGCCTATCGCATCCACACCGATATCGGTCACCGCTGTGTCGGGGCTCGTATCAATGACCGCATTGTGCCGCTCAACTCAGTGATGAAAAACGGCGATATAGTCGAAATCATCACCAGTAAAAACGGCATGCCCAAGATGGACTGGCTCAATTTTGCCAATACCCATGGGGCTAAAAACCGTATCAGACAGTGGTTTAAAAAGCACCACCGCGAAGAACACATCCAGCAAGGACGACAAATGCTGGAAGCTGAACTGGGTAGAGCAACTCTGGAAGAGTTTCTCAAATCAGATAAGCTCAAAGAAGTCGGTAAGAGACTCAACATCGTCGAGCCCAGCGATATCCTGGCGGCGGTGGGATATGGCGACCTGTCAATCTCACAAGTGGTCAATCGCATCCGCGAAGTAGACCAAGCAGAAAAAATCCAGAAAAAAGGATACGCCCTGCCCAGTCAGGTACAAGAAAAGCCAAGCAACATATCCAGTCTGGGTGGGCTTTTGCACCACCTGGCCAAATGTTGTCAGCCTGTACCCGGTGAGCCTATCGTGGGCGTAGTCACCAGAGGCAGTGGCATCGCTGTACACCGCATCGACTGCAACAATCTCCTCATCATCGAAGAAAACAGACGCATGGCAGTGGACTGGTCTAAGGACCGCAATGCCAATTATCCAGCCGGTCTCCAGGTAGAATGCCTCGATAGAGTCGGTATTGCCGGTGATATCCTCAAAAAAGTCTCAGATCACAAAGTCAACTTGCGCGACCTCAGGGTCGAGACCCACAGAGACAAAAAGACGGCCACCATCTTTTTAATCCTGGATGTACTGGATATCGACCAGCTAGCCCGTGTATCTCAGGCGATTTCGCAGATTTCGGATGTTATTAGAGTACACAGACGTGACCACCGCAAACGCGGTACGCCAGCTCTAGTGTCGGTTGCCACAGCCAAGCCCAAGGGCAACGGCAATGGCAGTAGTGGCAATGCTAGAAGCAGTCAATCAAAAGGTGCTACATCCAAAAGCTCTAAGAGCACCAAATCTGACAAAGACACAAGTAAGTCTGATGGTAATATCTGGGGCAAATCCAAAGACGCCAGCAGTACCAGTGCAAAAAAATCGCGCGACTCAGGTCGTGGCCAGGAAAAGAAATAAGCAACAGTAGATTATGACCAAGCAATTGACCAGAAGTATCGAACTCACTCTAGCCACCAAAAATCCAGGTAAGCTCAAAGAATTTGAAGCAATGGCGAGAAATCTGGCTACTGAGCAACCGCTCAATTTATTGTGGCATATGGCTCCAGACGATTTTGATCCCGAAGAAACAGGCGACACTTTTACAGCTAACGCCGTAATCAAGGCAGCACGGGCAGCCGAGATGACAGGAAGACTCTCTTTAGCTGATGACTCAGGACTGACTGTGGATGCCATGGACGGCAGACCTGGTATTTACAGTGCGCGCTATTGTGCTGGCACTGACCGCGACCGCCGCCTCAAGCTGCTTGACGAGCTCAAAGACGTACCTCAAGGCAAAAGACAGGCAGCCTTTGTCTGCGCCCTGGCCCTTGTGGATAAGTCCGGTCAGACTGTCTACACAACCGAAGTAAGATGGACCGGTCAAATTGCCCTGAGCGAGCGCGGCGACGGGGGATTTGGCTTTGATCCGGTGTTTATACCGGACGGATACCAAATTACAGCGGCTGAAATGCCGGCACTCAAAAAAAATGCTATTTCGCATCGCAGTATGGCCTTTAACAACGTCCTAAAGTACCTAAAGAGCAATAGTTAAGCCCTGGCTAATCTAACTAGTTACCTTTGCTACAGTCCTGTGATTTGCAGCCCGGAGCAAAAGCCCAGCTCTGTGGGGCTTTTGACCTGAGCTCCGGAAGCATAAAAAAACTTCATGCTGCCATTAGAGGAGCTACAGGTAAATAGGGAAGACAAGAGATAAGCTGTCAGTATCATTATCTGAGGAGAGAAATGGCCGATTTTACCGCCGTGGCAAAGACAACTGCTGTTGTCTCATCATCGACAGGTCAATATGTTGCTCCAACAGCCTCACCAGTAACTCCGGTGGAGGTCGACATGATCTCTCAGGAGAATGATGCCGAAAAGTTTTTTGCAGACAGACATATAGAGCTGCTTCTCTGGCTCATGAATCTTGAATTGAGATTGCCTCCTTACGGCAACAAATAATATTTATGAGCAAAGAGCTAACACCAGTTGAGCTAAGTCAGGAACAGCTCCAGGAGCTTGTCCACACAGCTCAACAAGCGGCGACAATGGCTTACGCACCCTATAGCAACAAGCCAGAGGGCGCAGCCCTGCTCACTGCCAGTGGTGCTATTTATAGCGGCGCATCAGTGGAGTTTGCCACCTATGGAGGCTCTGTATCAGCGGATGTGGCCTGCCTCATTAAAGCAATCAATCACGGCGACAAAAAAATCGTAGCCCTGTGTATTCAACCTTTTAGCTATCCTTCTGGTGTAGTAAGACAGTTTTATGCCGAGTTTGGCATCGACTTAAGTTTGGTTGTTCCTGGTCCAGAGGATACCCTTGAGCTAAAGAGCTGGACTACACTATTGCCTTACCACTTCGGTCCAGATAACTTAGAAGAAGCGAAAAACCTCGCCTAGTTTTTTTTGTCATCCTCTTTTTTAGCGTTCTTTTCTTTCAGGGTCTCATAGCGACCCTTGATGCTTTTGTAGAGTGGATGGTCTTTTCCCAGTGATTTTTCGACCATGTCCATGGCGTCCTCAGAGCGCCTCAAAGCTTGTTTGTAGCGCTTTTGAGAGGTGTAAAAGTCGGCTAGATTATCGAGACAGATGGCCACATCAGGATGTTCATCGCCGAGTGTTTCCTTAAAGATATCCAGTGCTCTTAACTGCAATGATTCGGCTTCTGCCAGACGTCCTTCTTTTATATAAATACCAGCAAGATTGTCCATGGCACTGGCCACCGCCGGATGCTTATCGCCATAAGTTTTGCGCATCACCGACAGTGACTTTTCTGAATAAAGCCTGGCATTTTCGTTGTCCCCGGATGCTGAGTAACTCTCAGCGAGGTTACCAAAAGCCACTGCCAGGTCTTTTTTATCGCGGCCCAAGCGCTTTTCGTAGATAGCCACAGATTTTTTTTCAAGCTCAATAGCTTGATCATATTGTCTGAGCTTTTGATGAAGCACAGCATAATTATCGGCCACAGTAGCCACTTCCAGCGAGTCTTCGCCGCGCGCCTTGCTCAGTATTAGCATGGCGCTTTCGTATAGTTGCATGGCTTCTTCAAATTTGGCTTGATCAGCCAGGATGCCAGCCAGATTGCTCAGTTCAACACCAAACATAGCGCCATCTTTAATGCCATCTTCGCGAATGAGAGCCAGAGCTTTGCGCGAATACTGCTCGGCTAAGTCCAACTGCTGCTTATCCTTAAGCAAAAGAGACATATTGCTTAAACTAACAATCCTTCTAGTATCCAGTGGCGTGAAGCTCTCAGAAAGCTTGAGAGCTTCTTCAAAGCTTTTTTCTGCTTCTGGCAAGTCGCCTTTGAGCATTTTTGTACGACCGGCTTCTGTCAGCCGATGCCACTGCACACCACCGCCGTCCTCGTTAGCCAAGAGCGGTGAAGCGCCCCAGAGCAAGATGGAGCAAAGCAAAACATTGATTATTCTACATTTGGCCATACTTACCTTCCAGCGACCAGCATAGCAAAAGCCAGGCCGGGCTTGATAAGAGGATGCAAAAAAAGAGATTTAACTTACAAAAGCGCTGTGCACTACCACTTGTGCTGTTCTTGCTTAAGCACTTCGCCTGTGCGGGCGTCGATTTCAAACTCGATTTTGGTACGTGGTTTCATTTTCATATCAATTTTCCAGACCAGCGGACTGTCATCGATATCTAGCTCAATTTCTTCTACACGGGCATCGGGAAACTTGGACATAGCGAGGTTTTCGGCTTGCTCGATAGTAAATGTTGTCCTTTTGAGCAAACTATTATTGCTGCCATCTGCCTCAGCTGGCAAAGTCAAGCTGTTGTTAAAAGTGACCCCCAGTCCCAGAGCTATGGCAAAAACTACAATAACTGGCATTTTGGCAAAATTTGGCATGACACCCTCATGGTAATTGGCTCAATAAATATACTGCATAAGTCACCACCTATAGTGCCAAACAAAAACACCACCCAGAATAAACTGCGGTGGTGTTAATGCTATCGTCTGGCTGTCCACTTGCGTAGGACTCGATATTTCTGCCGCCTATAGTCAGTTTTGGCGGTCAGCGGGCTACTTGCTACTGTTGCTGGTCTGCGCAGACCTGACGTTGCCACAATGCCCCTCGGCTCAAAGCAATCAACTCATCGAGTGGTTGCTCACCGGTTATGTAATTAGTATAGCGACTCAAATAGCAAATAGAAGTCCCCCAGAACTCATTTAAGCAAGTATTTTGGACATATCAAAAACAGCCCATAGAGCCACTATGCATATACGCCCCGATAGTCAAGCGCGTGAACCATAACCGGGCATAGTGCATCATCGATTGCATATACACTTATGCACACTATGACAACTAACAACGTCGGCAATAGGTCATAATAGATACAGTGAAAAGCAAAATGAACTATCGTCGAATGTGTATCAAACAGTCTCTTATGGTCCTGTTGTGGACACTGAGCCTGCCTCAGGCTCTGGCTTTTAGACCAGATACAAAGGCAGAGACAATTGATCTGGATAGTTACACAGCTGGTCTGGTTTTGACTTACAACCACAACCAGTATCCAGTGGTGAGCGTCATCGACCAGAACAGCGAAGCACTGTTAGCCGGACTAAGTCCAGGCGACCGGGTAATCAGTATCAACAATCAAATTGCTGCTTTTATGGGAGCAGATCAATTGAGAGCCAGCCTGAGTTTTAAGACACGCAGCAAAATCAATCTCGAAATTGAACGGGGCCAAAAAGGTGAACAGCTCAGTATTAGCTTTTATCCAGTCAAAGCAAATCAGATAGCAGACAGTGCACTGGCCTCGGAATTGGTCAGCACGAAACCTTACTATCCGATTAAAACACAACCTTTAAAATCGGGCTTTTACACTATAGATTTGCCCAGTTTTTTGCGTCAACAAGCCAGCGAAAGCCCGCTGGTACTGGAGTTTTATCAGCGCTCAAAAGGTCCTTCGCCCATTCTCAATGAGCGCCTAAAGGCCATCAACAACAATCTCAAGGACGAAGGAGAGCCGCTCATCGCGCTAATTTCGGTTGCTTTGCAAGAGCAAGAAACGCTGCCTTTACAAAAACACTTTAGAATAACCGACGCACCTGGCTATGTATTTGTTGGCGCAGACAATCAGTCAATCAAAGACTATGTCGATGTCATGCGCCATGAGCTGACTGCTAGTGAGTTTGACGAACGTCTAAAGGAAATGATCGATCTCAAAGAGCAGGCTCTGACAATGGTGCCCATATTGCTACCGACAGTTGCGGCCCACTGGCGAGAAATCACCAATCAAGAGCTCAAGCGTCTCGAAAATAGCCCCCAGAGCCATTAAACAAAAACACCACCCAGAATAAACTGCGGTGGTGCTAATGCTATCGTCTGGCTGTCCACTTGCGTAGGACTCGATATTTCTGCCGCCTATAGTCAGTTTTGGCGGTCAGCGGGCTACTTGCTACTGTTGCTGGTCTGCGCAGACCTGACGTTGCCACAATGCCCCTCGGCTCAAAGCAATCAACTCATCGAGTGGTTGCTCACCGGTTATGTAATTAGTATAGCGACTCAAATAGCAAATAGAAGTCCCCCAGATCTCATTTAAGCAAGTATTTTAGACATACCAAAAGCGGCATACAGAGCCACAATGCATATACACACAAGCAGTCAAGCGCGTGAACCACAACCTGACAAAAGACCGCACCGTATGCATATACACTTATGCACAACCTGACAATTACATGCGATCAGTTAGACATCAAATAGATATCTGCCGGCACTCTATACAGTGCTCTTATAGTCAACTGATCACAGTCAGAGATATTGTAAGAAGGGTTTTGGGCCCCATTTAAGGTCTCATACATGATGTCTGACTTGTTAGGAGAGTGTTGCAAACCAAAGCAGTGCCCAAACTCATGACAGGCTGCACGGGCCATTGTGGTGGGACTATCAAGCGAATTAAACTGCACTACAACTGGACAACCCCGCACTGACGCCAGTGGATAACTGACACCCTGGGAGGGGGGATAAGAGGTATAACCACTACGTGCCACCATTCGATTGGTCCAGAAGACAATGACATCAGCATGACTGGGGTCATTAACCACTGTGTAGCTGAGATATTTTTCTTTGTTGAGAAAGCTCCACTGCGACAAACCAGCAAGTACAGCTGATTTTTGAGCAGGATTGTAACCCTGAGCAAAAGCAAGAGAATTTAAATAGGCCGGTGAATGAAAATAAGGCGAAAGCTTAAGTAGTGCGTCTGACGAAATAGTTTTACCGGCAAACTCAGCTGGTATCTCTTTACCATCAGTGATGAAGATGCGCACAGGCACACACTTAGGATGCCAGCGAATCAGCGAACTACCAGATCTACAAGAGTAAGGATGATTGACGCTACGCAATCTGGCATAGAGAGGATCTACTGCACAAGTGTATTTATCAATACCGCCACTTACAACATAAAGCCGACTGAAGGCATCTATAGCCAGAGCAGTATCACCGCTAAAAGCAGCGGCCGAGCCTAAGTAAAAGAGAATAGCCAGGTCGCGAGGATTTTGGGCATTGGCCTTTTTGAGCAGCGGAATGGCTTTGCTAAATTGCTTAGCTTGATAATACTGAAACCCAAGCTGTGCGTTGTTTGCGGCAAATACTGCACTGCCAAATACAGCCAAAAAGCTGAGCCCAAGGGCAATTGCTGTGATACGCGCGACTAAAGCCCTAAAGCCAATATCAAACATGCAACCAGTACCTGCGTCGACACCATAAATTATACTTGCAGGTAAATTAAAGTCAGGTTAGCTATTGATAACCGATATGGATTGCACCAAAATCTGAAAGCCAAAGCAGGCGGCAGCCAGTAAACAGAGCACACAGACTATATTTGAACGTTTGTAAGTCATAGTCACCTCAAATATGATTATACCTAACCCTTGGCAATCCTTGATACATCTATATATAAAATTGAGCAAGTGGCGCTCGATGTGCCAATAATATTGTGGGATTTAGAGAAAGGCAGCCATGGCTTATAACGATCTGAGAGACTTTATCGATGTTTTGTCCAGACAGGGAGAGCTTACGCGCATCACTGCGCCGGTCTCCGCCGATCTGGAAATAGCCGAAATAACTGACCGTATCAGCAAAAGCGGTGCCAATAACAAAGCTCTGCTATTTACTAATGTCAAAGGCTATGACATGCCTGTGCTTATTAATACCTTTGGCTCGTATAAGCGCATGTGTTTGTCACTCGAAGTAGAGGACTTAAACTCAATAGCTGACCGCATCAGAGGCTTTATCAAACCAAAAGTACCTGAGAGCTTTATGGAAAAGCTGGCATTTTTGCCGATGCTTATGGAAGTGGCGAAATTCCCACCTAAAGTGACCGGTGGTGCGGCTCCCTGCCAGGAAGTTGTGATCACAGATCCCAACTCTCCCATGCTCGACAAAATCCCAATACTCAAATGCTGGCCAGAAGACGGCGGACCCTTTGTCACGATGGGCGCCATCATTACCAAAGACCCTAAACATGGTAACCGCAATGTCGGCATGTACAGACTGCAAAAGTTTGACAATGTTACAACCGGCATGCACTGGCACAAACACCATGATGGCGCGCGCAATTTTGAAGAAAACAGACGCAAAGCCATGAACGAAAGTGGCATCAAAGCAAGCGGTGCCCTGGCTCAGAACGGCAATGGACAGCCCTCTGAACCACCAAACTATGGCACTTATTTTGATAAAGAAGAATACGAAAAGCCAGGTAATCGCCTGGAAGTAGCTGTTGTGCTGGGGGCAGATCCGGCCGTCACTTATAGCGCTACAGCACCCTTACCGCCCGAAATAGATGAGCTTATTTTTGCTGGATTTTTGAGACAGAGCCCAGTCAGACTGACCAAATGTCAGACTATCGACCTAGAAGTACCTGCCAATGCCGAAATAGTAATCGAAGGTTATGTCGACCAGAAGGATCTCAAAGAAGAAGGCCCCTTTGGCGACCACACAGGTTTTTACAGTCTAGCTGGACTGTTCCCAGTCTTTCACGTGACTGCTGTGACGCACCGCAAAGAGCCAATTTATCAAACCACAATTGTTGGTAAACCACCGCAAGAAGACTGCTATCTGGGCAAAGCCACCGAACGCATCTTTATGCCTATGGTGCAGATGTTAGTGCCCGAGATTGTAGACATGAACTTGCCCTGGGAAGGAGTCTTCCATAACTGTGTGATAGTGGCTATTGATAAGCGTTTTCCCGGTCATGCCAAAAAGGTAATGAGTGCACTCTGGGGACTGGGACAGCTGATGTTTACTAAGTTTGCCATCATCGTGGACAAAGAAGTTAATGTCCATAATCTCTCCGAAGTAGCGCTCCATGTCTTTGGCAACACCGACCCCAGGCGCGACATGATGTTTGCTGATGGACCGCTGGATATCCTTGATCACGCTTCACCACTGATGGGCTATGGCTCAAAAGTCGGCATTGACGCCACAAAGAAATGGAAATCAGAGGGCTTTGATCGCTCCTGGCCAGCCCCCATTGTCATGTCCGAAGCAGTGTCAAGCCTGGTAGACAGCCGCTGGAGCGAATATGGCTTTGCCGAAGTATCAAAAGGAGCCTCGCTGTTTGGCTTGAAAAGATAGGTTGCCAAGCGCTCTTTTTAATCTTCACCATGTTGAAAATCGGTAGGCACGGGAATAAAAGATGTACGAACCCGTAAGACGATGGATTTGAGCTCTGCTTAAAGCTGTCGCTACCAGGTCGATTTTTACCTAACTCATCTTGGTGTTTTCTATGAGCCAGTGGAAGCGCATAGTCTGTATTTGCATGCTCGCCTTGATGGCGGGAAGCTCGATAAATGTACCGGCAATGGGTCATAAGACTCTGCCTACAGACGTTTATCACCGTGCATGGCAGCTAGTTAGAGACAACTACTACGACTCCAACTACAACGGTCGCAACTGGCTTGAGCTGGAGCACAAGTTTGACTCGCAAATTAAGACCACTGCTGACGCTCACAAATATGTCAAAGTGATGCTCGAATCATTGAGCGACCCTTACACTAGATTTCTCGATCCTAGAGCCTTCCAGGATGAAAACGACGCCATCGATGCTCGCA
The DNA here is from genome assembly GCA_016718315.1 of Candidatus Obscuribacter sp. Lineage (GTDB taxonomy): Bacteria > Cyanobacteriota > Vampirovibrionia > Obscuribacterales > Obscuribacteraceae > Obscuribacter. Next base: position 189,854 of record JADKDV010000001.1, on the reverse strand, counting down.
TTGTTGGTATCGGCATCAACTTGATGCAAAGCAAAGATCAACAAAGACTTATAATCAACCGCGTAATTGAAGGCGGACCTGCTGAACAAAGCGGCGTCCAATCCGGTGATGAAATTGCCTCCATCGACGGTATCAATGCTATCGGTATGACTCCGGAGCAAGCTGCTGATCATATCCGCGGTAAAGCCAATACTGCAGTTGTACTCGGTCTGCGCCACGGTAACACTAGTCACTCTGTCAACATTGTCAGACAAGAGATTGTTATCCACGCAGTCTCATCCAGACTTGATAAAGCCACCAACATCGGCTACATCAATCTCTCTACTTTTATCTCCAACGACGCTGCTGATGAGTTTAAGGCTGCCCTACAAAAACTCTCTAAAGCCGATGGCTTGATCATCGACTTGAGAGACAATCCAGGCGGACTGCTCTCAAACGCACTCGAAATCGCCGACATGCTCCTTGAAGGTGGCGCTATCGTCAGCACCATCAGCCGTCATGGACGTCACACCGACATCGCCTCTGGCGAGCCTCTGTCTCATCAACCAATAGTGCTCCTCGTTGATAATGAGAGTGCTAGCGCCAGCGAAATCCTCGCCAGTGCCCTCAAAGATAATGGCAGAGCAGTTGTTATCGGCGAAAAGACCTACGGCAAAGGACTCGTCCAGGAAATCAATCGCCTCCCAGGTGGAGCAGCTGTACACATCACAGTCTCACGTTACCTCACTCCCAGCGGTTCGGATATCAACAAAGTCGGTGTTATCCCAGACATCACGGTAGCTGACAAAAAAGAGCAAGAACGTGTTGCCAAAGAATGCATCAGAGAAAAAATCGCTAGCTTAAAGCCTGTACGCACAAGCAGTTTGACATTGACAAAATGAAGAACTGAAATGAGCCGGAATTATGAGAGCTGAAAATAACCAAACAGAAATAACCAGCAAGCCATCGATCTTAAAATCGGTGGCTTTGCTGCTTTGCTTTGGACTGATAATCATGGCAGTGCCCAGTCCAGCCAGTGCCGACCCGATACCATATGGAGCACCGCCTGGCAGTTTTGTTGGGGCCACCCAAAACGACCAGTTTATAAATCCCGGACAAAATACGGCCCCGCCTGCAAGCAACCCTAACTTCCAAAATAGTGTTGCCCCAGTAAGTAATTACTATCCACCGCAAAACTTCACTACTCCAGCGCCGGCACCAGTTAATAATTATGGCTTCCCCAATCAAGGCGGTCAGCCTGTTAACTACGGGCAGTACGCCCAGCCCAGTGGTTATGGTCAACCAGTGCAGGGCGGTCAGCCTTACGAGCAAGCACAGCAAGGCTCGGTACAACAAAACTACCTCAATCAAAGTCAACCCACTGGCGCCATCCAGCCCTTTGCCCAGAGTCAGGCAGCCAAACCAGACGGATGGCCGGCAGACTTTCCCGATTCAGTCTCACCTAGTGGTCAAACCACAGTAGATAACACCGTTCAACCGATGGATAACACTAGCCAGCCTAGTGGTGGCGGTGGTGCCAGTATGGCAGCAGGCATAGGCAAAGCCCTGCTTGGCACTGTAGGATCGGTGATGGCAGCGCGCAGTATGTCCGGCATGGGCGGTTACGGCAGCCCCTATGGTATGGGCGGTTACGGTATGGGTGGCATGAGCCCATATGGCTATGGCAGTCCTATGGGCGGTGGACTGGCAAACATCGCTTTGCGCATGTTTACCGGTGGAGGATCTATGATGGGAGGATATGGCTCGCCTATGATGGGCGGCTATGGTAGTCCCATGATGGGAGGTTACGGCAACCCATATGGTGGCGGTATGATGAACCTGATGAATATGATGCGCCGCTAAAGAAATGAAAGGTAAAATTGTGATGTCTAGAAAATCAGTGCTAGCAATAAGTGCTCTGGCTCTGAGTCTTGCCCTGGCAGGGAGCATTCAACATGCTTTAGCTCAGGACGCCTATAGCTATGACAATTTCCAAAACGCACCCCCCGGCAGCTTCTTAAACAACAAAGTAAAACCACAGGCGTCACCAGCCAAGTCTTTGGCCAAAGCACCAGTCAAAGGCAAGACTGTCGCTAAACCAACACAACAACCAGTAGCCCCCCAAAGTGGCGTCTACAATAGCGGACAAATGGTGCCAGGCAATAGTTTTAACTACCCAGCACAAAACCAGCTTGGCCAATCAGATTTCATTCAACCCTCAGGCGGTGGCGGTGGTGCTGGTCAGGACCAGACTTCCACTTCTGGCTGGGTGACACCAGACACACTGGGCAATCAAGTCGACAATTCTTATCCACAGCCGCAAACCCAGACTCCCTTTGATGGTGATGCTGAGCTGCAACAAGAATTCGCCAATCAAAATAATGGCGGCGGTCTGTCAACTTCTGGCTGGGTCAATCCTGGCAGCACAAGCAATAGTAGTGGTAATAATGGTGGCGGCAACTTTAGCCAACCCATGGGCAATCAGGGTAGCGGACTATCCAGCTCTGGCTGGGTCAATCCTGGCAATAATAATGGTGGCAATAACATGGTAAGCCAGCCAGTGCCAATGCAAGACAACAGTGTCTCTAGCTCAGGCTGGATCACTCCTGGTGGTGGCAAAGGCAAGGGCAGCTCAAAACCAATCAAAATGGCTAAGCCAGCACAACAACCTCAGTTTAACAGTCAGCCTATGCCCACTCAGTCGCAGCAGTGGAGTCAACCGCAAGCAAATATGCAGACACAACCGACTCAATCGCAGCAGTGGAGCCAGCCTCAAGCAAATACACAAGCAAATAATCAAGCTCCGCTCTTTGGTCAGGTACTGCAGCAAGAGCAAGGCGCAGGCAGTGGCAACTTCCAGGGCGCCGGTGCCAACACCGGCAATATGAGTGCCGCCAATCCGCCCGATATGCCTGCCGGTGGCTTTACAGTCAGTCCAGATGCTGCTGTCATGCCAGGCATGATGAATATGCTGATGAATATGCAAAAACAGAATGGCGGTGCTGCTACTGGTGGACAGCGCATGGCCGCACCACAGCGAGGCTTTACTACACCGCCCATGGTGCGCGGTGTAAGCAGACAAGTAGGACGCACTGTCAACCGGGCAGTTAACCGCAGTGTCAACCAGATGCTCTACAGAGGTCTTAATTCAATGCGCTTTTAGGGCTTAGGCTCAAGTAAGTCCTGACCTTTTTTGATGACAAAATTGAGTAGACTGACAGCTCGCTCCAGGCGACAATTATAATCTGCCCGAATAGATGCAGGCATCAGTCGTACCATATCGCCGACCTTACCCTGCCTCAAATATGCCACCGATAACTCCTCAATCAGCTGTTGTTCCATATAGCAACTGGCAGCACTACGTTTGAGGATGTCGCGTTCAACGGCATCGACATTGGCGACATTGCTAATATCAACTGAGTCCATACCAGAGCTAGTCATCATTTTGAGATTTTGCTCCAGATACTTTTGTGCTTTAGCGCTCTCGCCACTGCGAGCCAGACAGAGAGACAGCTCGGTACGCAGTATATAACCGAGCAATGTCTGGACATTAGTATCCATCTTATGCTCTCTGGCACGCTGTTCGATAATTTGCAAAAGCTGCTCGTAGTCCTGAGAGGCCGTACCATAATCATGACTGTTCATTAGTGCTCTTGCTCTTGCTGCCAGAGCCTGTCTAAATAAACTGTGTTCATCGCCAAATGTTTCAAGAGATTGATCATACCCAACGCTGGCAGCTATCAAGGCTCTCGTAGGCAGCCCCTGCTGAGTCAATGCTCTAGTCAAAACTATCAATGGCAAGACATTGTAAGCACTACTAATGAGCGCTTCGCCCTTAGCCAAGCGGGCTGCTGCTCCGTCGTCGACAGCGTTAAGAGCATCACGAGCCATGGCCGCAGCCAGAGTCATCCGACCTTCGTTAAGGTGCAAGAGAGCCAGGAGAGCGAGGGGCAAATAACTGGCATAGACCTGAGCAGCCGGCAGTACTCTACTGATACCAAAGGCAGTGCGCAACTCTTTGCCGGCCTGGAATAAATCACCTTTAGCAAGATAGGCCTGCCCCAAGTAACAGTGAGCAAGAACAATAAGCGTCTGGTCACTTTGTTTGCTCTTGATTCTGGCACAGACCTCCACTAAAGAATGTAAGTGCTCAGCGCTCTGGTCAAAGTCATAGGTCAGATAGGCGCTCTCCAGAGCAATTTCATCAATTAGCCTGAGATCTGAGCCGTTGTACTCTCTTGCACTCTCAAAAGCATCACTGGCTTCCTCCCGGTCTTCCATCAAATGGTGCACCCGTCCGTATATCAAAAACAGACCAGCGCGCAATTCTGGCGAGGTAGCTCCGCGACCATTTTTGTCCTGTCGCTTGAGGCGCATCTCTATTAAAAGAGGGCGCAAAGAGACTATCACTTCTCGCAGTTGCCCTCTTTGAAATTGCAATAAAGCCAGCTCAAGATCACCAGTTACAGAGGTAGCCATGCTTTATTCCTTTATCTTCATTTGTCATCAGGCAGTGTATTTTTGTCTTTCAGGACAGACTTCAGATATTACTTCCTGTATTTTGTTGAGAATACTGCCCAGTCCAAAGCGCATAGTGGCAGAACTCACTACAGGATTAGGCACCTGCGCCACAAGCCAGGCTAAATCTTCTTTGCGCACTTTATCAGCCTTATTGAGCACTGTAATCATGGGCTTATCTACAGCACCGAGATCACTCAATACATCATGCACAGAGCTAATGTGTTCAAGTACATTGGGATGTGCGGCATCAACTACGTGGACCAGCACATCAGCTACAGCCACTTCTTCGAGAGTGGCTCTAAAAGCTGTAACCAGAGATGTCGGCAGCTTTTTGATAAAGCCCACAGTATCTGATATGAGCACAGGACTGTGGTCGGGCAATGAAGTACGTCTAGTGGTCGGGTCAAGAGTAGCAAATAATTTGTCACCAGTAACCACATCTGACTTGGTCAAAGCATTGAGTAGTGTCGATTTGCCACTATTGGTATAGCCAGTCAGTGCCACCACCGGTAGATGCTCGGCAACCCGTCTTTGTCTTTGCACATCGCGGTGATTTTTGATGCGTTTTGCGTCTTCTTCTAAAAATGTGATTTTTTCGCGGATACGACGTCTATCGATTTCTAGCTTGGTCTCACCAGGACCTCTAGTACCGATACCACCACCCAGTCTGGACAAAGTCTCACCTTTGCCAATCAGTCTGGGATAGAGATACTTTAGCTGAGCCAATTCGACTTGTAATTTACCTTCTTTTGTTTGCGCTCTTTGAGCAAAGATATCAAGGATAAGCTCAGTACGATCGATTACTTTGACGCCGACAGTATCTTCAACATTGCGCTGCTGGTTGGGGGTCAACTCCTGGTCAACCACCAGCAAAGTAGCACCAAGTTCTTCCACCAGTAGTGCTACTTCTTGCATTTTGCCAGAGCCAAGAAAAAACTTAGGATCTGGCCCCTGACGAGTCTGAGTCAGCCGACCACAAACGGTAGCACCGGCGGTGCGGGCCAATCTGGCCAATTCATCCAGATCGTCTTCTACTTGCCAGCTATTACTACCATCACAAATAAGACCAATCAAAAATGCTCTTTCTTCTCCCTCTGCCACAGCCAGATCTGGAGCCTGAGTGCGGAATTCTTCTTCAAGAGCACTCATCAATTCTTCGAAATTATCGTCCTCAGCACGCCTGGCTGTTAGTGGTGGCAAAATTTTCCAGAGCTTGCCATCGGCATCGCGGCCGGGCAGCAAATGAGCAATTTGCACCTGGTCAGCAAGTTTGCCATGCTCCCCTCTGGTGCGAGAAAAACTACCGGATGGGTCAACTACAATTTGAGCTAATAAATCAAGACGATTTTTAGCCAAAAAATGCAGAGTCTCTTTAGCATAGCTGACTTCGGGGCTGGGGCTCTTGCCTGCCCGTCCACTGGGTTTATCAGTTTGTACTTTTTCTTCTACAGCTTTGACTGGCAAAGGAAAAGTAGTATGAATTATGCGATGACCACAAAGCCGACCAGGTCCCACTCTCACGCCCTTTAGCTCGGGCATTTTGACTTCAAAAGGATGACCAACAGTGACATTGACCACATGACCACGACGATTAACCACAACAGAGAGTGGATAGCCCGTCTCCTGGGAAATTTCAGCAACGCTGTCGGCTAATTCTAAAGTGAGGATTTTGTCCTTAGGTATACGTTTTTGCAACAACCGATTCAGCTTTTTTATCTCAGACTGTTTAAGTCCTTTGGATTTTCCTAAATCAAGTTTGCCGTGCAAATCGTATCCTCCAGAAGCTAAAACGTCTGAGCCGACAGAGTCGGACAGTGAGAAATAAAACAAGTGGTAAGTAGATTGACCTTCATAGACCAATCTTACCCGTTTATCAGCCGAATTACACCCTAATTTAATCTATCTATATGGTGTACAGCCGCTATAGCTCAGCTTCCAGCACTGCTATCGGGATTGGCGCGAAACTCTATAGAGCCTCCCCTGGGGCTTTTGCGTCTCTCTCTAAAAACAGTACCAAGAGCACCCCAGTCAATCACCAGTGTGCCACCGGTGGCCCGGTGCTGACTGTCCCAGCTCATGAGCATATCAAGACAGGCATGATCGATATAGTCAAGCTGCTCCAGATGGACATGTAGCTCAGTATCTGGTTTGACTTGAGCGACCAGGTCGGCAAGTTTGGGTAAGCTCAAAAATGTGGCGGCACCACTCAAGGAGACATGAGTGCGATTGTGGTCCACATCTTCTCTGACTTTTATATCCAAATGCGAAAAGATATAGAGCAGCTTGAGAGCTGAAAATACCACTCCAACAACCACACCAGTAAGCAAGTCCTGGCAGACAATCAAAAGTACCGTACCAACATATATAAACGACTCAGAGCGGCCGTAGCGCCCTATCTCTTTAAATACTTTCCAGTTGATCATCTTATAGCCAGTAAAGACTAGCAAGGCCGCCAGTGCTGATGTGGGGATAAGCTCGAGGACATGGGGCAAAAGACAAACAAAAAGCAAGATCCATAAGCCGTGCAAAATAGATGACATCCGAGTTTTAGCACCAGCAGCCAGATTGACACCACTGCGCACCATCACACCGGTCATAGGCAGACAGCCCACCATGCCACAAAGAGTATTACCGACACCCTGAGCAATTAGTTCTCGATCAAAGTTAGAGCGCGCACCACTGTGCAACTTATCCAGAGCACTACAAGTCAAAAGAGTCTCAGCTGTTGCTATAAATGCAATAGCGACAGCATCAAAGATGACTTCGCGGTTGAGATAGTGCTGAAAGTCAGAAAACGTAGTCAGTGTCAAAGAGCCAAATATGTTAGCTGGGATGTCGACATAACGCACTTGCAAATTTAATAAGGCCGAAAAAACAGTAGCCAGAAATACTGCCACCAGAGATCCAGGTAATATCTTGAGGCGACCTTTAGCAAACTTTTGCCAGAGTATCAATATGGTGATAGTAACAAGACCAATCATGGCAGCCAGATGGTGTGTAGTACTACCGGCACTGGGATCTGGCACGGTCATGCCTTTGTAGATAGCCATCGGTATCGAAAGGATATTATTGATACCACTGCCTTTAGGCGAGTCATCCACCATGACATGAAACTGTGCCGCCAAAATGAGAACACCAATGCCAGATAACATGCCATTGATAACAGATGGAGGCACAGCTCTAAACCAGGGAGCCAGCCTGGCTAGCCCAGCAATGACTTGGACCAAACCAGCCAGACAAAAAATCACACCCAGTCGCTCAGTACCGTGCTCCTTGATTAGCTCCAGTACAACGACAGCCAGACCGGCAGCTGGTCCACTGACCTGCAACGGACTGCCTCCTAAAAATCCAACTACGATGCCGCCTACTATCCCCGTGACAATGCCATGGGCAGGATCTAAGCCAGAGGCGATGGCAATACCCATACAAAGCGGCAAGGCCACTAAAAAAACCACCACCGAAGCAAGCAAATCAGCTCGGAATTTAATCCAAGATGAAGGCGATTCGTTTTTGGCGACTGCTTCTGTCATCTCATTACCTAAAGTAAAAGTTTAGCAGCTCTGTACACTGAGCAGCGCCTTTATTAGAAAGATTCAGCAACCAGCCATCAGACTATGACGCAAAAGCGGGCGCTGGCCAGACTCACCACAACCTTTGAGGCGGGGAATCAATTTGCCTGGATTGAGAATGCCCAAAGGATCAAAAACAGACTTAAGCGCTGCCATATAGCGGAGATCCTGCTCACTATAGACGGAGTCCATCTCCATCAGTTTTTCGACGCCAATGCCATGCTCGCCCGATAAGGTGCCACCTAAATCAACACATAGATGCAAGATATCGCGCGCAGCCAAAAGCACTCTTTCCACTTCTTTTTTGTTGTCGCGGTGATAAAGCATACAAGGATGCAAGTTGCCATCACCAGCATGATAGACATTAGCTATAGGCAAGTCGTATTTTTGTCCGATTTGGGCGATACCACTGATTGCTTCACTAAGCCTGGAGCGCGGAATAACACCATCCAGCACATAGCCATGGGGAGCGATTCGGCCAAGAGCACCAAAACTTGTCTTTCGTGCTTTCCAAATTTTTGCACGCTCTTCTGCACTGGCAGCCCAGTGACTCTCAATAACACCGTTATTAATGAGACATTCTTCTACGATTTTGCGGGCAGCATCAATGCCCGCCAGTGGACCGTCTAATTCGATAATTAGTAAGGCTCCAGCATCGCGCCTGAGCCCCATGGACAGATAATCTTCTACAGCATTTAGAGTAAGACTATCGATCATTTCCATTGCTGCCGGTACTACACCGTGTGCCACTATATCTGATACCGCCTGACCACCCGCTCCCAGAGAGCTAAAATAAGCCAGCAAAGTCTCGACCTTTTGCGCTACTGGTGTAAGCCTGACTAAGGCTTGTGTCACTATCCCGAGCGTCCCCTCTGAGCCGACCATGATGCCGACTAGATCAGTTGTGGCACTGGTACGACCAGCACCGCCCAGAGTAATTAAACTGCCATCAGCTAGCACCACATTGACTGCCAGTACATGGTGCGTAGTCATGCCGTATTTGAGCGTATGCGGTCCGCCGGCGTTTTCGGCGATATTGCCACCTATAGTGGAGGCAATTTGACTGCTGGGATCTGGCGCAAAATAGAGGTTGTATTTAGCGGACTTTTGCGAGAGTGAGACATTGGTGGCACCGACTTGTACCAGGGCAGTGCATTCCACTTCATCGATATGCAAGACTTTATTCATCCTGGTCATCGACAAAGAGACTCCGCCGCGCACACATGTGGCACCGCCAGATAGTCCAGTACCAGCGCCCCGGGGAGTAACTGGCAGCTTCAAGCCTTTTGAACCCACTAGTTCCATCACAGCCACAACTTCGCTCTCGCTCCCAGGCAAGACCACTACGTCAGGCAAAGCCACGTCGAGACTCTCGGCATCTAGCTCATAGAGACTCAAGTCAACACTATCGGTGAGCACATTTTGCTCGCCAACTATTTTTTTGAGGTCAGATATGGTCTTAGCAGTCAGCACTGATTAACGGTTTTGCCCCGACATTTGTTGCAGCATTTGTTGCATTTGCTGCATCTGATTTGGTTGCTGCTGCATCTGCTGCATCGGACGCTGTTGCATCATGCCTTGAGGCTGTCTTTGCTCTTTGACCACTTCTCTATCGTTAGTTGTGTATTTAAAGCCCTGGTTGCCATAGTTCCAGGTAAAAGTACCGGTTTTTTCGACAAAATGGCGCTGACTGTTGGGCGGAAACTGCAGCAGCGGATTGGAAGTCATGGAGTTGACCACACCAAGCAACATAGCGTTGTACATGGGATTAGGGCTTTGCTGCAAAATTTTGACGTTGCCGATGCGACCATCGCGCGATACAGCGTAGCTAATTTGACAGGCCAGAGGCGGGCTACTCTTAAATGCCATCTGGGCCAGACTGTTAAATCTGACGTATATAGCCTCGGCTACACGTTTGTGCCAGGCATCCCACAAAAGCTGCATCTCGGCAGAATTGTCCGGCTCATTATTGGTTTGAGCACTGGAAATCAACGGTTTTTGCCTTTGCGGTGGTGGCTGACGCGGCGCCTCGTCCTGCTGAGCGGGCTGGCTGACAAAATTGCCGCTGCCTTGACCCTGCTCGTTGACCTCAAATTTAAACTCTTTTTGAGGGGGAGCAGGGCGCCCAGAATTAACATCAAAACTGCCAGGTGGCGGCTCTAAAAACTGATCTACTGGCTGATCTTCAGGGGCACTACCAAATGGGTCCACGCCTTTGAGCATGTCATTGCGTTTGAGCGACTCATTTTGGCGGATAGTATCTTCGTTGATAATGCCTTTCAAAACTCCCTCAGCGTGTGCCGGCTCATTTACAAAATTGCTTGAGAGCATACTCAGTAGGGAAAGTGAAATGGTAGTAAAGTGTTTTAAGCGCATAAATTTTTCTTCTGGTGCAAGGAAGTGCTTGCTGTAATGAAAAGAGCTCTAATAATGAGGCCGTAATTTAAAGATACCGGTAAAACCAGGCAAAAACCAGATTTATCCTATTTTGCCTGCTTCCAATCTACTCCAATATAGCAAAAGAGTAAATTCGCGTTTTTCCCATAGTCAGGCGATAAGCATGTCCAGCGACCAAGCAGCAAGTAAAGAGAAAAAAGAACGGCCCATACCAGAGCCGCCATCCACACCTGGGGGCATCATCGACAGTCATGCCCATGTGGTGGAAGAATATTTTAGCGGCGAAACCGGACTGATAATTGAGCGAGCCAAAAGCTCTGGCGTCAAGCAAATGGTCAATCCAGCCGTCACCCTCGATGGCATTAAAGAACTGACTGAAATCATCTCTGCTCACGATTTTATCTATGCCGCTGCCGGTCAACACCCCCATGAGGCTAAACACTGGGACAAAAGCAGTGGTCAAAAGGTCGAAGCAGCAATGCAGCACGCCAAATTTGTGGCAGTGGGCGAATGTGGTCTTGATTATCACTACAACAATAGCTCAAGAGAAGAACAACTCAAGTGCTTTGCCGATCAAATAGAACTGGCAGTAGCTCTCAATAAGCCAGTAATTGTGCACTGTCGCGATGCCTGGGAAGATGCTTTTGATCTTTTGACCAGACACGGTCAGGGTAAAGTGCGCGGCGTATTCCACTGTTTTACAGGTGGACCAGAGCATCTAGAGGCAATTGCCAGACTGGATTTTTATGTCTCATTTAGCGGTATTGTTACTTACAAAAAAGCTGAGTCTATCCAGCAAGCGGCACCACTGGTCAATGCCAACCGCTTTTTGGTGGAGACCGACTGTCCCTTTTTGTCCCCACAAAAGGTACGGGGACTGCGCAATGAGCCCTCCTTTGTCTGGTGGACAGCGCAAAAACTTGCCGAGCTGAGAGCTACCACGATAGAGACTATCGGTGAGCAAGCTTCAGCCAATGCGCGCGCTCTTTTTTGCCTTCCCAACCTAAACTAATTGCAATGCAAGCTATAAAACTACTCAAAAAAGTTTTGTCTATAGCCAACAAAGACGAGGTCGTAATCGAGCTTGGCACCAAGACCGACCTCTACGAAATGCGCTGCTTGTTGATTCTCTTTCCTTTCTGGGCCTATTTTGTCCCTTCTGTAGTGCTAGCTTCAATCTGGCACGGACAGGTGTTTTTTGTCTTTCCCCTTGGCATTTTTATACTTTTCCTTTGTTGTTATCTGCGTGTACTCAATAACAGTTTTGTCTTCCAAAAAGACAGCTTGGTCTTACCTGGCGTCACTTCACCTGTACTTAGCTACAAAGATGTCCAGAGTATTGCCTTTGTACCAGGCGAAGAGCCAGTGTTGGAGCTAGAAGTCACAGACAAGAGCGAAGCGATTAAAAAACACACAATAAATGTCCATGGTCTCACCATCGAAGGTGCTCGCACTCTCTGGAGTAATCTCGCTCACCGCTGTAAAAACGCCCGTATCGAGTTTGAAGTAAGAGAAAGACTGAGCCGCTGGAATCCTGAAGTAGCAACAAAAGATATCTACCTACAGCCCAAAGACAAGCGTGAACTCTCCATCGTATTGGATTTAAAACATCTCAATAACGAAATCACCATGCTTGACTATACCAACCAGTTTAACTTTGCCTTGAGCCGCAGCTGGCCGCTCTTCTGGATCTTTTTGTCAGTGGTCACATTAATCAAATCGCTCTTAGGTGTGATGGGCATTTCTCTTGGCGGTAAAAGCTTCGATGGGGATGGCTTCGATGTGATTTTTGAGTGGATCAATAACATGCTCGCCCCACTTGCTGTTTTTCAAAGTATCTTTTATGCCTCCAACCTCTGGTTGACCATACCTGGCACCATAGGCTTTGTACTATTAAGTACTTATGTAGTGCGCACCCTTCTCAAAAAAATGAGCCGCATCGACCGCATCGTAATCGACTACCTTGGTGTGACCTCACAGATGGTACTGCCTTCAGGCGTATCCACGGCAGCCTTTGTCAGCTGGAAAGCAGTGGGCTCAATTGCAGTCAAAAGTGAAAATGGCAGTGCCTATCTCGTGGTCTCGCCGCTACAAAATGGCAAGGGTAAAGTGGCCATCCCACTACGTGCTCTGGCCAAATCAAGCGACCGCGAAAAACTCCAGGAAGCTTTTAAGTTTTGGCTCAAAGACCCTGTGGACCAGACAGTATTGGCTGCTATAAGACCAAGACAAGAAAGCAGCTATACCGAACTCTGGCTATCCAGTCTCAGTCAAGTACCCGGGCTTGAAGCTCTCACCCCTCTTACCGTTGAGACAACACTCAAAACCCGTCCTTACAAAGTAAAATCCATGCTGGCAGCAGGCGGTCAGGGTGTTACTTATCTGGTCGAAAATGAAGAAGACAAAGACAATCCACTCAAAGTCTTAAAAGAAGTAATTTTGCCTCTCGCTGCTAGCTCACGCTCAGGAGAGAGGGCCATGATTGCCTTTGAGCGTGAATGCAAACTATTGGAACGTATTGACCATCCACGGATTGCCAGACTGGAAGAACATTTTATCGAAGATACAAGAGCCTATATGGTCCTTGAATATGTACGCGGTGCCAGTATCGACAAACTGGTACGAACCAATGGTCCACTACCTGAAGAGCAAGTAGTTGAACTGGCCTTGCAAATGTGCGACATCCTTGAGCATCTGCATAGCGCCACACCACCAGTAGTGCACCGCGATTTTACGCCGCAAAATTTGCTAGTACAAGATGATGGCACCCTTAAGCTCATTGACTTTGGCGTGGCTCTTGAGCAAACAGACCATGCCCGTCTCGAAAAGTCAGTTATGGTGGGCAAGCAAAGTTATATGCCCCTGGAGCAAATAAGAGGCATGGCCACGAGCAGAAGTGATCTCTACGCCATGGCCGGCACTTTGTGTTATATGCTCACAGGCAAAGAACCAGAGGCTCTCACTGAAGTCAGCGTCCAGGAGCTGGACAGCTCTATCGATAGCAATCTCGATAAGATCATCAAGAGGTGTACCGCTCAATTAGAAAACGAAAGATATGAGAGTGCTAGAGATTTAAAAGTAGCCCTTGAAAAAATAGGGGCAGTTAAATGAGTCAATTACAAAGAGAAATCACCTATAAAATTCCTCTGACCAGACCTGGCTTCTGGCTTGCTATTGTGACTTTTCCAGCCTGGGGGCTGGCTGCACCACTGGGTCTAATTACCTTTATTTGTGCTGCTATGGTCCAGGTCTACAAAATTGTCTATCAACAACAAGATGCCAATTTAGACCAGATGCTGGCAAGTTTTGCTCTTGCCTTTATCTCGGCTGGGACGTTTTTACTGGGCTCGGTATTTTGCGGCATCATGCAAGAGAGCAAAGTATTACTTGATCCCGAAGGTCTGATTTTGCCGTTTTTGCTGACAACAAAAAACAAAAGACAACGCTTTGTCGCCTGGCAAGAAATTGAAGCTGTATCAGTAGAAAGCGACAACGACAAAAACGACCATCTTATTTTGAAGACTGGCGCTGGCGTAGTCGATTTTAATCTCTCAATTATGACCAGGAGAGACCGAGAGCAGCTGACATTGTCCCTGGCACTTTTAGCCCCGGAGACCAGTATCCACAAATCACTATTAATAGAAAAAGACCGACTCGCTCAAGAAATCGCCGAAGATCCAGCTCTTATAAGTTTTACCAATCTCTGGGAAGAAGAGCTTGCCAGTCGCTTTAGCACCACAGCTTATCTGCCACTACCAGCTGGGGAAGCGCTTTTGGATGGTCGCTTTAAAATAGTACGTCAGCTCAATTTAGGCGGCTGGTCAGCAGTATATCTTGCCATTGAAGACGACAGTAAGACTAGAGTAATAAAAGAATCAGTCATGCCTGTTGATGCTCCTGAGGCTCTCAAAGAAAAAGCTCAAGCGATGTTTGATCGCGAAACCAAACTCTTGCTCAAAATCGAACACGACAATATTGTCAAAGTGCATGACCACTTTGTCGACAAAGGCAGACACTATATCGTCCTTGATTTTTTAACAGGCGAAAACCTGCGCAAAATGGTGCAGATATCTGGTCCGCAACATGAGCTTGATGTGATTCACTGGGCCTTGAGCATGGCTGATATGCTCGATTATCTGCACAACCTGCATCCACCACTGGTGCACCGCGATTTTACTCCAGACAATATCATCCTGGACAATACAGGCGAGCTAAGACTGATTGACTTTGGTGCCGCCAATGAATTTATCGGCACCGCTACCGGTACCATGGTAGGCAAACAATCATATATGGCACCAGAACAGTTTAAAGGCAAAGCTAACATACAAAGCGATCTTTATTCGCTGGGGGCCACACTCTACTTCTTACTGACAGCAAAAGACCCTCTACCGATGGGGCAGTCCAGTGTCACAGCAGACTTTCCTAATTTGTTTATAAGACCGGCTTTAAATCAACTGATTGGCGCACTGACAGAGCCAGACTATCACAAACGCATCCAATCGGCTGAAGAAGTGCTGACTAGACTGAGAGAAATCATCAAAGAAGACGCAGGTAAGGCTACCTTACCCGCCAAGACCAGCGTTTAATAAGCTGCTGCGCTTGCAAATTAGCATCTGATTTATTGCTTACTTTTCTGAGCAATTCTAAGGCCCGTGCATACTGACCGGCTTTACCATAGCTAAGTGCCATTTGCACATAAGCATCATTGAGCACATTGGAGTATTCAGGCGATAACTTGCCGTCTTTTTGCAACTTCTCCAGTATCGTTACGCCTTCTTCGCACCGCCCACGGTTAATCAAACTAGTGGCATTACGAGCGTTTTCGCTGACCATATAGCTTTGAGTGACATAGTTAAAGACGCCCACAATGAGCACACCCAGTACTACAGCACGTCCAATCATCCAGTAGCGATTCTCACCCTTTCTTTTGCGTTTGGGGGCGTTGTGACGCGCTTCCATTGGATAATCAAGCATATTAGCTGGATTAGAGAGCGTACTATAACTCTCAGATGTTTCCAGAGCGTTGTTATCTTCTTTGCCAGGATTAAATACAAGACTGCCTTTACCCTGAAATGGGATCCAGTTATCTGGTTTTTCGGCTTGAGAAACCACAATTGTTTTTTGACGTCCTCTAGTACTGGCCTGAATATCGTCCAGTAGCTCCTCGGCACTTTGTTGACGCTCATTTGGATTTTTGGCCATCGCTTTCATGATCGCTTCGTTGAGCTCGGGAGGATAACTCAGCTCCGGCGAAACAGCACCAAGTGAGGGAGCTTGATTGTTGACATGCATCAACATCAAAGCCATAAGATCATCGGCAGAAAATGGACGTTTACCGGTAAGAGTCTCAAAAAAGACCACACCCATCGAATAGATGTCGGTGCGAAAATCAACGTCCACACCGCGGCATTGCTCTGGACTCATATAAGCAGGTGAGCCGCAAACTTTGCCTTCCAGAGTCAATGATTGAGAGCTGGCACCACTGTCGCTCCACATTTTGGCAACACCAAAATCGAGCACTCTAATAGCATTTTTTTTGATCAGATCCGGTGCATCGAGATCACCTTTTAAATCCACATCTTCCAAGACGATGTTTTCGGGCTTTAAGTCACGGTGAATCACTCGGCTACGGTGCGCTTCTCCAATAGCGGCACAGACTTGCTCAAATACAGGCATGGCTTGTTTAAGATCCAGATGACCACGCTTGCGCAAGATATCAGATAGGGTTACTCCCTTGAGCAACTCGGTGACAATATATGGTTGTCCAGCATCCATCACACCAAAGTCATAGAGTCGGATAATATTTGGATGGGACAGGCGGCTTACAGCTTTTGCTTCTCGGTGAAACCTCTTTACCGAATCAGAATTGCTGCCTAAGAAGTGGTGCAGCAGTTTGACCGCCATTTCGCGACCAGTAGACTCCTGTATGGCCTTATAAACCATACCCATACTGCCTTTACCTACTGGGCAGAGGATGCGATATTTTTCGCCCAGGACTTTACCAATGACTGGATCATTAGGCACGCTGACAAGTTTGGAGCCGTCCTCTGGACACTCCTCAAAATCTCCCTGAAAGTGTGTATTGCACTCAAGGCACAATTTCATTGTCAGTTTTTCTTGACCTTTTTCTTGAGTTTGCGCACTAACTTTTGCGCATCCTTATACTTCTTAGACTTACTAGGTATTTTTTCTAGCAGTTTAACAGCATCAGCATTATCAGTACCATCTGTGGACATATCCTCGGCAAGCGAGTAGTACACGCCGTAAAGCTTCTCTGATTCAGCAGCAGTGAGCTTTGAGGACTTTTGTTTTGCTTCCAGCATTTCTCTGGCACGGGCAAAATCGCCAGCTTTGATATGCTGATCTACAGTTTGTTTATCAGCAATCAAACTAGATATTTTGTCAGGGTTAATAACACCCTTAAACTTGCCCATGTCAATGATGCCATTTGTCACGGCAAAGTAACCACCGCCACCAATAACGAGCACCACCACAACCAGTATGCCTAAAATCATAGCCGGACTGACTCCAGGACCGGAGCGGCTGCGAGACTTATTAGTTACGGTCTCGCGAGGATTTTTGACTTTCTGCTGCTTGGTCTTGTTGTTGCGCATTTGCTGCACCTGCTCGATAGAGACAGGTTCGGCACCAGGGGCACGGCCATGAGGGTCAGTGTTGGACTGACCGAGCTTGGCTTGACCAAGGATACGATTGACTAGCTCGGATTTGGAGCCGACTTCATCAAAGTCATTGAGTGGTGGAGGTGTCTGAGGCAAGCTGGCAGAAGATGCAGCTGGATTGAAGCCACCATTTGTGGTGGACTGATTGGGTACATAACCCGAACCACTAAACGTATTGTTGTCGGTGAGCTGCTGGTTAGGCATCTGAGCAGGCAATGAAGCCTGACTAAATGACGGTGGTTTGCTCTGCTCTTCGAGTTTGCGGTTGAGGGCAGCAATACGCGCACTGACAGCATCACCAGATATGGGGGCACTGGGGATACCGCTACCGCCGCCCATATTGCTCGGCTGACTGGGATAGTTAGTCATTGAGCTAGATGGAGCTGAGAACGGTGAAGTGAATGGTGTCGAGCCGCCATAAGCGCCGCTGGCATCTTGCGGTCTCTCAGCGCTTTCCATTGACTGTCTGCTTACTTTTGTTGGCGGTTTGTTGATCATTTCAGCAAGCTTGCTGGCACTGTCTTTTGGCTTCTTGGCGTCATCATCTGATTTTTCAGGAGCCTTAGATGCTACTTCTAGCAAACGCGAGAGTGCATCTACTTTGGACTGTGTCATGGTCATCGGATCAGCTTTAACTTCTTCTTCAGCGGCACTGGCTGCAATTTTTTGCTCCAACATCTCTTCCGCTTCTGGCTTGCTAAAGTTGAGTTTATTGAGCCCACCTACTACGTTTGTAGTTGATTCGGCTTGTTGATGTTGGACCTGAGCGGCACTCTTGTCATTGTCCACATCAGCTAAGAGTTTATCGAGAGCAGCACCAACGGCATCACCCAGCGAGCTATCCCGGTCATCATCGTCATCAGCTTCACTTGATTTATCAAGCAGACTCGATAGTGACTTGCTTTCTGCTTTTGCTACTGGCTCTGGAGCAGGACTACCTTCGGCTTCAGACAAAAGTGAAGCCAATCCACCTTTTTTAGGCGCATCTGATTCAGCTTTCTTTCTAGCTGCTTCAGCCAGTTTTTGAGCAATCGGTATATCGTAATCTGAGGGATCGATAGCCTTTTTGTCAGCGTCAGTTAAATCTTCGGACTTACTTACGGGCTCACTCAAGCTAGCACTAGCCTTAGCTTCTTCAGCTTCTTTAGCCTTACGAGCGGCTTCTTTCTTTTCTTGTTTTTCTTTTTTGAGCAGTGCCTTTAGCTCATCAAGAGAGACCTCATGGTCATCCACTCTAGGAGTATCAAGCTCTGCCAATATGCGAGCCACTTCATCTGCTTCGCGCGCTTTGACAGTGTCATCACCGGCAGTGGCAGGAGTACTATCCTGTACTTTTGCTTCGGGCTCCAGTGCGGCAGACTGAATTTGTTCTTCTTCTTTGGACTTATTGACCGCTTCCATCAATTTGCTTATAACAATTGATTTGCTCTGTCTTGCTTCGTCTTTGACTGGAGCAATCGACTCAATCTCTTCTAAAGCAGACTCGTGTTGTGGCGCAAAGGAGTTACCATAACTCTCAGGCTCAAGATTGTTTTCAATTTGGGCCATACCAGGATCATCAAGGATACTTGATGATGAGTAAGGAGAGGGTTGGTCAATCACTTCTGCACTGGATTCTGGATTTTGCAGAGCCATTTGCCAGGGTTCAAGCTGACCGGCAAGCACTGATGACTCGGATTCGAAGGTTTCACTTTTGCCGCCACTAGCGGTATCAGTGGGTGGAATAAACTTACCAAAACCTTGATCATCATCATTGAAATTTTGAGGCACAGGACTGTTGAAGTCACTGTTATCAATGATGGGAGCAACTGCAGCAGCTTCCATGGGAGTGACTATTTCAGCGCTAAAGAGCGACGAAAAACTTGGTGGCTGAGCGCCAACTTCTCTAAAGGATTCACCAGAATCAGTTGATTGCGGCTCGTCAAATGAAGTCTCATCAGTTTGTCTCTCGGCAGCAAACTGTGTCGACTGTTGACCAGTAGGCGTCATCAGATCTGTCAGTGCAGTACGCTGTGATACATCTGCGCTGTCACCGCCACCGAGTAGACTACCAAAGCCAAGGGAGCGCGGACTTTCTTCGTCAGAGTAATAGTCAACAGCAGATGGCGCTTTTGACGGCTCACTTTGTTGATTGAGTGCTTGCGACTCTTCCATAAAGGCTCTAGCCAGTGCATCTTTATCAGACGCAGCAGTCTCGACTACACCGGATTCTTCTCTAAAGGCGCGTGCAAGAGCGTCTTTGTCTGGCGCAGCATTGCTTTGAGCGGTGACAATGTCTAGATCATCGTCAAACAGTGATGAGGCAAGATTTTGCTTGGGGCTGGGTTTTGCTGGCGCTGGTGCAGGAGCTGGAGCTGGAGTTGGAGCTGGAGCTGGCGCTGGTGCTGGAGCTGGAGCTGGTGCAGGAGCTGGAGCTGGAGCTGGCGCTGGAGTGGCAGTAGGTAGCGATACCGGCGGTGATACTGGGTTAGACTGCGGCGTTGGTCTAACCGGCACATTACTAGAGACCACCGAGCTTGCTGGTGGATTTGGCCTGAGACCGCTAGTTGCTTGCGGCAGTGCTGGTTTGACTGGATTTGACAAAGGTACAGCCTTGGGTGCTACACCTTCGCCAGGACCTTCATCTCTATAGCTATATGGTTGGGGTGAACGGCCCGGTGCTTTAGTCGGTGTCTTTAAAAGAGGTGGATTGCCACCCGAAGAAAGCGTGTTAAGGGGCTTAGTTTGAGGCGCTCTGAATTTATCAGCCGGTA
This sequence comes from Candidatus Obscuribacter sp., assembly GCA_016718315.1. Classification (GTDB taxonomy): domain Bacteria; phylum Cyanobacteriota; class Vampirovibrionia; order Obscuribacterales; family Obscuribacteraceae; genus Obscuribacter. The sequence goes on along the minus strand of JADKDV010000001.1, from coordinate 169,955 downwards.
AGGTAGGCGTGACTGGCTTAGGACGCTCCGAAGTGACATGCCTGACTTGACTGATTGTGGCATCACTAGAAGGCTCATGTACTGGCTCTGGTGTATGCATGGCAGGCGGGGCGAGGTCTGTTTTATCATCATCAAAAGGCTCTAGCTCATCGTCTCCAGATGGATAGCTAAGGTTGGTAGCCGGTGTGCCTTGACTGACAGCTTCGCTCCAGCTACTTCCAGAGCTGCCCAGGTTAGCCTGAGAGGGGATTTCCATGGGGCGAGCAAATGATTCACTTGATGGAGCCGTGGGCACCTGCATCGACTGCGGTTGGCCGTTGCCTGACTCTCGTTTTACTTCTTCGATTACTTCATCACTTTCATCGTGTGTTTCGACATCTATGGCTGGGACAGCCGGTACTCCCGAGACCGATGAGGTCCCGGGCTTTTTGACCAGAGCAGAGAGCTTTTGCGATATGTCAGCCTTTTGAGCCGGTGCACCGCCTCTGGCCGGGTTGTTGCCGCCCTTTTTGCTGAGGTACGGTGTCAAATCTGGCAGGTCATCCTTCAAACTACTCTTCCTCGCAAAAAGCATTCACTGTAAGTGTTTTTAATAGCCACTACGCTGATTATCAGCCACTCCCGCTATTGACCCCTCATTCGCTCATTTACCCGGGACGATGGGTTTTGCAACCTGTCATCCTCAGATTGTTGAGACCCCTTAGTAAAAGCAAACCCAGAGCCTTCGCACGATTTTATTAGCTCAGAGGCAAATACATTGATTGAGCTGTGTCTGTCGTTTGGATTCTTTTGTAGCGCTCTAGCAATCACCAGGTCCACCGGCTCAGGAATACCCAAATCGGGACGGACGGTAGACATCAGCGGTACTTTCTCGTTTACAGTCTTAACCATAAACTCCTTATTGGAGTTGGCCTTAAATGGCTTGCGTCCAGTAAACATCTCATAGACCACTAAAGCCAGTGAATAAATATCGGTACGATGGTCAAGAGGCAGACCGCGACACTGCTCAGGACTCATATAAGCAGGTGAACCAGCCACAGTAGTTGGTCTCGCCATTGTATTCATGCGGTTTTCAAAAATAGTGTAGGAGATACCAAAGTCGAGCAATTTGACGATATCTTCACCAGAAGCCCTGTCTAACACGATATTGTCAGGCTTCATATCGCGGTGAACAAAGCCCTGATCGTGGGCAAATTGCAACGCTTTGCAGATCTCAAGGGTGATATGCAAGGCAATCGAAGGAGGAATCGGACCTTTTTGAATAAAGGCAGTGAGTGCAGTACCCTCAAGAAAGTCCATGACAAGGAAGGGTTGACCATCATCAGTTATGCCAGAGTCAAAAAAGCTGACGATATTGGGGTGACGCAGCCTCTCTAAGGCTGTAATTTCGCGAGAGAACTTCTCCAAACTCTTGGAATCAGCGCCCTGGTAGGTATGCAGCACTTTGACTGCGACAAAACCACCCATCATCAGCCGAGTTGCTTTGTAGACGATGCCAGTAGCGCCCTTGCCAGCCACACAGTCAACAGCATAACGGTTGTGGATGAGAGCCCCAATTAATGGCTCTTTGCCGACATATTCGAGGGCGCTCTTATCTTGCGGGCAAACGTTTTGATCGTCGCCGAAGTAGGTATTGCATCGCAAGCACAACTTCATTTTGGGTGGTAATCGCTAACTGTGTTTAGGAAAAGCGCCAGGGGAGAACGAAATGGAACATTCCGCTTTATCTTACTTACCCAATTTAGACTCTTCACCAACGCTTAAATTGCCTAAATGGATAATCATTAGGTAACTTATCAGCTTGGCAATGGTTTATGTGCGCTGATAATAGTCTCCGGGCAATCTTTCCACTACTCCGGCCAGCTCCAGCATGGTCAAACCACTGGAAAGCTCACCAGCAGACATACCTGTCAGCTGAGATAATTTATCAAAATGCACTGCCTCGGCCTCCTGGCAAACCAGGTCAAAGAGTTCTTTTTCGCGGCCAAAGAGTTCGACAATTTTTGGTTTGCTCTCGGCCTTGCCAACTACCCAGCTAAATTCTGCCAAAATCTGGTCGACGCTGGAGACCAATTTGGCGGTATTAGCCGAGATTAGCTCATTGGTGCCGACCGACATGGGGCTATCGATACGCCCAGGCAGGGCAAATACAAGGCGACTTTGATCAAATGCCTGGCGCGCCGTAATGAGAGAGCCTGAGTCGCGACCAGCCTCGATTACCAGAAGTCCCTCGGTGATACCGGAAATAATGCGGTTGCGAGCCGGAAACATCCATTTTTGGACACTTGTACCAGGGAAGTATTCAGAGACCACGGCACAGGTGGGCAATTCGACCATTTTATTGTAAAGAGGCTTGTTGGAGGACGGATAACAATGGTCTGGACCGCCGCCAAGCACAGCTACCGTCATGCCACCAGCCTCGATGGCGCCCCAGTGACTAAAAGAATCAACTCCAAAAGCCATGCCCGAGACTACCGGCACATTACGAGCGGCCAACTCTTTGCTGAATTTTTTTGCCTGAGTCTGACCATAGCTGGTGGGATTGCGTGTGCCAACAATGCCGACAGAGTGCACTAAAACTGACAAATCAAGCTTGCCGCGCACATAGAGTACGGCAGGAGCATCATAAATCTGGCGCAAATTGCTGGGATATCCAGGGTGCGGATAGGGATAGGCACGAGTATCAGCCTCCTCAAGCTTGGCAACCAGCTGGGCAGGATCTGTACTCTGGCGATACTTCAAAAACTTACCGATTACTTCCTCGGTCAAAAATGGCAGACCATAAACTGTGTCGGTCCCCATCTCCTGCAAATCTAGAGGGTCAGCTTGCCAGAAGCGCTCCATGCTGCCAAGCCTGTCATAGATCATTTGCAGCTTACGAAAGCCCAGACCTATTTGAGACTGATCCAGAGCGACCCAGTAAAGAGTCTCTTCGTCTCTCCATTCAAAGGCTGAATTCATTTTTTCCATGGATTGCGTCAAAATTTTCCCCTTTGAAGAGCTTAACACTATTTCTTGCTAGCATTAAGGACAGATGTTGTGCTCAAAAAGTTCAATTCCCAAGGATAATTTTGCAAATGACAGGCTCAAATAAAAACAAAACTTGGCTCAGGTGGCTAAATATAGCCTGCACTGTTGTTTTTTTTAGCGGTCAGGCAAAACCAGCTTTAGCTCAACTATCCGGTCCTGAGATGAATAACCTCAAGGGCATGGAAGAAAAGCTATTTTTTAAATCATACGAAGACACCGACAAACCAGAGTCCCGTGTGGCACGCCTAGAGAAGCGCATCTTTGGTGACGCCAGCGAAGGACCCCTGAGCGACAGAATGGCTAAATTAGGCACCTTGATTAAGCCGGATGAAAAAAAGCCAGAAGTAAAAAATACTGCGCCTCAAGTGCAAGCCACCCAACCGGTCAGACAGACTAAGCCACAGGTCAGTGCACCAAGAAATAATCAGCCCCCCGACCCGGAAGAAATGAGACGACGGGTACGTCTGGCTAAAGAAGAGGAAGTTGCTCAACTGCAAAGCGAAGCAGTGGAACTCTGGAAAGCCAGGCGCGGCAACGAAGCCCTGGAAAAATTTGAACAAGTTGTGCGCATCGCGCCAGATTTTGCCGAAGCACATTTCAGTCTCGGCGTCATTTTTGAGGCTAAGCAAGATTATCAAAATGCTCTACTAAGTTATCAACGCGCTCTAGATTTGGCACCAGGCAAAAGAGAATATACAGAAGCGGTAAACCTGGTAAGCAAAAAAGCACATACAAGCGAAGCCAATCAAGAAAAGAAAGCTGAATTAAAACAGCTCGCTGAACAAGCCAGCACCGCCTACCGCACCGGACAATTCCAGAGTGCACTGCAACTCTACAAAGAGCTGGACAAAAAGGCACCAAAAGAAGCCCTGGTCAAATACAACATCGGCACCATTTATCTAGCCCTCAAAAATCCGGTGGAGGCGCTCGAATACTTTAAGCTTGCAGCCAAACTAAAACCAGATGAGCCGCGCTACCAGGATGCAGTACAAAAGCTATCAAACAACCTGCAACAAGATACAAGAGCCAGACAACAAGCTGAGAGCGCCTGGGGTGGCGGCAATAGTGGTAATAATCAAGACAAGCCAGGCAAAAAAGTAAAAGAGCCAAAGCGCAAAATTGAGTCCACTCAGACTTTTCAAAACAACACTCCAGCTGACTTTAGTCAGGTGAGTAACTACAGACAGCCGCAACAACCAATGCCCATGGGCACGCCCAACGGCAATGGCTATAACAGCCCTATGGGAATGCCCGGTGGCAACGGCTTTAACAGTCCAATGGCTGGTGGCGGTGGTGGTGGCACAGCCTCCAGTGCAGCCTTTGGCATAATGGCTCGAGACGGTGCTAACGGGGCTGAAATAACCAGCGTGGGCGCAGCCAGTAAAGCACTGAGAGCCGGACTCTCGCGTGGCGATATTGTCAAAGCAGTTGATGGCGTGATCATCAATAGTACTGCGGATTTAAACAACGTATTGATGCGCAAACAGCCACATGAAGCGGCTCAATTTATCATCCAGCGCAAAGGCCAGATTGGTCAATTTGTACTATCTGACTGAGCTATTAACTCTTGCCTGTATAGCAACTGAGTAAAAGCTGCTTTTATTTAAGAGCAGCCAGACGCTCACCCATAGTGAGGGGAATCTCTACCGGTGCCAGCTCAGCCACGCGCTTGATATTGTATATGGTGTCACGCTCAACGGCCTGATAACCGCTGGAACTAATCAACTCTTCCATATGATCTTTAGCCAGTTGCAACGGTGTTTTAGCACCGGCAGCATGGGTGATTTTTTCTTGACCGATAGTACCGTCGAGGTCATCAGCTCCAAAGCTCAAAGCAAGCTGAGCCAGCTCTACACCAAGCTGGATCCAGTAGGCTTTGATATGCGGGAAGTTATCGAGCAAGAGTCTGGAGATAGCAACATCTTTAAGCAACTCAAACGGAGTAGGCTCAGTTACTTCTGGCTCGATATCAGTGCCTTCGTAGTAGCATTTGAGCGGGATAAAGCACTGGAAGCCGCCAGTCTTGTCCTGTTGCTCGCGCAGCATCAGCATATGATCAACTTTGTTAGCCTGACTCTCTGATATGCCAGTGAGCATTGTGGCATTGGTCTTGAGACCGAGTTTGTGGGCAATGCCATGGATCTCGACATAGACAGGACCGGGGGTCTTTTTAACAGCCATGCGTGCTCTGACAGCATCGTCAAATATCTCAGCGCCACCACCGGGCATAGAGCCAAGACCAGCTTCGATAAGGGCTTTTAGCACTTCTTCGTAGGTCATACCTTCGAGATTGGCCAGATACTCGATTTCAACGGCAGTAAAGGCCTTCATGTGGATGTGCGGATACTGTCTGCGCATCTCAGTGAGAATATCCTGGTAATAAGCCAGGTTGCAGGCCGGGTTTAGGCCTCCCACCATGTGGATTTCGCAGATTCCTAGATTAGAGCCCCGTCCAGCTTCTTCAAGCACTTTATCGACTGTCCAGGTATAGGCTTTTGAGCGCTCTGAGGGGTTGGCATAAGAGCAAAAGCGGCAGGTCTCCACACAAAAGTTGGTGGGATTTAAGTGCATGTTGTGGATGTAATAGACGTACTTTTCTTTGCCGGGACCAGCTTTGCGGCGTCTGGCATACTCAGCCAGGGCGCCAACTGTCATCAGGTCGTCGCTCTCATACAATCTGAGCGCGTCCTCGCGGGTCAAACGCTCGCCATTGTAGACTTTATGAGCGATGTCGCTCAAGGCGTGAGTCTCGCTGATAAAACTCTCCACTGCCATGACTAAAACCTCTTGTCAATCCCGGATATCCAGCACAAATCCTAACACTTAAACAGCGGCCGTGCCCCATATGTTGCTTGCCAACCAGATAGTGTTAATTAACTAGGGCTTAACCCAGTTGGGATTGATGATTGAGGTCAAAATATGGTCACACCATTTGCCATTGATAATGAGATAGTCACGGGCATAGCCCTCAACGCTAAAGCCCAGCGAGCGCAAAAGTTGGCCGCTGCGATCATTTACGGGCTGGTAATTAGCCATGATGCGGTGCAAGTTAAATGCCGAAAAACCATAAGTGATAACTGACTGCAGGGCTTCTTTCATGATTTTTTTGCCCTCTTTGTCTTTGGCTATGCCATAACCAAGAGCACCAGAATAAAAAGCACCTTTGACGATGTTATTGATGTTAGCTGCACCAATTACGGTATCAGGGCTAGAGCGCTCAAATATAAAAAAGCGCACCGCAGTCTCAGCGTGGAAGTCTTCGATATTTTTGTTGAGTTGATTGACCCAGTAGTTCTCAGTCAAATAATCATCAGGCCAGACTGGACCAGCATTGGCTAAATGGTCTTTATTGGCAGAGAGATATTTCACTACTGCTGGTGCCTCGCTGGGATCAGCCAGACGCACAATACAGTGACCGGTGTTGAGCTTTGGTAAGGGTCTTACGGGTGGTTGCACCATCTGAGTCAATTCTTGCACTGCCATTCCTCAAAATTTACGGTGATTATACTGCAAATACCAGATGTGGTATTACCAAAAATCCCCGGGCAGGCCGGGGATCCAGGTGTATATTTGGTTGTCTATTTATTCGACCCAATAGTTGAGACTCATACTGCCACCATGAGTGGCGGTGCCAACATCAATTTTTTCCAGATATTCATCCATGTCTTGAGCGACTTCGGGCTGAGCATCAAACTGAGAAGGACCCTGGGCGATGTAGTCGACTTTAACGAGGGCGGTTTGCTCATCGTCGTATTCTTTCCACATTTGCTGGACCGGTCTGTCAAAGAGATATTCGTCTTCAGATGTCCAGGCAAGCCACGAATCTTCGCTTGAAGGCAAAGGCTCAAGCATGGGCAAATTGGAGCGGCGGCTCATTTCGACAGATTGGAGACGCTCTGTGAGGGCTTTTTCTTGGTTTGGTTTTTCGGTGTTAAACCAGTGCAAAATTGCTTTGTGATGTCTTTGTTTATTACTCAGACCATCAGGACTGGCAATCTCGCCAGTGGCCCGGCGCTTAATGTTACTCAGGTTGGCGGCATGGTCTGTGGCAAACTTATCTTTAAGACTGTCCATTTTATGCTTCTCGCGCACGATTTGATTGAGGTCAGGCATAGCTATCTGCCCGTTGTTGACTTCTAAAAGTACCTCAGGACGCACGAGTTCCGAAAGGCTTTTTACAAAAAGCATTACATTTGCAACCACTTTAATACTCCCGCCATGTGCCAATTCGCCAATTGAATTGCATGAAGATTAAAGCAAACTCACCTTGTTGTCAAGCAGATTTTATATAAAGCTAGTGCGCTTTCTCGACTCTTTGGGGCTGACAGCCACTCGGTGAGCCCCGAGGGCAATCATATGGTCTTTGAGCAAGGCAAAAAAGCGCTCACGCTCCGGTCCTTTTATTACAGCCAGGTGATGGGCTTCGGCTAACGCCACTGGATAGCCAAAACCTTTGTTGACCTGGCTGTAAGTAGCTCTCAGGGCAAAATCAAATAGTGTCTTATCGTCATAGACCCAGCGAGGCAGCTCCAATCTGGCTACTTCGTCCGGTCCTTTTATATAAGTAAAGCAAGTGGCGTTAACGTCATCCATAAGCTTTACCGCACTAGCCCCACTGGCAAAGACAGCGCTGTGTTGACCCGGCACCAAAAGCCGTCCAAAGACTGCCCTATCCGAGAGTGGCCAGATACTGGAGCAAGCAAAAGCCTCTTCATTTAAGTGACCACAATGACTGGCACATCGGCTCTCATCATAGGGACAGAGAAATACCCTCAGGGCATTGATTAAATCAGCGCTACGACTCTGGCTGACATATCCCACCAGGGGTACATGCGCCAGACGCAGCCTGGCCATAAGCTGGCTCACTCGCTCCATATAATCAGCGATATAAGTACGAGGCATTTTTTCGAGTGACCAGGGGATAAGCGAGCCGTCCACCATGGTCAGTATTTTGCCACCACCAGTAGCACTAGCGACTTCGGCCACTTCCACCAGCAGTGTAAGCTCAAACAGACTGCGCTCAAGGGCGACAAATAGCTCATCGATATGGATACGGCGCCTATCTACCAGAGGATAGAGATCGTCCGGTCTGGCATAAAGTCTGGGCTCGCTATAAAGAGCCGGCTCAAGAGCCAAGCCATAACTTATCCTGGCTACACCGGCATTGAGCAGATAACAACTATGCACTTCATGGTGGCTGGGCATAATCTGCGAGCCATCACAGGCCACCACAGTCCAGCCAGTTGGCTCAGGACCGATATCAGCGACATAATCGAGGTCAGTGAACGCTCTTAGCAAAGGCCAGAGCACTTTATCTCGGTTTTTTTCGAGGGTTTCTGCAAACTCTGGATCATGACAGGCCTGATCAAAAGTTTTAAGCGCCAAATCGAGCAGCTCTTTTTGACTGTCTAGCTCACCCAGAGCGTCCATGCCGACATTTTGGATGAGACCGGCTAATTTAATAAAATCAAGCATGGCATTGCCTTAAGTGAGTATGTGGCAAACTAGCCACCGAATGCTCTATTGTAAGGGCAAGAAGGAGCACTGGATTATTATGGCAAGAAACGAAGGCAAAGCGCAGCGCAATAGACCAATCACTCAGGAGCTAGAAGCGCCACTCTCGCGCCGTTTGGCTCAATTGCGCAATTTGCGCAATCTCACTTTGCAAGATCTGTCCAGCCGCTGCCATTTCCCCGTCTCACGCCTGGAAGACCTGGAGAGCGGACTTGAGACCTGGCTATCAGCTAGCGATCGTCAACTGCTTGCCATGGCCCTGGCTGTCGAGCCTCACCTTTTGCAGGAAGTAGAAGAGCGCCCACGCCTAAGCCCTATAAAGGACCCCAAACGCTATCAAGCAATGATCAACGAGATAACTGTGTCCATCTTGCAAGGAGCCAGAGAGCTTGCCTGCCCACAGTGCGGTCATATACTGCGCTGCCGCATCCAGGAAGCTTACGACATCCACGAAAACCCGGTACGTGACGCCAAAGCCTTTTGTCAGAAGTGTCCGTTCACTTTGTAGTACAGAGATGAAGAAAGTATTTCTCATTGTTTTTGCCGTCACTCTATTTGTAGTGGGTATCTACATGGGTGGCGACCGGTCAAAATGGGTCAAAACCAATGCCACTGTAACCCAGGCAATAGTTTTTGAAGATGCCGGCCACATGAGTAAGTCTCATGGTTTATTCACGCCATATTACATAGATGGTCAAATTGAATACACCTCGCCCCGCGGCAAGCATACTTTTAAGATGAATAATATGCGCTACGGTTTTACGGATCGCAAAAGTGCCGAAGCGGCGGCACAAAAATTACTCAAAACCCCAATGCCAATTAAATACGATCCGGAAGCGCCATCTCAGTGGGTCTCCGATAGTGGTGGGAGATGATGGTGTTGCAATCACCACAAGAATTAGCTTATTGCACTTAACAACATAGTCTCTTTGGATTGAGAGTTTGACAAGTTTTGGCAGTATGGCAAACAGCCTCTTAATCAAGTATTTCCCAAGTGACAAAAGCAGCGAGAACAATGGACCGGTCTGATCGATCAAGCAAACCAGTCAGAACAAAATGGCTTATTGCCCTTGGCCTTGCAGCTGCTTTGGGCCAGACTATTGGTCCGGGGCAATGCCAAAATGTACCTCCTCAGTTTATGGGACGCCGGTGGGGAATTGACGAAATCCCCACAGCAGCCAATCGAACAAAAGAAAGCGATCTGGCCGTTGGTCTTTTGCAGATGTACCGTGTACAAGGTTATACGCCCCAGATAAAAGAACAGCTCAAGACACTTGTAGCCGTAAATCTGCGCAAACAAAGTAATATCAGAAACCAACCAAAGTCTCCAGTAGATTGGCTTATCACTAGTGAATTTGATAGCGACGGACTAAAACTAATACTGGAGGCTCAAAAGCGAGACTTCAAAGCAAACGATATAAGAATATCCACTACACTCATGGCGCTGGCCAAAAACTTAACCAAACAAGAAAAGTACAAAGATGCTCTGGACTATGCAAGACAAGCACTGACAATTCAAAATCTCTACACCAGATCTGGACCGGCAAACAACCAGATCAACCTCTTAATCGCAGATTGTCTAAGAGAGACAGGAAAGGCGCAAGAAGCTAAAGAACTTGCAGCAACGTGCTCAAGTGAGCAAATCTCCTTACCTCGAAGTAAATACTATGGACGTGCCGCGCAGTTACAAACTGGCGTGGAGCTGGCAAAACTAAAGTCAACTTACAACGAATACTTGGATGCAGCAAAGCAGTGTCCTTACTCGAGTGAGACAAACGACTACCTGAAAGTACTAATACCAACTTTTATCAATCAACGAGATTATGAGCGTGCCACCACTTTGCTTAGGGCCCAAATTGAAATTTATGCCCGCACTCCCAATAGCTTTAGTCCTGGTTGTACGCCATATACAGAGCCAATAGATGCAATGCTTGTAAGCTATGAAGGGTTAGCAGCAGTGCTCAAAGTACAAGGCAAAGACAAAGAAGCCGCTGGTTTAATTAGTGAAGTAGTGGCATTTTTACCGGATCAGCCAGACTATCTTTACACTCTTGCCCTCGCCAAAATTGCGGTGGCAGCTGGCGCTAAAGACCAGATCCAAAGCTGTATAGACAGTATCGGCAAGTTATCCCATCCTTGGCAAAACGAAATGCACAAGTCGATGGATATCTACAATCTGTATGATTCACTTGGCGAAAGAGACAAGGCTCAGAAATACATACCCTACTATCCTGGAGCGCCTAGGTGATGAAGAGACCTGTGCAATTGACTGCATTTCGTCTATCACTGGGACTTGCCCTTGCTACTGCGATATCCATTGCAACTGCAACTAAGTCCCTGGCCAGGCAAGCAGGAGAAGAAACAACTGTACATTTCCAAACGATTCCAGGACAGCCGGACTTTATCTACTTTGACAATGACTTTGAACTAAGTAACGATGAGTACTGCTTGCCTGTGGCTATCAATGGCAAGCTAATCGATGGCAAAAACAAACAAGCAATCGAGAAAATACTGGGACAACAGCCTGCCGGCGCCATCCTCACTCTCACATATATAAACAACCATGGCATAGTCAAAACAATCGATATAAAAGCACCACTGCTCAAATCTACTTATCCTGAGCAAGCAAATCTTGAGGGTCTCCAGTCTGCCTTCAAACAAATAGATCAGTACCCTATCTCGCAGCGCTCGGCGGTCAATTACAAAGAGGATGAATATTTAGGCAACCAGTGGGATCTTTTTGCAAAGGCTGGCGTAATCGAGACCATTGACTCAGTAAATGAATTACCAGTAGATTTTAAATCGTGCCAAAATCAAGCCGCAGCGATTGCCGCTGCCGGTTGCTTGCGCTGCGGAGATCTAGCGGGCGCAGACAAATACACCAGTAAAATCCTGAGTACACTTGATTATGATCACGTCATCAACTTTTATACTGGCTCGCAAAACAAACTGATACCACTATTGGTTGCAACAAATAGACTGGAGATAGCATCTCAAATTTGCCAAATCCTGCTTACTAAAAACCTCAGCCCCAAACTACTTACCAAACTCGGCTTGACCGAATACAAAAGTGGCGCCTACCAGAGCGCAATCAATACTTATACTCATGCCGATAGCTCATCCAAACTCTATCCAATACTGGCTTACTATGCTCAAATCTTAGAGCGACAAAAGAGCCCACAACTAGCTGCAGTGGCTGACTGCATGTATGCAATCAAGCGCGAGTATTCTACACCCACAAGAGAAGACAATGCCCTACTGGCAGACCTGTACTATCGTCTGGGCAATTTTGATAGAGCACTTGAAATTTACAATGAAGATCTCGTCTCCAATCTAAACACAGCAAACGAACAAATCTACATGATTGATTCACTCTACTATTGCCATAGCGCCCTTAGAGTGGCAAACGTCTATAGCAAAATGGGCAAACAAGCCGATGCGTTAAGCACTCTACAATCTGCTATTGCTTATCGCAAAAAATTATTTAGCCCACAACTTGAAGGAAACATTGCTCATAACTCTAGCTACTTCCCCAAACTCAAAGACCTAGAACAAGCAATCATCACAATCAAAGCTGCAGATAGCCAAAACCCAGCTGAACTACCTGTGGATGGACCAGATCAAGTCTACTCATACGGCTATAAGAACAAACTCTTGATGCGTTACGGGCAGGCAATTGCTGACGCCGACAAAGCAATCAAAGCAAAAGACACCGCTCAAATAGAAAAGACAATTATGTCAGTGAAGCAGCATCTGACTGACTATAATGCAGAAGGACTCGATTATCTGTCAATGGATTTACCCTGTGCAATCCTGGCAGTAGCACGTAGTCTCAGCGATGCCGGCTATCTAAACGAGTCAAACAGTCTGCTCAATTATCTGCTGTCAAATCCATCCAAGATAAGCACCACTGCACCATATCTGATAAGAGCAGAATTAAGCATCAATCAATACCGAAAAGACAAAACACTCCCAGAGCAAATATGCGGCTCATCAAAGATCGATGCGCCTCTATTAACTGGGGTCTCGGGCTACCGCTATATGGGTACACTTTATCTAGCAGCTGACCAAATCGAGAGAGCGGAGATAACGCTCAATCATGCCAATCATTTACTTAAAACAATTGATTGGTCCAATCTAGATGCTAACAATAAAGACCTATTAGCCGCAGCCGAGAACCAAGCAGAAGCTCAAATAGCTGTGCTATTAGACCTGGCAAAACTAGAACTGCTCATCTGGCACAAAGATAACGATACTGCTCATCTGGCAAATGCCACCAGTCTTGTGGACGAGACAATCGCATTTATCAAAATGCTGAAATTTGAAATGGTGCCGGTTAGTACCAGCAGCTATACAAATACTGTTATCAATAAGACCTACTGCCTGGCAAACGCCCTGAGAAGCTCTGACCAAGCCAGTCGTGCCATTACCATACTGGATAAAGTGCAGCCTTTGGTCAGTCCCGTATTTACGAGCGATCAACATAGAGCTAATTTTGAGCCAATCTATTTGTTTAGTAAATTGCGCTGTCGAGTGGCCCTAGACAAAGGTGACAAACAAACTGCCATGTCCGAGGCCGCACAGTGTGCTACTCTCAGAGGATACAATGGAGACATTGCTGCTCCTTTATTAGAAGCAATCAGCAGTAACTTTGGCAATGATCCTACAGCATCCTGCCAGAAGTGGCTGACACTAAGCAACAACTTTATCCATGAATTGCAAGGCGATACAAAGGAAGTAAGTATCTATTGCTCTCGCCAGGCATTGGAGCAAGGCATTAGATCAAACAACACTCAAGGAGCCTTGCTGCGTCATTTGCTGCTCAGTTTGGGGCGTCTGCTCATAGACGATAGTCCCAAAGAAGCACTCTACTATTTTGACAGGGCAATGGTTGGAGCAAATCAATCAGATGTCAAAACAATCCAAAGTGAGATCGACATGGTCCAATCTCGAATGAAACGAGATAGTGAGCCTGAGGTTCACTAGTGCAATTGCATGTTCAGAGTTTTGGCAGCTTTGGTGCCGAGAGCTTTTGATAGAATGAGCTTAAAAGCGGGGTTTGCTTCATGAAATTAGTTCATCTTAGCTCTGTTGCGCTTGGTCTCGTAGGACTTTTTCTTATCGTATTGTCGCTGTGCACATCCTACCTTCAGCCTGAAACAAGCAAAGCTGAATTGAGTGAGCGGCGAAGATTGGAGAAGGCAATCAAAGATAATGAAGCTTTGGAGCAAAAGGAAGATGCAGAGAGAAAGAATGGCGCAGAAACTCGCCCAGTCTTGGAATACATAATAGCCCAACCGCAAAGATAATTGCTCTGAGCTTGCAGCAAGGCGAAGCAAACTGGTTGATGATCAATTGGCTGCATCTAAAATCTACGAACTTATATTGTGGTCTAAGTAACGCAGATTGTTTAGTGCACCAAGCTGATGTAAGTAATTTCGAAATCTAAACAGGAGAAACAAGTGCGACCGCTGCTAACAATTAACGGTTTGACCGGTGAACTCTGAAATTGAAGTCGATCAATTATTGCCGTGCTGCATTCAAGAACACCATCGTGACATGATAAATTGTGTTGGTCTGCTCCAAGCAGCTTTAGGCAATTTCAAACGAAATTACTCTGACTAGAATATTTGATACAACGCTATGTGAGCTTGTGGGTACATAGTTTTCACAAACAACCAAACTTAAGGCTTATCAAATGTGTTGCAAAACGCCGAGCATGCTTTTACAAAATCTTTTGGCGCCTCAAAGAGCAGCCGACTTGTTGTTAATCAGCCTGGTTTGCCTAGCCGCCCCAGCGCTGGCTCAGACGCAATATCAGGATACCAATCAAAAACTCGAGAACATGCTGGATGCTGTAGAAAGCAAAGCCAACTGGTCGTCAAACAGCGGCTCTCAGTACGCAAATAATAATACAGGGCAATTTCAACAGCGCCCTGTGTACAACAAACCCTTTATGAATCAGGGCGTGCCCTGCCATGTGCCGGTGCGATCGGTGCCAACTATCTCAACTCAACGCACCCTCAATAGCCTACAAAACATACAGCCAAACAATCATTTTAGTGCAGGACAAATGACATTCCGCCTGTTGCGCGCGGCTAACTCAATGCCGAGCGCTCCATATCAAGGTAGAGGCGTGACCACCGGTGGTAGTAGCGCCAGCGACAACTTTTACAGGGCGCAAGACCAAGCCGACCGAGCAAGAGAAGCTTACGACAGGTCTTGGCACGGCGACAAATACAACCGCGAGCAAGCAGCAGAAGAAGCTCAATATGCCGCCAGAGAAGCCAGACGAGAAGCCGAGCAAGCCTATAGCAAGGCAAGCAGTGGTGACGCCAACGCCCGTACCTATGCCCAAAAAGCTCAATCTGCCGCAGATGACGCCCAAAACTACGCCGACAAGGCCGAAACAAACGCCGAAAGAGCTGAAGACAATTCTCGTCGCGGTTGGTAAGTCGGCCGCACCTGGTGACGGATGCTCATTTGCCAGTCCGAGAAATCTAGAAAGAGTAGACATGACTTTTCTAGATTTATTGACGAAATCATGGGAATTGCAAATCATGTGACGAAAAATCGATACAATTGTACGAACTTTGGGTACAATTGTACGAGAAATCCATACAATTGGTCTCAAGTGAATTCCTCCCTGCTAGATCCTATTTTTTCCAATCTAAGGCGCAAGCTCCTGGCTGCCCTCTTACTTCAGCCCGAAAAGCAGTGGTACATGCTGGAGCTGGCCAACTATCTGTCCGTCTCTCGCTCAAGCCTGCAGGGAGAGCTTGAGACCCTGCTCAAGTCAGAGATTCTTGTTTCTCATAAAGATGGACGGAGAGTCTACTATCAAGCAAATAAAGACTGCCAAATCCTTCCAGAGCTACAGAGCATTTTGACAAAGACAGTTGGGGTCGTGGCTCTTGTCAAAAAGGCACTCAAGCCCCTGGCTAAAAAAATCGAGATTGCTTTCATATACGGCTCCTTTGCTCAGTCCAGCGAGCTTGTTTCCAGCGACATAGATCTTTTTGTTGCTGGAAACATTGGTCTGGCTGATATTGCAGTTGCCTTGCGCTCAGTGCAAAGAGAGATCAACAGAGACATAAATCCTGTAGTAATCAGCATTGATGAAGCTCAGCGAAAACTTCTCAGTGGTGACCACTTCCTTACTTCGGTAAAGAAGGCTAATAAGCTGTTTTTGATAGGTGCCGAAAGTGACTTGGGAAAGGCTTTTAGCGGAAAACAAGATTAAGGTGCACGAGCCAAGTCGCAGAGAAATTGAAGACTACGATACTTGCGTAGACCACTGGTTCAGAGCTAATTTAGTTAAGACCTAAACGGCTGTCGATCTTTTGACAAAGCAGTGGCGGATGGTCTCATCAAGACGCTCTTTGAGATTAGCAAGTCTTGTTGTTATTTCCAGGCGACGCTTTTGCAGGTCGAGCAGATGCTTACGTCTGTGATCATCTAGCGCTTCGCTAAACAGCTCATTGAGAGCGATTTCTTCGCCCTGAGCCCACCACAGGTCCTCAATTACAGAGCCGATCAAATCATGCTCGGCATCATCCAGCATATTGCTAAACAGTCTGTATTCGCTCGATAGCATAAACTCCAGTGAGCTACGTACTTCGGCGCGCAGACTTTGAGCAGCTGCCGAGATAATTGTCGAAGATAATTCTTTTTCCAGACCACCGACGCGCAAATTGAGTTGTGCCAGTGTTTCTTCTAACAGATAACGTCTAAACGCTATTTGATTGAGCAAAAAGTCCGGGAAATAACCGATGCATACCATGTGGACAATATCTGAGCGTGGTGGCAGCGAAGTCAGGGCATGACGACTGCGCATCGATAGTGCTTGCAGAGTGCTGACAGCACGGTAGTGCTTGTCGATGATTTCCTTGAGACCGCTTATAACAGCTCCCTTAAGACCGGGCAGATCGCTCTCGCTGCTCAGTGACTTTGCCATCATCAGCATAATTTGCCGACGCAAAAAGTCGACGTTGCCACCGAGATCCACGATGGTGCGCACAGCTGTGCACTCTCTCAAATCCATGATACCGAGCAAAAGATGCTCAGGATTGATATAGCTCAAACCAAAAAATAGAGCATACTCATAGGCACGGTGCAAAGCTTGCACCGTGAGATCACTCATACCATAAGCCTTGCGAGTGTCAGCGGCATTGCCAGCCGACTGTGCCACTACTGGCAGTGTAACTGATGGTAGACCAGAGCTCAGGTCCGGGCGACCGCTAAATGGCAATTCAGATTCGGTATTACCCTTGACTTTCTCAGCCAGTTCTTTGCGCACATTTTCTTCATCGATTTTCATACTGGTCAGTGCTTCGCAGGCAACTCCTGCATACTCACTGACTAGAGCAGTCAAAATATGATCTGTACAGATATATGTGTGCTCGAGCGCGATGCACTCATCAAGAGCCAACTGTAAAACTTGCAGGAGTGAATCGCTAGAGCGCTCGAAAACTGAATCCAACATAAGTAATCCCCAGGGGAAGCCGAAATTTAACCCTATAATTGTAAGTCATTTAAAACGCCAATTTTGGATTTCCAGCTGGCAAGGAGGCAATTTCAGTGAGAATTCTTCTATCTAACGACGATGGTATACAGGCACCGGGTCTAAACACCCTGGCAAAGGTGCTTGGCCAGTCAGGTAAGCACGATGTCTATGTCTGTGCGCCCGATAGACAACGCTCCGCCACCGGGCACTCACTGACCCTGCACAAGCCTTTGAGAGTGCAGCCTGTCGACCTCGGCAGTGAGATAAAAGGCGCCTGGGCGACCACTGGCACTCCGGCAGACTGTGTCAAAATCGCCATCAGCGAGCTTATGGGTACAGCCCCTGATGTTGTCATATCGGGCATCAACTCAGGACCAAACCTGGGCACAGATGTGCTTTATTCTGGCACTGTGGCAGCAGCCATGGAGGGTGCCTTTAGCGAATTGCCAAGTATCGCTGTCAGCGCTTATAAAGGCGAACAAGCGGTCTTTACTACTGGCGCTGAGTTTATTTTGCATTTCCTTGAGAGCTATGCAGACTTACCCAAGACTAAGCGCGGTCTTATCAATATCAATATCCCAGTGCTGGCAGTCAAAGGTGTCAAAATCTGCAAACTGGGCGTGCGCAAATATCATGATACTTTTGAGCGCCGCTCTGACCCCATGGGCCGCGACTATTACTGGCTCTCCGGTCACGCTATCGAAGACGGCGAAGCCACCGACAGTGATGTTTTTGCTGTAGCCAGCGGCTATATATCGGTAACTCCCATACTCTTTAATATGACCGATGGCGAGCTATTAAAGACCCTCGAAAAATCCCCAATTGCCCACCTGGCTGGCTAATGAGCGAAGCAGAGAGCGCACAAGTAGTAACCGCCAGTGATGTCCTGTCACTGTCATTTAAAAGCATCACCAGTGAGCCAGGCTGGATGGTCAAAGTCATGATTGGCAGCTTGATAAGCTACTTAGCTGCCACTACATTTGTCGTCAACCAACTCTTTTTACCGCTTTGTGTAGCCCTGCTTGGTTTGAGCTATGGCTACCTTTTAAGGGTTATGCGGCAGTGCATTGTCGACCCATCTGCCAAACTGCCCGAATGGAACAATTGGATAGACCTGCTCATATCTGGCATAAGCTGGGCAGCTATCGGCATGGGCTTTACTTTTGTCGGTCTCGGCATGATTGCTTCGGTCTTGATAATTGGCGCTGAGACCGGCTCCTGCAATATTTCTGACCCACGCTTTAACCAGTGGGCGTTAGCAAGCTTTATCAGTCTGTTTGCCCTGTTTAATTGCGGACACTTTTTTGGTGCAGTTTTGATGGCAAACTTTGCCGAAGAAGAAAGTATGGCAGCTGGTTTTGCCTGACTCAAAGTGCTTAAACGCATCGCAAAAAAACCATTGCTATTTTTGTCTACCTGGCTCTGTGCCTTTGCCTTAAGCATACTGGCAACACTATTGCCAATTGCATCTATGATTTTTGCGGTGATGACACCGTTTGCAATTTTCTTTGCTCAAATAATTGGGGCTCGCCTGATGGCCAGAGCCTGGAGTGCTAGTGCGTAGGCGAACCAATATCTTCAAATATTTGGGCGAAGATGCTAACGACTGACGACTGTCTTGAGTCTGCCTTCGCGAGTAAAGTGCAATCTGGCGCCGGCTGCTACTTGCCCGGGTTGTTCGATATAAGGATAGCCACCAGGAGTGATGGTAGGGTGCGTAAAATATTGTTTGAGCGACCGGCCAATCCATTGCAAAAGCCTTGAAACCTCGGTCCAGACCGATGCAGCGGACTTGGTCACCTGACGCCTGACACCGTCCATATCGTCAACAAATTCATCGACCGTACGGGGCACTTTTACTGAAATATTTTGCCCGGGACTGAGCCCGGCGTTAATTAAGGGCTCAGCAATAGCCTGGCGACCATTTTTTGGCTTGCCGTTTGATTTGCTCTTAACTTCGTTTTTAGGGGTCACGATTATTTTTGCTTCGCCAAGCCCTGGTATCGATACAGCGATTTGCTTACCTTCAACCTGACTGCTAGATTTAGCACTTTTAAAGTCTACTTTGCTCACCGAATCTGCATTTGCAGGCGCAGTAATAGAAACAGCCGCGATGAGAGCAATTGTGGTGCCGCTTATGGTTGCGAAGCTAGCTTTATTAAATCTCATAAACCTGGTCCAGGTGGCGTTCTCGGGCAATACACAAAATATGGATGATTATGTCACAACCACTGAGTTAGAGTGGCGATGCTTCAATAATTTCTTGATAACCTACTCAAAAGCCCAAATATTCTGGATTTACCCGTGTCAAAAGCGTAAAAACCGGGGTTTGCCCTAAGCTGGCGTATGGTAGGATTGATCTAAATCTGGCACTCAGGCTCTTACCTTTGAGTAAGAAACGCCTGAGTTTGAAGCGTGACTGCCGCTTTTGCCAATTTAAGCCGGTACGGCTCTGACCAATTGACGCAGCATATAAGGTACTTAAACAGCACTTTGATGGACGAATCCGAAAGTAGCACCTCTACTAGTAGTACTAGCTCCGATGACCCTCCCGGGTCCTGCGTCGAGCACGGGCATTTGAGAATCGTCAAAAAGAAGGAGACAGGGTTAGCTTAGGCTGAGCCTGGTTTTTGCTTTGTATCAAATAGCCTGGATTCCAATTTTAATTGCGCTAAACGCATTTTTTGTGGCGGCCGAAATGGCGCTTGCCCGCGTCCGTCGCACCCGTATCGAACATCTAGCCGAAAACGGCAATGTACTGGCTAAAAAAGCCCAGGTCTTTGTCGACGACCCGGAACGCTTTATCTCTGCCTGTCAGCTCGGTATCACTATTGCCACACTCCTATTGGGTGCGGCCGGTGAGAGCGCCCTGGCCGAAAACGTTGCTATGCACGCCGAGAGAATTGGAGTAAGTGCAGCCTGGGGTCACAAAACAATTGAGAGCCTGAGATGGTGCAGTTATGCCCTGGCATTTACATTTACGGCCTATATACAGACTGTTGGTGGTGAACTACTGCCTAAGATGCTCACCTACACAAGAGCAGAGCAAGTGCTTTTGTGGACTGTAATACCGATGCAATTCTGGTGCTTTATCACTTCGCCCTTTCTCAGGATACTCAATGGCACCACAGCTATTGTTGTTAAGGTGCTCAAAATCAAAGAACCACCATCGGTGCACATGGTGCACTCCGAAGAAGAGCTGAAAATGCTGGTATCCGCCTCCCACGAAGAAGGCTTACTGGAATCTGGCGAAGAAGAAATGCTGCACAGTGTTTTTGACTTTTCGGACACTACCGCTTCCGAGGTCATGACACCGCGTATAGATCTTGTATGTGTCTCAGCTGATACCACAATGAAAGCCTTTGTACGAAGCTCTCAAACACGGACATTCGCGTCTGCCAGTCTATGACGAAGACGAAGACCATATCTTTGGTGTGGTACACATCAGAGACGGTTTGCGCGCTCTCATGGATCATAAAGAACAGACCCATGTAAGAGAATTTGCTCGCACAGTATTGATTGTGCCGCAAAACAAAAACCTCAAAGACTTGCTTACTGAGTTTAAGCGCACCAAAACCCACATGGCTATTGTCATGGATGAGTACGGTGGCACTCAAGGTATAGTCACTCTCGAAGACTTGCTCGAAGAGCTAGTCGGCGACATCGCTGACGAGCACGAGATTGTCGAAGAATTTATCGTCGAAGAAGCCGATGGCAGCTATCTCGTAGATGCCAAACTGCCGCTTGACGATGCTAACGACAAGCTCGGTCTCGATATCGAAGACGATGAATTTAACACCATCGGTGGACACGTCTTTGGCAAACTCGGTCGCGAGCCCAAACCTGGCGATGAAATCGAATCAGACCTGTATATCCTCACTGTAGTGGAGTCTGACCGACACAAAATTATCAAGCTAAGACTGGTCAAAAAGGTCGTAGAAAGTGATAGTGAAGCGACTCAGATGCTCACTCAGGTCAATGGCGCCATCAAAAACGGCGAAAAATCAGTGGAGGCAAGCCACTAATAATGGCTGAAATCACAAGAGAAACTCTCTATCAGCGAGCACAAGTTGTTAGAGCAAAAAAACGCTTTGGTCAAAATTTTTTGGTTGAACCGGCCATCCTGCGCATGATTGTCGATAGCCTCAATCTCAAACCCAGCGATACAGTGGTGGAGATTGGTCCAGGTCTGGGCTTTTTGACCGAATTTTTGCTCATGAGCGGAGCCCATGTCCATGCAGTTGAGCTAGATACATTTTTGGCAGCGCGCCTGGAGGGCATGAAAGAACAGTATCCTAATTTGACTGTTATTAATAAGGACTTCCTCCATTTTGATCTAGCTGAGATAGGCGCCAAACAGCTCAAAGTAGTAGGCAATGTGCCCTATCAAATCACCACGCCAATTATTGCCAGAGTACTGGGCGAAATCGATCAACCAGCACCGTGGACAGCTCTTATCGAGCGCCTTACCATGACTGTACAACTAGAACTAGCACAGCGTATATCTGCACCACCAGGCTCCAAGGCTTACGGTCAAATCACAGCATTGGCTGATTATTATGCTGAGTGCAAGATGCTTGCCAAAGTAGGCGCCGAGCACTTTATCCCCAAGCCAAATGTAGAGTCTGCTGTAATCGAGCTTAAGACCAGAGCAAAGCCAAAAGTATCAGTAAAAGATCTCAGTCTTTTGCGCAAGGTAGTGGCCAGCGGCTTTAAAGAGCGTCGCAAAATGCTTAAAAACAATCTGGCTTTTACTCATCTTACTCAAGATGAGTTGCATGCACTTTTGCTAGAGCTGCATATATCTCCAGCAGCCAGAGCCGAGTCTCTATCCCTGGAAAAATTTGCCGCATTGGCTGATAGACTTTATGATATCTTGCCCCACACCGCAAACAGATAAATCGTGATCCAGGTCTTAGCACCAGCCAAAATCAATCTCACTTTTGAGATGACCGGTCTCATGCCTGATGGCTATCATCAGGTCAAAACTCTGATGCAGACTATTAGTCTGGCCGATACACTCAGTTTTGATATCCAGCCAGCGCGCGAGCCGTCTATCACAATAACGGCAGAGAGCGACAATCTCGGTGGTACTGAGGACTTCCCCCTGGGAGCCGATAATCTTATTGCTAAAGCAATCAGACTATATCTATCGGCGGCATCGGAGTATGTGCGCAGTCCTCTCAAAATCTCAGTGCATACCAAAAAGCAAATACCAATTGGCGCTGGCATGGCAGGCGGCTCTGGCAACGGCGCAGCAGCACTGCTGGCGATGAATAATTACTTTTTAGATGTGGCCAACCGCGGTGTATTGTCACAAGATGAGTTAATAGATATAGGCAAAAAGCTCGGTGCCGATGTGCCTTTTAGCCTCACAGGCGGTACAGCCGTAGGCACCGGTCGTGGTGACGAGCTAACAGCCGTAGAGACTGCACTAGCAGCAGCTCCACTACATTTTTTGCTCGCCAAGCCAAGACATCTACATGTCTCTACCCCCTGGGCCTATAAGACTTACGACGAGCTGGGCTATAAGTTTGGTCTCTCCGAGAGATTACATGACCGTGGTATTGCCGATGATGCTACAAAACATGTGGCAGACAATCTCAAAGACTCATCTAGCTATCCTGAAGCTTATAAAGCCTTTGGCAATGACTTTGAACAAGCGCTCTTTCCCCACTATAAAGAGCTAAAAGAACTAAAAACTAAGTTTATGGAGCTTGGCGCTCTTGCCTGCCATATGACTGGCAGCGGACCAACTATCTACGCTGTGTGCGACTCTGCAGAGAGTGCGGAGACGCTCAAACATAACTATAAAGAGCTGGTCTTAAAAGAGCGCGATATGGTCTGCGCTACAAAATTTGATCCTGTCGATTTGTTTGTTGTCCACTCAATTACCCACGGAGCTAAAGTAATCGATGGCTAAAAAGGCAGCCCACGGTGTTGGTGTGCTGGTCAAGCCAGCTGTAGCAAAAAAAGTCTTGGACGCACTTTGTGCCACCTATCCCGATGCTGACTGTGAGCTTACTTACGACAGTCCATTTCAGCTACTTATAGCGGTGATACTCTCAGCGCAGTGCACTGACGTCACTATCAACAAAGTGACTAAGGCACTCTTTAAACACTATCCAGATGCCCGCTCGCTAGCTGAGGCAGATATCGAGCATGTCAAAGAGCTTATTAAGCCAAGCGGCTTTTTTAACGCTAAGGCAAAAAACATCCAGGCTTGCGCCCAGGAGCTAGTGGTGCGCTTTAACGGCATACCGCCTCAGACCAGAGATGAGCTTACGACTTTAGCCGGTGTCGGGCGCAAAACAGCCAATGTGGTATTGGGTGTAATCCACAACATACCGGGTTGGACTGTTGATACCCATGTACAAAGACTGTCCAAACGTCTGGGTTTTAGCCTACAAGAAGACCCAGTCAAAATCGAACAAGATTTAGAAAAACTCTTTCCCAAACAAGACTGGACTAAATACTCAATCACTATCATCTGGCACGGCAGGCGTATTTGCTTTGCCCGTAAACCCGACTGTCCCAATTGCCCAGTCAAAGAGCTCTGCCCATCGGCTATGGCATGATTTTATCGGACACCCGCCAAGCTTAAGCCCGCGGGTGGCGGCTTACCTTTGAGTTTATCCGTCAAAATCTACGGGTAAGATTAAGTCATCGGTAATTCTGGAGAGCAAATGAGCGAGCAACCCAAATCCAATGACGAATTGGCCAAGTCTGCTGGCATACCTACTGAAATACCCAGCGGTGTGCAGGCGCCCTTGCCCAGGCTAGGTCTGGTCGACAACGTCAAAGAAGCAGCCCTGCACGTAGGCAAATCAGTCAAAAACCAGGGCAGCAAAACCAGACAGTCGGACATACTCTCCAGTCTGCTAATGCCAGTTACCTGTATGGCTCTTATGGCAGCCAGCATCTGCATGAGCTGGGCCAGGCTCGTGGTGGCACTGATTGCTCTTTGCTCGGTGATGTTTTATGTACTATCGCGCGTTGGTATCATGCGCACACTAAATGAGCGTCAAGCGGTGCTTATTTGGCACATACTCTCGGCCACATTTTTGATGGGCATTACCTTTGCTTTTGTCTTCCTTGAGATTTTAAACACTATCCGCTAATTATTTAAGCGGTGCGTTTTTTAGAGGCACAGACGCTGTCAGTGTATCCACTGTGGGCAGTCCTATGGCGTGCACTAGTTTGACTTGTGAGACATTAAAGTCAATCAGGGCATTGGCTTTATCGATAAGCGAATTAGTATAGTCATGCTGGGCATTGATCACATCAAGATAAGTGCCTACTCCCTCCTGGAAGCGCACCTCAGCCAGCCTGAGACCTTCTTCGGCGTACTTAACAGCATCCGTAGTCTCGATTATCAACTGTTCGGCAGCCATGCTAGACAGGTAAGAGTCGCGCACTTGCTTGGTGATTTTTTCAAGCTCTCGTTGAAACTCTAATTGAGCCTGTCTGGCTTGATACTTAGAGGCTTTGATAGCGGCTACCTGCTCGACACCAAGTCCGCCCAGGTTATAGTTGACACCAACGCCGATAACAAATAGTGATCGCGTTGTCCAGTGCGACTCAGCTGTGCTGCCAGATGGCGGGGCAGCTAGAGGTAGTGAGCCAGCCGATGCCACGGAGCCTACGCCCAATCCACTGCTACTCATTGGTGTTTGCTGATTGGAGCTTATGGCACTAGTGCTGGTGGCATGAGAGCCTGTACCAATGACATTACCGGCTACAGCAATTGAGGGTAACAGTGCAGCCCGTGCTACTTTGACAGCGTCTTTAGCAGCCAATCTCAGCTCGTCATATTTTTTTAGCTCGGGTCTTTTGTCGATAGCGATTTGCAATAAATCGGCTGGTCTCAGACTCTTATCTACAAGCCGCTGCTTGCTGACCATGCGACTGCCCACAGAGAGGTCAACACCATTGTCAGCGTTTAAAATGGTGGAGAGCTTGATGGCATGCTCACGGCGTTTGACCTGTTGTTTGATCAAATGCTGTCTATCGGCTGAGAGCTGATACTTAGCTTGCAAAACATCAAGCTGAGTATTGACGCCATTATCAAAAAGATCTTGATTGACTAACAAAAGTGCGCGAGAGACTTCTACTGCTTTTATCCTGATTTGCAAAAGCACATCAGCCCGGACCAGATCATAATAGTCCGAGGCAGTGTCAAGCAAAGTCTCATTGACGGTGCCTTTGAGCTGAGCCGATGCCGCTTTATAGATATGCTTGTCCTGCATGGCGGTAAACAGGATGCCACCACCTTTAAAAAGATACTGATTAAAACCAGCAGTGCTATTAAAGTAAGGATTAGATATGGGAATAGACAGACCAGCTGGCGAGACATAGTTGCCTTTGATACCCTGGAAGTTTATTGAATTAGTAAGACTGGGCAAAAAGCCGCTCAGCGCGCCGTAATAGACCCACTTTTCTTTCATCGCCTGGCTTTGCGAGATTTTAATTGGCAGGTTTTGCAAAAGGGCCTGCTGCAAGACGCTGCGCAAAGTAATTTGTCTTGAGCTGGTGGCATCGAGCTGATAGGGGTTAGCTTGCTCGTTTATTGATATCAATGACTTGAGCAAAGGCGGCTTGACCAGGACATTTTCGGCATCGACAAAGATACTGCCTTGAGACTTGCTGACTTCGTTAGCGAGCTGGTCCAGTGTCGCCATACTGGCGTCATTGTCTTTGCTCAATCCGCGCAGCTTGGGCATTTCCTCATCAACTACAGAGTTTATGCTGGGCGCTTTGCCAGGGGGCACAGGCGACATCTTTGGTCTTAAATTGAGCGGGTCTGTGGCTCCAGCTGGATTTGGCGACACCTGGGCGTTTGCCGCTGGTGTCATTTGACAAAGAGCTAAAGTCAACAAAGCAGACAATGCACAATTGCGCGCGGCACTTTTTAAAAGAGGCACCGCTAATAATTTGCTCTTAAGCTCGTTGACCCGGTTAATCAAAAAAATAACTTCCAGGCTTAAACAATAGCGCATCAATAAGCTCTCTGTCTCTCCTCTTTGCCAAGAGCTTATAGAAGTTAATTTGCTGGGTAAAAAGGGCTAATCAAGGGGAACATATCTAGTAATTATTGATGGCACAACTTGCCCGGGGCAAACCAATGTCAGAAAGAGAAGCCCGTAAAAAACAACTTAAAAAGTCTGTAAAGCGCCTCGCCAAAAAAGCCTGGGACCGCGCGGACTATATACAAACTGTGCAAGGAGAGGTGCTAAAAAATGCACCTTATGTCGCTGGCAATGTTGGCCTTGCCATGCAGGTTTCGTTTTTGAGTAGTTATGGCTTTGCCCGTATCAAGGGTCAGGTGCGAGTAAAAAAGGCTCTAATTGAGGAGCGCGAAATGCTCAAAGACCAACTTTTAGAATCACTGCATAAAAAGTCTAGCAGTTAACACTTGGCAGCAAGCTTAAAGCCTACTGCGACAACCTTTGCGGTGTTAAACTAATGAGCCTATATGTGGATTGTCGAGTTAGCTCTAAAGAAGGGGCACACTTTTGTGGTGCTGGCTATTGCTATAGCCATGTTTGGCATCATCTCGATAATCAAAATGCCCACCGATATTTTTCCGGTGATTAATACCCCGATAGTCAGCTGTATCTGGACTTATCAGGGCATGTCGCCCTACTTTATGGAAAACCTGGTCACCACCGTGACCGAGCGTGCGCTCACCTCCACAATTAACGGCATCGACCGGATGGAGTCAAGCTCCCTATCTGGTATGTCCATAATCAAAGTCTATTTGCGCAAAGGCACACCAATTGGTGAGGCTGTGGCCATGGTATCGTCGGTG
Source organism: Candidatus Obscuribacter sp. (assembly GCA_016718315.1). GTDB lineage: Bacteria > Cyanobacteriota > Vampirovibrionia > Obscuribacterales > Obscuribacteraceae > Obscuribacter. The sequence goes on along the minus strand of JADKDV010000001.1, from coordinate 143,094 downwards.
GGGACAGCCATATTGCGGCAGTTGCCGCGGGGTATCAGCCCTCCCTTTGTGACACAGTCCAGTGCAACAGATGTACCGGTGATGCAGCTATCTCTTAGCAGCGACACCATCCCCGAAGAAAAACTCTTTGATATCGCCAACAATCTCATTCGCACCCAGCTAGCCACAGTACAGGGCGCTATCACGCCTTTTCCTTATGGTGGCAAATACCGCCAGGTGATGATTGACCTCAATCCCATCGCCATGCGCTCGCAGGCACTCTCTGCTTATGACATCATGCAGGCAGTCAACGACCAATCAATCGTGGCGCCCACTGGCACAGCCAAGCTCGGTCAATATGAGTACACAGTAGTACTCAACAACATGCCCGACCAGATTAAAAAGCTCAATAACCTGCCCATCAAAACCAGCCTGACCAGCAACCAAACTTCGGCAGTGGTATTGCTCAAAGACGTAGCCAATGTGCACGACGGCTATCAACCACAGCTCAATGTGGTCAATGTCGATGGCAAAAGGTCGGTGCTACTTAACATCCTCAAAAGCGGTGACGCCTCCACACTCAAGGTCGTACAGGGTGTCAAAGACATCTTGCCGCGGCTCAAAGCGATGGTGCCTCCCGCCTGTCATATCGATGTAGTTATCGACCAATCGCTCTTTGTCAAAGAGTGTGTTGCCGAAGTAATAAGAGAAGCTCTCACAGCCGCTCTGCTCACAGCTTTGATGATGCTGGCACTACTGGGCAGCTGGCGCAGCACACTGATTGTCGCCACTTCCATCCCCCTTGCCATCCTGGCAGCGATAATCGGACTGGCTGTCACCGGTCAAACAATTAACAGCATGACTCTGGGTGGACTTGCTCTGGCAGTGGGCATGCTCGTGGATGATGCCACAGTAGAAGTAGAAAATGTGCACCGCAATATGGCCATGGGCAAAGATGTCGAGACAGCCATCCTTGATGGTGCCAGACAAGTGGCGCTGCCTGCTCTGGTATCGACCCTCAGTATCTGTATAGTCTTTGTCCCACTGGTCTTTTTGACTGAGCCGTCGCGCTCTCTATTTGTCCCTCTAGGGCTATCGGTCACTTTTGCCATGCTCGCCAGCTACGGACTATCGCGCACCATTGTGCCGCTTATGTCTAAGACTCTCTTAGGTCACGAGCACAGCCACTCAGATGGTACTGCGCCAGTAAAAGCGCCCAGTATCGCCAGCAAAATCTTTGGCGCCATAGACGGTGCTTTTGAGTTTGCCAGACGCACTTATCGCGGTGCCCTCGATTATGTGCTGACCTATCCAATCATTGCAGTGTCGTGCTTTTTAGTCTTATACACCGGGCTTTTATCAATGATTCCTCTAATTGGTGAGGATTATTTCCCAGAGATAGATGGCGGACAATTGAGATTGCATGTAGCTACTCACGCTGGCACCAGAGTAGAATTAACCGAAAAACTCTTTAAACAAGTCGAAAAATCAATCAGAGCGCTGATACCAGCCGATGAAATAGCCTCTATATCAGACAACATGGGCTTACCCTGCTCAGGCATCAACTATGCCTATAGCGACAGTCAGACAGTCAGTGAAGCCGATGGCGAAATCATTGTCTCACTCAAAGAAGATCGCAAGCACGATACTGCCTATTATCAAAAACAGATAAGAGCCATGATGAAGCGTGACTATCCCGCTCTTGGTGCGTACTTTCAGCCGGGCGATATTGTCACCCAGATACTCAATGCCGGGCTACCTGCACCAATCGATGTCAAAGTAGTGGGTCTAAACAAACAAAAAAATTACGAGATTGCCAAAACACTCAAACGCAAAATAGAAAAAGTACGCGGAGCAGTAGATGTATGTCTGCACCAGATAACCGATGCTCCACATATAGCTTTTACTGTGGACCGCACCAAAGCTCAGGAAGCCGGTATCACACAAGCTGATGTGTCCAATTCCTTTCTCATCAATTTAAGCTCTAGCTTCCAAACTAATCCAAACTTTTGGGTCAACAAAAAGACCGGTGTAAGTTACAACCTGGCTGCCCAAACTGCTCAAAGAGATTTGAGCAATATGAATGAAATACTCAATACCGAAATCACCAGTGGTACCAAGGGAATTAATCCCGATGTCTCTGGCAGTCAGGCTCCCGATAGTGGAATCAAAATGGGCAATAGCCCTGAGCGCGGTCAGTTGCTACTTAACTTAGCCACTTTTGAGAGACTGCGCACACCGCTGGTAATCAATTACATCAATGTCCAACCGGTCTACGATATCTATGCCGCCTGCCAGGATAGGGACTTGGGCGGTGTCTCAGGCGATATCAAAGCCATCCTGGACGAAGCACGCAAGACTGCACCACACGGCACACGCATCGCCATGGCCGGTCAGGTCTTGAGTATGAATTTAGCCTTTATAGCACTGCTGGCTGGTCTTGTATTTGCACTGCTACTTGTATATTTGCTACTGGTGGTCAACTTCCAGAGCTGGTCAGATCCGCTGATTATCCTGATGGCCATACCTGGTGCATTATCAGGCATTGTACTTGGTCTCTTTGTCACCCAGACCAGTTTTAGTATCCCGGCACTGATGGGGACAATCATGACCATGGGTGTAGCATCTGCTAACTCTATATTGATGGTGACATTTGCTCGCTCTCAGATAGAGGAGCTGGGCGATGCCAGACAAGCAGCACTCAATGCTGGATACGAAAGATTTAGACCGGTCATAATGACCGCTACAGCCATGATAATCGGCATGATCCCGATGGCAATAGGTGGCGGCGAAGGCTCACAAAACGCACCAATCGGTCGCGCTGTCATTGGTGGCTTATCGATTGCCACGCTCTCTACACTATTTTTTGTGCCCCTTGTCTTTTATCTAATTCGTCGCAAACAACACAAAGAGGTCCGCCATGTGGATAGTTGAGTTAGCTCTAAAACGGGCTCACACATTTATCGTGATGGCTCTTGCCATTATTATCTTTGGCGTGTTGTCGCTCAAACAAATGGCTGTGGATATTTTTCCCATCATTGATGTGCCCATTGTCAGCGCCATCTTTACCTATACAGGTATGTCTCCTGCCAACATCGAAAACCTCATAACCACCGTTACCGAGCGCTGGCTCACATCAACAGTCAATGGCATCGAAAAAATCGAATCAACATCGATATCAGGCATGTCGATTATCAAAGTCTATCTACACAAAGGGACTGATATAGGCGAAGCTGTAGCGATGGTGACAGCTATGGGCAATGCTGTTATGGAGTATCTGCCGCCAGCTATCACGCCGCCTTTTGTCACTGTATCCAGTGCTACAGACGTGCCTGTTATCCAGCTTGGTATCAATAGTAAAACCATGTCAGAAGCCGAGCTCTTTGACGTGGCAAACAACTTTGTGCGCAACCAGCTTGCCACTATCCAGGGTGCCACGATACCTTTTCCTTATGGGGGCAAATACAGACAGGTCATGGTCGACCTGGACCCCAAAGCACTTGTGGCTTTAGGTGTCTCGGCCAACGATGTGGTCAGTGCTATTAATTCGCAAAGTATCATCGCACCCAGCGGCACAGCCAAGCTCGGTCCCTATGAATACATCATGACCCTCAACAATATCCCCACCAAGATTGAAGAACTCAATCGCATCCCGATTAAGTCAATCAAAGGGGCAGTAGTCTATGTCGCCGATGTAGCCAATGTCCACGACGGCTATCAACCTCAACTAAATATAGTAAATCAAGACGGCAGACGCGCTGTACTCTTTAACCTGCTCAAAAACGGCACTGCCTCTACCCTCACAGTAGTAGAAGCAATTAAACAGGCCCTGCCCCGCATCCAGCCTATAGTGCCACCAGCCTGCCATATAGAGGTCTTAACCGACCAGTCAATCTTTGTGCGCGAATGTGTCGCCGACGTCGTCAAAGAAGCTGTCACCGCCGCTGGTCTCACTGCCATCATGATGCTGGCTCTACTAGGTAGCTGGCGCAGCACGTTGATTGTGGCTACATCGATACCACTTGCCATGCTCTGCTCAATTATCGGACTACATATCTGTGGACAGTCCATCAACTCCATGACTCTTGGCGGCCTGGCACTGGCAGTCGGCATGCTCGTGGATGACGCTACCGTAGAAGTAGAAAACGTACACCGCAATATGGCCATGGGTAAAGACATAGTCCGCGCCATCCTCGATGGTGCTGAGCAAGTAGCTATGCCAGCGCTAGTATCGACTATGTCTATCTGCATAGTCTTTGTACCAGTGGTCTTTTTGACTGAGCCATCGCGCTCGCTCTTTGTGCCACTGGGCATGGCGGTGGTCTTTGCCATGATGGCATCTTACGGTCTATCGCGTACTATCGTACCTTTGATGAGTAAGGCTCTATTGGCTCACGAGCACGAGCATGCCACTAAAGAAGCTGGTAGTGATGGCGCAACGCACAAAAAGAGCAATCCAATCCTGGCACCCTTTAGTGCCATCTATAAAGTAATAGATGGTGGATTTGAATATTTGCGCAATGTCTACAAACATACTCTCGATCAAGCTCTCACTTTTCCAGCCTTTGCCATCGGCGGCTTTTTAGTCTTTTACGCTTGCTCTATGACCCTTCTGCCGATGATTGGTCAAGATTTTTTCCCAGCTATTGATGCCGGTCAACTCAGATTGCACGTTAACGCCAGACCTGGCACCAGAGTAGAAGAGACCGAGCGCGTATTTAAGCGCATCGAAAAGGCTATCCGAGAGCTAATTACACCAGGCGAAGTAGAAATCATCACCGACAATATCGGCATGCCGGTAAGCGGCGTCAACTATGCTTTTTCGGATAGTCAGACCATATCAGAGGCCGATGGCGAAATACTGGTCACACTCAGTGAAGACAGAAAAACCAGCACAGGTGCTTATCAAAAGCGCATCAGAGCGATGCTGACTGCTAACTTTCCTGAGGTCTCATACTATTTCCAGCCAGCCGATATCGTCACACAGATACTTAACGCCGGTTTGCCTGCACCTATCGATGTGCGCATCTCAGGACTCGATGTAGCCAAAAACTATGAGATTGCTCAAAAAATCAAACGCGACATGGAAAAAGTCAGAGGTGCTGTAGATGTCTGTATGCACCAGGTCGTCAACGCACCACAAATAATGTTTGATGTGGACCGTACCAGAGCAAACGAAATGGGACTATCACAAAGAGACGTCTCCAATTCGTTTTTGGTGACACTAAGCTCGAGCTTCCAGACAGCACCTAACTTTTGGCTCAATAACCAAAACGGTGTCAACTACAATCTGGCTGCCCAGGCACCACAATACAAAATCGCCAGCCTCGACGATATGAGAGTGACACCACTGACATCGGCAACCACCGATAAAAAGAAACAACCACCTCTGCTCACCAACGTCTCGACTTTTACCAGACAGGCAACTCCCAGTGTGGTCAATCACTTTAACGCCCAGCCTGTTTTTGATATCTATGCCGCCTGCCAGGACAGAGACCTTGGTGGCGTATCCGGTGACATACAAAAGATTATGGACCGCTACCAGGCTGAACTACCTAGAGCCAGCATGCTCACCATGGGTGGACAGGTATTGAGTATGAAGTCAGCCTTTGCCGGACTGATTTTTGGTCTAGTCTTTGCACTGCTACTTGTCTATCTCTTGCTTGTGGTCAACTTCCAGAGCTGGAGCGACCCTGTCATCATCCTGATGGCCACGCCCGGAGCATTGTCAGGCATCCTCTGGAGTTTATTTGTCACACAGACGACCTTTAGTATCCCCGCTCTCATGGGCACGATCATGACTGTTGGTGTAGCCTCTGCTAACTCCATACTTATGGTAACTTTTGCCAATGAGCAGTTTAGAGAGGGTAAAGACGGCAGAGCATCGGCACTGGAAGCCGGCTTTGAGCGGTTTAGACCGGTTATGATGACAGCGACAGCCATGATCATAGGTATGATCCCTATGGCTATTGGTGCTGGTCAGGGCGGCTCGCAAAACGCACCAATCGGCAGAGCAGTCATCGGTGGACTGACCGTCGCGACATTTAGCACACTATTTTTTGTACCTTTAGTATTTAGTGTATTGCGCAAAGGCAAGCACAAAGATCACACTGATAAATCAATAGATAACGTAAAAGATAACGCAGCAGATAACAAGGACGGGCTTGAGACATGAAGTTGAACAGAACCACAAGACCAGCGCAAAGTCGCTCAAGTCGCGGTATGGGCAAATTGATAATTGTCATAATCATCGTCGTGGCAGTGGCAGCTATCTTGCTTACAGTAGGCTTTTTACCGCGCATGGCGCGCACCAAAGAGCTGGACAAGATGCACACTGAGACAGCCGGTGCCGTACCTCTGGTGCGTACTATCATCGCCAAACCAGCGGTGGAGACTGAGTCACTGACACTCCCAGGTAACATCGGAGCAATCCAGTACACCACCATCTACGCCAGAGTAGACGGCTATCTCAGAGACCGTATGGTGGACATCGGCGACCATGTCAAAACCGGGCAACTGCTCGCTCGCATCGATACCCCCACCATCGATGAGTCTCTTGCTCAAGCCAAAGCAGATCTAGTGCGCGCTCAAGCCAACGTGGATAAAGCCAATGCTGACTATAAAGAGGCAGTAGCCAAACAAGCCACTGCCCAAGCCGAAATCGAAAAAGCCACAGGCAACGTCGCCTATGCCACAGTCACTGCCACCAGATGGCAAAACCTGGTCAGTCGTGGTGCTGTCAGCGCCCAGAGCAGAGACGAAAAAGTCAGACTACTGGAAGCCACATCAGCAGATCTAAAAGCCAACAACAGTAATCTAAAGGCAGCTGAGGCACAAGTACTGGCCTGCAAATCACAAATAGCAGAAGCAAAAGCTAATGTGGTCGCCAAGCAAGCCGAAGTAGCAAGAATCACAGCCGAGCAAAACTTCCAAAAAGTGGTCGCCCCCTTTGATGGCATCATCACTCTGCGCAAAGTCGACCCCGGTGCCTTGATTACAAAAGGCAGTCAGTCAGACAGTCTTGAGTTGTTTCAACTAGCTAAAATCGACCGCCTGCGTATCTATGTCAACGCACCACAAAGAGTGGCACGCTATCTCAAAAAGGGCATGGTGGCACAAGTGATGGTGCCCGAGTACCCCGATGGCAATTACAAAGGTGTAGTGACCAACATCAGTGGTGGTCTTGATCCTAACACCCGCACAAGACAAACAGAGATCCAGATAGACAATAAAGATCACGCTCTTTTGCCAGGCATGTACGCAGAGGTCAACTTGACTGGCTCAAGAGAAGAAAAATGGATCACAGTGCCCGGTACCACAATAGTAACCAGACCAGAGGGTCAATATTTACTAATTGCCAAGGACGGCAAAGCGCACTATCAGCAGGTCACTATCGGTAGGGACTTTGGTAGCGAAGTGGAAATCCGCACCGGTCTATCAGGCAACGAGCACGTAGCAGTCAGCCCCAACGATGACATCATCCAGGGTGAAGCAGTCAAGGAAGAACCAATTGTGCAATAGGGTCAGTTTATGAACTGATCTGGTCGATGTGCTCCTGGCGAGCCTGCCTTCTAAAGTGACAATAGTCACAGGAGGGCTAAAGATGAATGGTCAAGCGCCGCCATCAGCACTGGAAAGCAAGATAGGACTCTTTTGGTTAAACCGTATGGGCATTGCCATGCTCGTACTGGGCTTTGCCTTTTTGATGATGTTTTCGGTGCAGCAATTTGGACCAATGCATTACTTTGAGCATCATCTAAAAATCCTGGCTGGCGCGGTGGCATCAGCGGTGCTGTTATTTGCTGGCAAAAAAATCGGCAGCAAAGACGAGCGCCGTTGGTTTGGTCACGGACTGGCTGCTGGAGGCTGGTCTTTGGCTTACTTTACGACCTATGCCGCCTATTACATACCAGAGTCCAAAATCATCAACTCATTGCCGCTAGAGACAGGGCTACTGCTAGCTATCGCACTGGCATCACTGAGCTGGGCAGTGAGAGCTGGTTCGGAACTCTTAGCGATACTATCGATTGCACTGGCTGGCATCTCTATCCTTTTTAGTGAGCCCGGGCTTGTCTCAGATACTTCATTTTTGATCCTGGCGGTCCTTGCATCCATACTGGGCAATAGACAGGACTGGCGCAGACTCTTTGCCTTTGCCCTGGGTGTATGCTACCTGGGACATTTTTATTGCAGTCAGAGTCTACTGGGCACTCATATAGCCGGCAGCGATGATTTGCTCAGTGCGTTATTTATATCCTTTATCTGGTTATCCTTTAGCGTCGGGCTTGGCTACAGCATCCGCCCGGGACAAACAAAAGACACTTTTGTCACCATCATCACTTATGCCAATGCGGCTCTTTTTACTCTGGGGCTATCAATCTTTGGCAAAGACCTGGACCAGACAGCAGTAGAGACTATATTTGCCGCCTCTGGTGCAGTATATCTCGGTATGGCACGCTGGCTTATGAAGCGTGATCAAAAGGTACTGTCCACTGTGCACTTTTTGCTCGGTCTGGCTCTAGTCAATGGCGCTAAAGCTATGCGCTTTAGCGGAATGGACCTGCTCACTCTCGATGTCATCCAAATTTGGCTACTAATGGCACTGGGCACTCGTTTTGACATACGAGCATTTAGACTCTTTGCTTACTTTTTGCTCAGTGCATTTGTCACTACCTGGTTTAATGAGTCAAACCACTTTGTAAATACCACAAGCCCATGGTCGCGTGCATTGCCCTACGACAAACTAGGGCTGGTGGCAGTCTTTGCCTTTGCACATCTGAGCCACCTGTGCGCTCGTCAATATGGCCGCACAATAAATAACGCCAAGTTTGATCACAGCACTATATACTTTCTCGCGGCCAATTTGATGTTTAGTCTCTCCGCTCAGCATCTGGTCAATGCCAACTATGTCAGTCTGTGCTACACACTGCAAGCAGCAGTATGTCTGGCTTTTGGATTAAAGTTTAGAGATGGGGTTTACATAGTAACGGGCTTACTGTGTGGTGCCAAAGGATTACTGGACGTAGGTTATACCTATAAGATATGGGAGACCGCACCAGTAGCCGCGCAGGTGCTGATTTGTTATGCTCTGGCCCTCTATACCCGCCATTTAGCCAAAACAGATGAATTAGAAGAGAGTAAATATATTAAAAACGGCGCATACTTTGCCGCTACAATTATCCTGACATTTTTACTCAATGCCAAAGTGCCCTCTACTTATCTCTCACTTAGCTTTGGTATTGAGGGACTGAGTCTCATGGCCGCAGCCTGGATGCTCAAAGAGAAGACCTTGAGAGCACAAGCGTTTGCCGTGATATTTATACTGGTGAGCAAGTTGCTCTTTGTCGACCTGGCTAACCGCGGCACACTAGAGCGCATTGTCTCGTTTATTGGAGCGGGAGTGACCGTTGTTAAACAGGGAGGGATTGGTTCATCACAGAGGGGATTGCCACCAGCAACAGTGCCCAAGATTGTGGTCCTCGACTCACCTGTGCACTTTGAATTCATTAAATATAAAGATGCTATCTGTGAAAATAGGCGTCGAACTCTTGCTCTTCCTTAGGAGTTGGAATAGTTACTTTTTCTCGAGAGGATGCCTCAAAACAACCACGCCTGCTTGATTCAAGTGTAGTGCTTCTGGCGCTATGAAACCTCAACATCTCGCGATTATCAAAATGAACGTCAAAATTGTATGTACCTGGAGTTGATGGAAGCTTTATCGGAAATCTGAGTTTGAAGTCTTTGCCGCTCTCAAGAATTTGAGCAGGCATAGAAATATCGTAAGTACCAGTCACCACTTCTGAACCATCAAGCGTACTCCATTTATAATCAACTGTTGAAAGCACAGCCCCAAATGACCTAAAGGCTCCAGGCCGAGCATAGAAAAGTGATGGCTTTGGTTTAATTCCAGCAGACTCTAGCACTCCGTATCCTCCGAAGCTCAATTCACCTGACAAACATATTGCTACTTGAGACTTACCTCGATTCAAGAAACGAAGTGTAACTACTCCCGACTTGTCATAATCTTGAGATAATCTGTGGTTTATTGCGAGAATCTTCATCTGAACGCTAGAAGTGCTTTGGGCTATTACGGCGTTAGGACAAACGCCAAAGCTTACCAACAGTAGGAATATTTTTGTTAGGACGTTTCTAAATCTCATCTATTTACCGCCTTTTCCGGCTGATGGACATTTGCAACAACAATAGATTGAACTAAAAGGGATAAAAGTCCTTTCACCTTCAGGCATGCCGTCAAATGTTCTAAAGTTATCTTCGGGAGATCCTTTAGCTGCATCACCATTTTGCACTTGCCACTGATCCTGTTTTCCATTAATACCACGGCTCTTTAAGTGAAACGCGTGAAAATCGTTTGAGAAATTTTCGGGGTCGTAGTGAAACGGGTCATTGTAAGGGTCTTTCATATCATTCTCTGGACCAAAAGTTAGCAAAACTGTATCCTGACCTTTACAGTCACAGGACTTTGAGTCAGCGGGTGGGTCGATTTTCGTGCAACTATATCCCATTTCAGACATGGCCGATGCCACGGATTTTCCCTCGTCAGGACCTGCCCAGTGCCCTCTGCCACAGGCACTACCTAAGCAATTCACCCGATTTTCCTGTTCCCACAACAACCCGGTTGGATCGCTCCAAGTTATTGGACTATTGCCACAGTAGCCATTTAAGTTGACACCGCCGTTTTCGCCAATGGGATCACGATTTAGCCAGCGAGCGAGTAGAGATGAATACTGACGAAAAACAGACAAACATAATGAGCTTCGTGAATGTACATAGTAGCTGGAGAAACTAAAGTCTGTAGAAACGGACTGAGACACAGCCGTCGTCTCTCCATAAGGACTGTATAGGTAACGTGCGTGTATCGCACCGTTGTCATCTGTCATCTCGTGAACGCTTCCAAGATGATCCTGAGCATAAAAATATTTTGTAGATCCGTATAGTTGACCTTCCGCAAGAAATCGTTTGATAAGTAAACCCGATTCATCACGTTCTTCTTTTCGGTTGAGACCGGTCCATACAAATTGCTTTCGGGAGGTCACACTTCCACTAGTCGCCTCCTCAATCAAAACATTCCTGCTAAAGACATCGTAAGCGAACAACGAGAAGTTGTTAAATCCTGGATAGTTTATGTTAACCAACCTGTCTTCAGCATCCCAAACGTAACTATTGATACCATCACTTGTCATATTGCCGTTTGCGTCATAAGTTGGCGTAGCACTCGCGCTGCCTTTCGTCGCCACCCGATAGTTATTTGTCACTGTTGTGCTGTTTGCATCGGTGACGGCAACTGGCACAGTGTTTGTCCCGCTGCTAAGAGATGGGCTGGCATCAAATTTCAACGAGTCCGGTAGATTTGCGGCGTTGCTATTTACAGACGCAGCTGTTAATGCCTTATTCGCGTTGCCCTCGAACTTAGTTGGACCTCCTGTCGCTATGCTTGTTAGCTCATTGAGGTTGTTGTAGCCATAGAGGCTGGCACTCGTCGACGGAGCCAGCGCAATTGTCTCTGTCGCGCCTCCGCTTAATGACTTAGCATAAGTGGTGGCATTTAACGAGTTGGATTTGACAAATACTACGGTGCCGCTAGAGGTGGCAGATACATTTACTGCCTGGAGATTAGTATTGGCGTTTACCGCAGCCGTTAGATTGGTGGCAATACTGGTCAAAGTGTCGCCCGATAGGACTGTGTAAGCCACTGCCTCTGAGCCACCAGAGAGACCAGCATCATACACGGTCAGTGTCAGCACATCGCCAGTGGTCTTGGTGCCGCCTATCACAGCCGTCTGTGTACCATTTGGCGGCAAGTCTATTGAGACTATCTCTGTCGCTGTCGAGCTGGTCGTGCCTCGATATGTTGTCTCATTGATAGAGTTAGAACTAACGGTCAAAACCTGTCCACTCGATGATGCGGATACACCAATACTCTGGAGGTCGGTGTTGGCATTTATTGAGGCTGCTAGCCCAGCAGCAATGGCTGAGAGGTTATCGCCAGACTGCACGGTGTATGAGGCCGTCTCGGTGCCGCCTGTCAGACCCGAGTCATATGCAACTATCGACACTGTGTCGCCAGTTGTCTTGCTGCCGCCGACGCCGATGCGCATTGGTCCATTTTGATTTATCGACAGGACAATTGTCTCTGTCGCTCCAGTGCTCACCGACTGAGCATAGGTCGTGGCATTGGACGAGGTAGACTTGATAGTGAGAGCAGTCCCGACCGATGTCGCATTCATAGCCAGCGCTTGCAAGTCGGTATCTGCATTGATTGCTGTCTTTATCGCTGTGGCAATCGATGTGAGGTTATCCCCAGACAAGACTGTGTAATTAATTGACTTTTGCCCTCCGCTAAGGGCAGCATCCTTAAAAGTCAGAGTCAAAACATCACCAGTGGTTTTGGTACCACCAATAACAGCATTCTCCACAAAATTGTCGGTATAGCCCATCGCAATGGATGCGGTTGCGCCGCCGCTTGTAGTCGCAGCATATGCGGTCACGTTGGGCGAGCTGGACTTGATGCTCAGGATTGAGCCATCGGAGGCAGCCGTCACCCCGATGCTTTGCAGACTGCTGCTCACTGCAATAGCTTCCGCTAGCTTGGTCGCCACCACCGCCAAGGTATCGCCGGACTGGACTGTGTAGCTCACAGCCACGCTGCCACCACTCAGACCACTATCTGTAGTTGTAATCGTCAGTACATTGCCTGCTGTCGCGGAGCCGGAGAACCTCGCTCTGGTCACTGTGTTATTTTGGTTGCCGGTGCGATTTGACGCAAGATCATATGCAAAATGCTCTTGCTTTAGGTATTTTGTGTTTTTGACACCGCCGCTGGCAGCGGCATCGACTAGCTGTCCAGCTTGATCATATCCCAGTCCATAGTTGAGGCTGGTGTTGCCCTGGAGCTGCTGCCACTGCTTGATTTGACCGGCTGGATCATAGCGGTAATTAAATTGTGATATCGTCGCACCGCTTGGTGCCAGATTGGAGATCTGCTGCAATCTCTGGTCCTGCTGATTTGGATACCAATCAAACTTTGTCACCTGGCTGTTGGGATATGTGATCGACGCAAGTCTGCTGGTGCCCTTGGAAGATCCTGAAGTGTCATCAACGTAGGCATAATTAAAGGTGCCTAGCGCATTATCCTCAGAAGTGACCCGACTCATGGCATCATAGGTCCAATCTATTGAATTACTTGAGCCATTGATTGAGCGATTGGTGGTGCGCCCTAATGCATCAAAAGCATAGGTTACGTCTGAATTGGCAATAACATCATTGTGCACAAGCTGTAGCCGTCCACCGCCGGTGATTGGCGTTGCGCCAGAACTAGTCACGTAATTGTTGTAGGTGTAGGAGTAGCTACCCCAGTCATTTTTGGTTACTTTTGTCAGTCTCTTAAAGTTGTAATCCCAAAAGGAAGAAACATCAGCAGTCGGATTTACTGGATTGGGATAGCTCTTTTGATACAAAGACCCATCGTTATTCCAGAAAAAGTTTTTCTTTTGAGACAGAGCATCTGTTGTCCTTTTAAGTCTGCTGGTCTTTTGTTCATAGACATAGCTGACAGTGCTTGAGTCGGCATATGTCTTGAGCGTTTGCCGTCCCTGGATATCGTGGCTCCAGGTTGTAGTATTGCCAGCAGGATCAATTAGACTAGATAGAGAGCCGCATGTGCACCAGCCGTATTGAGTCTTGCGCCCCATGGCGTCAATCTCAAAGCTTAGCTGCCCGAGAGAGTCAAATGCGCTTTGAGTGGCTCGTCCATTGCGATCCGTTTCTAAAACTGCATCAAGTCTTGCATAAGCAGTCTTTTCAAAAGTGCCATCAGGATAGGTGGTTTTGGTCGGTCGATTTAACGCGTCGTAATCGTAAACAACAGTGTAGCCCTCACTATCGGTTACGCTATAAAGCCTGCCGTAGCCATCATATTGAAAAGTTGTGATATCGGCATCCCCAGCTAACGGACCGTTGATCTGTGTCAGATAGCCATAGGTATTGGCACCAAGAGTAATAACCTCGGTGGCGCCGCCACTGGTCGACTGAGTATAAGTCGTAACATTGGTCGAATGTGAAGTGAGGGTGACAACAGCACCGGCGGACGAGGACGAGACTCCAATGCCCTGCAAATCAGTATCGCCGTTTATCGCGCTAGCGAGGCCCGAAGCGATATCAGTAAGGGTATTACCCGAGGTCACGGTGTAGCTTTTAGACTTTTGCCCACCGCTCAAACCTGCATCATGCACGGTAATTGTAAGCACATTGCCGTTAGTGACTGTGCCTGAGATTGTGGCACTGGCAGTACCTGTGTACTGCAAGGTCGTTGTTTTTGAGTCCGCATCGGTGACGCTGATCAATTGCCCGCTAGAGTTATACACATAGTCAGTCTCTTGCGCAGAGCCATCGATGTATTTGACAGGCTCATGCTGGCTGTTGTATTCCCAGTGTCCAAGCAGATAATTATCTGAGCCTTGCGTCTCGCGAGCCTCGAGCAAATCTATCTTGTTGGTATCGTAAGAATAGCTAAAAGTCCTGCCGGCCGGGTCAACACTCTTTGTCAGATTACCAATATCGTTAAAACTGTTCTCTCTAAGTTGCACGGTGCCATTGCGGTAGCTAGAGTAAGCAAACAACTCTGTCCCTGAGCCGCCCGCAGCATACACCACCGGCTCGTGAGGATAACATTCAAAATCAATAGTCCCACCTCTTGCCACTGCATTGCCCTGATAAGATTGCCAGGTAGCATTGGCATTTAGCGAAGCGGCCATGTTTGTGCATATAGTGGAAGCTGTGTCGCCTGGCTGCACTGTGTAGTTTATCGTGACACCATAAAGTGATCCAGGATAGACAAATATAGTAACTAAATCACCGGAAGTGATTGTGCCGGTGAGTGTCCCCGTAGCCGTCTGTCGCTCGTGGCTCAAAAAGCTAATTGTCTCTGTCGCACCAGGCGCTGCATAGTAGTTGTAACGCGTCAGTCCTACTTGTTCTGTTTTAAGACTAACAACATTTCCGCAGGCTCCAGCGGTAATCCCTCTGGACTGGTAGTCGGAGTTGGTGTTAACCGAGTGCGCCAGCTCCCTAGCTACGTCTGCAAGGGTGTCTCCACTCACGGGCGTATATCCAGCATAGACATAGTCAATCAGAAAGGCGATGCCATAGCCTGGCGTGACCGTACCACCAATAGTAGCGTCAACCACCATATTGCCTAAGTCCTGCTTGACCTCTGTGGGCAAGTTACTTGTGCCCGAATAGTTAATCGTCGGTTGCCCTGGATGCCTGATATAGACTGATGCAGTCTCAAGAGGATGTTTTAACTCTTGCAAGGCTGGCATCTGCTGGCCAGTATCATTGTTGTATGTCCAGCGCATCTTCTCGCAGTGCGAGTAATCTTTGTTTACCGGATCATTAGGATACAGCGCTATCGTGTGGCGGTCCCAGATGTAGGTACTCTTTGGCTCGTTAAGCCAATTCTCAATTACATAGGCGGACTTGTCTGGCAGAGTAAATCTCAGTCCGCGCGCTGGCACCAGGTCAACACCTGGCACATAGTTGTAAAAGCTGGTGGTACCATACTCGGTGGTCATCTGCGAGATAAATGATGTGCCAGTATCCCAGGCAAACTGCGACTTCATGCCGATTACGTCAGTCACCTCGATGAGATTCTCTACAGCAGCGTCGTAAGTTAGAGCAAAGCTGCGACCAAACGGGTCCTGTATTCCAGCGATCTTGTAAAACCCAGGATCTGATGAAGTATTTGAAACATACGAAACAGTCGATACCTGACCAATCGCGTCTGTAATTGTGGTTATCCTAAAATCACTATCGTATTGAATGAGCACCGACTGACCTTGAGCATCTATCACTTGAGTGAGAAAGATGCGCGGCGGTGAAGCTGAGTCAGCCTGATCATAGACTTCTACTGTGCCGTCAGGCAGCGTGCGGTGATATACGCCGCTTCCCATATTTTCCAATGTAGCTAGAGACAAAAAGTCAGGAGGATAGACGCCACCACTGGGTGTACATATCTCGCTACCGCCGCCTCTTAATCTCACTGTGGCAACACTGCTTACAGGATCTACAGTTAGGTAGGCGCACCAGCCAAAATTCCAATCGTGTCCTACATTGGTAAAGCTGAAACTGCTTGGCTCGTTCATCTCTAAGTGTGAGTAGGTAAGTCCAAACTTCATATCCTTGCCGAGCGGAGGCGTATAAGCCATTGGCACATCAGAGATATGCAAAGTACACAAAGCCGTGTTTACTGTCGCTATCGGCATACCGGGACAGGAACTCGCTGAAGTCGGTATACAGGCTTTGCAATGTTGAGTAGTACAGCCCTGATTAGATGCACAACCAGTCCATTGTCCAGCATGCCAGGTGGCATTACCTTTACCATAGACCTTGGATGCCTCCTCTACCGATAATGGCTGCCAACCGTCTGGTAGCGGCTGATTTTCTGGTACTAAAAAGTATCCATCGGTCTCTTGCTCTAGGGCTTTGGCAGAGAGCCAGATTTGAGCGTCACTATCAAAAGTGCGATCCTTGATCACATAACGTGAACCTTCTTGTCTAACTAGCGCTCCAAAATGATCTAGCTTCCAATGGACTAGTGCGGGGTAGACAAAAGGAGCACCGGCAGAGCGTTTAGCTAGTCGATATTTGAGTCCCACTTGATCAGCCCACTCTTTTAGCTGAGCAAGGTTTGTCCCCTCTCTAGTTGATTGGGCACTTTTGAGTATTGGGTTTTCACCTTTTTGTTTGCCATCTAGATTGAGCAAGGTATTGAGAGCATATGGACCGCATTTGTAAGCTAGCCCAGGCGTGGTCCTCATATAGCCAGCGCCTTCCTTGGCTCCGGCTATCTTCTCCTCATCTGAGCCGTAAAAGGGACGCTTTTTGATTTCATCCAGATAGCTGGTCAGCTCCTCAGTCCGACCAAGACGCGCATCTAGTATTAGCAAGTTGGCAATTGCTTTATTAGCCACAGCAATTTGAGGTCGACCCTTCTCCGCTTTTGCCAATTGCCATGCAGATGTCCAAAGCCTAATAGCGTCACTTAGGTAGCCTGTTCTGAAACGTATTTGTCCCAAGTTCACTTCCAGGCTGGCCCGCCAGCGCGAGTTTGGATACTGAGCTAAAAAGCCTGTCAATGCAGACACATTCTCCATGTCTTTTGCTGCACTAAATGCCAGAAGCGCTTTTGATAGAGCAGCATTCTCCGCAGGTATCGATGGACCAGGCATGGGGATAAGTGGTTCTTCAAAGACTCTCGCCGCCGTGATCTCTTGGTCAGTGGGAGCAGCCTTAAATGAGAGCTGACTCTTAAACTTCTTGAGCGTGCGTGGACCGGTCTTTACTTTGACCTTTGGTGGTACTGGCAATTTTGTCGTGCGCTTGGACGGCTTAATGGTGCTGGCAAGGGCTGGCAGCGGCAGGGATGCTGATACCAAAAGTAGAGCAAGGAAGCAAGCTGACAGCTTGACTAAAATTTGCCCGGTCAGTCTACTAATCTTGGCTGGCTGCATCGATAAAGTCTTTTTGTGAAGGGAAGTATTGAAGATATTGTTCATCGTGCCACCTAATCCGGTATCGCAGTCGTCGGCAACTGCAGATTGATATTGAGCGGTCTTGTGTCCATCGAGTCTGGGGCTGGATATCGGGTCGCATCCAGCGTATACGTAGCGGTCACGACGTTGCTCGATACACCCTTTGCCACGGCGATAGCCTTGAGAGTGCGTGTGTGAGATATCCAGACAGGACCTGTGTACTGGACACTCGTCCCACCGCCAGCAGACGGTGTGGTGCCATCAAGCGTTATCCACACCTCTGCATCATCGTTGCTTGCTATCCCGATACCGATTGGATGTTCCAGGGTGCTCGTACCAGCACTCAAGATCGGGTCGGGAGTGGCCGTCGCCGTAAGCAATTGATACCTATTGGTCAGATATGCACGTATGTCAGCGGCCTCGCTCACAGTCACTCCTCGTCCGTAAACGAGTATCTCTGCTATCTGACCATCAAAGTATGTACTGATACTGCCATCGGTGCCTAGATAATTTTGAGACCGGGAAGTATTTGTCAGGTTTTGCACAGTACCGACCACTCGGCTTATACTCTTGACACTCAAATCTGCCGACGCACTGCCATCGTGAACAACGTCTATCAGCTGGTATTTACCGACAACAACAGAGCTAGATGGCGTGGTGATGTTGCTGGCTGTTGTGGAATTATATGAATTGAACTTTGCCTGCGTGTTGATAGTCTGCAAGCTTGTCATGTCAGCCGGACCAGAATTACCACTCGTCACAAGAGTAGCTGTACCTGTGCCCACTGGCTTGACGACGGCAAATATACTGACGCCAGCTGTCAAATCAGTGAGCCCAGAGGCCAAGCTCATGTAGTCATTGGAGCCGTCAAAGCTGACCGCCGGTTCACCATTGATGGCATTTGAGACTAGTGTCGGACGGTTACCTGAGGTCGCTTGCGTCGCATCATTGCGACTGGCAGCGCCAGACATATCTACCCAAGTGTCTACAGATGTCCCGCTGCTGGTCAGCGGACCAAAGTCACTCTTGTACCAGATCTTGAGACCAGTGCGAGGGACTGGCAACGTGTTGGAATCACTCTGCACATAGCTCTCAGACACCAGACTGTCCACACCGCCATTGCGTGCAATAGCCTTGATCACCGCAGTATCGCCTATGGTGATAGGCGCAGAGTACACAGGCGAGCTAGAAGTAGGCACTGCACCCGTTGTGGTGAAGTGTATAGTATCGCCTGGAGTGGCAGTAATTGTGACCGTAGACACCGGCGCCGATTGCACTCCAGTACCTGGCGTTATCGTCGGTGCTGTCACGGCAAGGGCAGCGAGGGGTTGTATCACCATCACGGCAAGCGCTGAGACCAACGATACTACCGACCTATGATGAGACAGTCTTGTGATTTTAAGGCGCATTTTTATGATGCCACCTTTGGTGACACTAAAAGTTTTTTGAGGCAATTTACTTTCTTTCAACAGACCACGTACTTGTAGCCCGCACAGGCACAAGCTATCGAACCGTTACTCAAACGAAGTCACAAACGATATGATTACAAACAAAGCTGACGATTACGAAGGTTCAGAAAGGATTGCCCAGTGGATCAATTTGGGTTGCTTGCCGATTCCAGGATGCCGTTCTACCAAGAGAACAAGTATTCAAAGCAGCTAAACACGAGCATCCGCAAGCAATTAACCGTCCAAATTTCCATTGGTTACCTGTTGACCATCTTAACCGTCTAATTCAAGATTTGTCTACGGGTAAATTTAGACTTTTTTTGAGAATTCATTTTTCCGGCTTCCATTGCACCGAGCGTAAATCATGCACGGGTCATACTCACCGGAACTGTGTAACTTGAGTGAGTGAATTTCGCAATCAAAACTTCACTCGGTTGAGGAAACACCAGCAGCATTGATGTTTAGAGGAAACAGATGCATAAGAGGAAGAATGTCATCTAGTCTGGAGCTTCTATAGCACTTTTTATGATAAAGCCGCACAATTATCCACCCTTAGCGCCAAATTATCTCTCACTTAGCTTTGGTATTGAGAGACTCAGTCTCATGGCCGCAGCCTAGATGCGCAAAGAGAAGACACTGAGAGCCCAGGCGTTTGCAGTGATATTTATACTCGTGAGCAAGTTGCTCTTTGTCGACCTGGCTAACCGCGGCACTCTGGAGCGCATTTCGTCTATTGGAACAGGTGTCACTCTCATCCTCTCATCTTATGTCTATGCCCTGGGCACCAATGCTTTTGGTAGCAAGGTCAGGTAAAACTAGCCTTTCATGATAGAGTGTCAATTTGACAGTGGCTGATTGGGGTAATTATTTCGGTGCTTAAGTTTTTCCTTCGCAATCATGACTGGGTCAATGGTATTGCAGAAGCACGGGAATCACTAGTTGCCGGCAAGCATCGCAACGACGTAATTGAACAAGCGATAAATGCTATTGAAGATGATCGGTCAATAGAAACCGTTGGACCAGGCGGCTTTCCCAATTTTGCCGGTGAGATGGAGCTGGATGGCGCCTTTATGGACGGCAAAGGACGCATGCTCGGCGCTATCGCTGCGATGAAGAACATTGGACGTCCGGTTTCAGTAGCAAGAAAACTTATGGATGTCGGTCTCCACACAATGTTAGCTGGGGAAGGCGCAACAGAATTTGCTCTTGCAAATGGTTTCACGTCTAGCGATATTCTAACTCCTAAAATGCGTCAGCGATGGAATCTTGCTGTTCGCCCATTGCATGATGAGCCCGGAACAATCATGGAAAAAGTACGAGGCCTCAATTCTTTTGATTTGGAAAATGATTTAGAATCTCGCAGTTCTCAGGCGCCGTTTGATTCAAAAGACACCGCCTTGATGATTGCGTCAGACGGTAATGACATTTCAATTGCCACCAGTACGTCAGGATGGGCCGGAAAACATCCAGGGCGGGTCGGAGATTCTCCTATATGTGGTGCCGGTTTTTATGTCGACTCTCGCTACGGGGCATGTGGTTGTACTCACATGGGAGAAGTGGCAATGCGGGCGGCAACGGCTCGTTTGGTAGTAGGTGCAATGTCGCTAGGTATGCCTCTATCGGAGGCGATTGCGCATGCCGCAAAAGATTTGAAGACCTTATCAGGTGGAGCCGGCGGCGGATTGGTAGTTCATGCAGTTAACCAGCAAGGTGATTACGCCGTTGTGTCCTGCAACGCAGGGCCGGTCAAGTTCTGGTTTTGGAATGAGAAAATGCCTAATCCAGTTTTGCTCGATGCTGAAGAATGGAATCATTAGCAGCTTGGCTAACGAGCTGTGTGCTAGTTTTGAATTGGGTCGCCTAGATCGATGAATTGTAGGTTCACAGTGAGTTGTCTCCCAAATCTGGGACAGGTCAGATTTGTTTTCGAAAGCAAAAGAAGTATCCAAATTAGCTGGTAACCATAGTGAAGCCGTATAATCGAATTATGGTAAACCAACAAAAAAGGACCTCCAAACAGATAGTTTGCCTGATCACCATTCTGGCGATAGGTCTGTTTGCTTTTTACTGGAAATACTTCGCACTAGTGATTTTATTATCATTGGGACCCACAGCATACAAGAGTGCTCATTTTTACCATCCTTGCTCGCATGCTCGTGACGATACCGGGATGATAACGGTAAGGCTGCTTGATGAATGTGGAATGCCAGACAAGGCTATGGAGCTTGTTTCTACAAAAGCCCAGATGAGAATGGCGGAAAAATGGGATGAAGCAGCCTTGGCCCCTTCCTTTCATATGGGGTGCATTGACAGGGCTGGTACCGTGCCCAGTCGCCGCTGGCAGCAGCTGACTGGTGTATATCGAAACTATCTGGAGCAATGTCTCGATAAGCTTGAGCGGGCAGAAACCATCAGTATAAGTGAGCGCGATCGTTTTTCCTGGAGTTACAGACAGCTTGGTTTGAATTATATAGAAGGGCTAGAAAATCATAAGCTTAACTTACAGTGTTTGTATTACTTCGAGCGGATACTCGCAGTGAGCCAGAAAGTAAATTCTAGAGCCGATCAACGGACTCTATTGAAGCTTTGTGAGTTTTACTCAAGACACCCTGAGTTGAAAGATGGACGCGACAGGACAACCAAATTAGTTAATCAAGCACTGGAACATAACAAAGATAGACGGCAGTGCAAAGATAGACTTTACCGTAAAAGAAAAACTGACGGGAAGGGTTATCGATACTGCTTCATGTGTCCTTGCAAACAGACTACTCAGCCAGATCCCCGTAGTGGCGTAGTATGCCAATGTGTTTGCTACCAGAAAGATAAGACAGGAATCTATTATTGTTGCTGTGAACATGCCGGCTTTGAACTTGTTTCTGATGGAGATTACCTTTGAATTCGTTGATTCTACAGATCAGGAGAAAGAGACTTTAAGACTCTATCGACTTTATTTAAGGCAATCAGGTGAGTGATAGTTACGATGGGGAGCCGCAAAATTATCCACCCTTAGCGCCAAAGATTGCACCAACTCCGTATGTAACCGCTAGTGCAAGCGCACTCCAAAAGGTCACGCGGACAACTGCTGGAAAAATCTTCGCACCGCCAGCCTTTGCTGCAATGCCACCAAGAAAGGCCAGCGAGAGCAGTGCACCTGCTGCAACTATCACCATGAGATGCTGTGCTGGTGCTAGTAGCACAATACCGAGCGGCAAAGCTGCACCAACGGCAAAACTGGATGCCGATGCCATTGCAGCCTGCAGCGGTCTTGCCGACGTCATTTCTGAAATCCCCAGCTCCTCAAGAGCATGAGCACCTAGTGCATCATGTGCCATGAGTTTATCGGCGACTTCGTTAGCAAGTGTCAAATCCAGTCCACGACGGACATATATCGCCGCTAGCTCGGCGTGCTCACTTGTATAATCCTCTTCCAACTCGCGGCGCTCTTTGTTTATCGCAGCTTTTTCGGTGTCCTTTTGAGAAGAAACTGAGACATACTCTCCAGTTGCCATCGACATGGCGCCAGCCACAAGACCAGCGATACCAGCCACCAATATGGCAGCATGGTCGGCACCAGATGCAGCGACACCGAGCACAAGACTTGCCGTCGAGACAATACCATCATTGGCGCCCAACACAGCGGCGCGCAGCCAGCCGACTGCATCTATTTTGTGGGTTTCTTGGTGTGGTTTTGGCATTTTGGCTCCAGATGAGAGTCGTTAACGAGAGTCTCTAGTTAATAACTTCAAATAGTGTTGTAAGCGTGAATCATTTGACAGATATTTTAGCTTGCCCACTCATGCCTGGTCTGAGTGCAGCTTGTGGATTTTTTAAGGTGACATTGACCGTAAAATTTGAGCTTGAGGGGTCACTTGAAAATCTCAAACTATCGATATCGCCGACAAAATTTTTGCGGGGTAGTTGCTGACACCAAAATTCTACATGCTGACCAATTGCAACATGCCGTTGCTCAATAACGGGCAAGCTTATTTTTAGATTTACATCGCTGATAGAGGCGAGCACGTAAGCGGCGTCATCCACGGTGACCCTATCTCCCAGACTGACATTTTTGGCGATGATGACGCCGCTGTTTGGCGCTCTGAGAGGCAGCTTACTGGGTATCTGCTGCTTTGGGTCTTCCAGCTTGACACCATACATGGTTGCGAGAGTCTGACACTCGTTATCTAGACGCACTCGTTGCTCGTTAAGGTCTTCGAGATCTTCGGCGGCAGTGCGCACATCCTCCACTGCTTGTTGGAGGACTTTCTCGGCGGCGATTCCTTCCTTAACGAGTTGCTGGATGCGCGCGAGGGCTGATTTAGCCACTCGCCCCGCAGATTCTCTCTTTCTGATACTCATCTCAAGCTCTTCTCTCTGCGATAAGAGGTCGGCGCTCTGCCGCACTAGCTCAGCACTCTCCATCTCGGCAAGCAGATCACCTTTGTGATAATACTTGCCAATGACAGCATTGTCCTGACACACACTACCAGGCAGCATGGCATGCACATGAAAGGACGTATTATCGGACTGCTCGATGCGACCATCGGCGGCGATGGTCGCAGCGAGGCATAAGGCTGGTGACAGCACTGAGGTGGATATAGTGAGTAAAACCACTCTAGCTAACTTCCTCAGGCGGCGCAACGATTTACCAGAGCCAAGCATTGAAAAGTCCTTAGTTGTTTTGGCTGTTGACGCTTGATCCTAAGCTTCTGATGTCTTGCCATCAAAGTGCTCTTTGTCGCCTTGTGCGTCGGCTTTGGTTACGTGGACGACGCCATCTCTATGGTTTGGTGGAGAGTACAGGGTATAGAGCTTCATCGGCTTGTCGGCTGAGGTATTGATGATGTTGTGGCGAGCACCAGCGGGGACCAGCACGACAAATCCGTCGTTAAATTCATGTTCGACGCCATTTAAAACAGCCTTACCCTGACCAGACTCGCAGCGGATAAACTGGTCGAGTTGATGCACTTCTTCGCCGATGTCTTCATTGGGCAAGAGACTCATGAGCACGAGCTGGCTGTGCTTGGCTGTATACACGACCGTGCGAAAATTTTCGTTAGCCAGTGATGCCTCTTCGATGTTAGATGTATAACCCTTCTTGGTTTGAAGTACGGTCATGGTGAATTTAGCTCCTGTGCTATCTCTATTTTTAAATGTATTTTGGCAAGTACATCTGTAGAGCTGACTGGCTAAAGTCCTAATGGTTCCAGTGTTTTGGCGGTATAAAGAGGCGCTTGTTTTGCTATCAATCAGCGATTAAACACTGGGCACCAAAAGTATAATATCGAGGTGAGTGAGCGTTTGCAGACAGACTAATGATGCATGACATCAGTATTGAGTAACGCCTGTGTGGACTCAAGACGGATTAAATAATCTTGGAAAAGCGATACCTATTAGGCAAGTACTAGCCAACTCAATGGCACCAAACTGGGGTGGATCAGATGGTTATTGCACACAAATGCTATCAGCGGGGTCCATCTATGACAGGACCAATGGCTTGCACTATCGTCAAGACTGCGGGCAGCAAGGTACTGCAGAATATGACAGGAAGAGTGAAGAACACTATCGCCAGGATGCGCACGACTAGCGACTGCGACGCGAGACCAACAGCTAGACCAATCCCATCCCAAACGAGCATGGCAGCCACAAAACACAAGCCCAAGGCACTTGCAAATAGCGGCGAATAATATCCAGGACTAACTAGATAGCTGATGCCAAAGAACAATATAGGCACGAAGAAGCAAATAATGGGAAAAGACTTGCCGGTAAAACGCTGCATTGGATAACCCCTTGTTGCTTAATATGCTTTTGGATGCGGGCAGTATTAGTGGGCTTCCATGCGATCGAATCTAGTTTAGATTAGTAGTGGTTGTGGTGGCAACGTGCTTAGCAAAATTATTCAGAATAGCTTGCCAGCCCTCACGCTGCTGCTCGATGGGATGTTCTGTTTCTGCATCAAAGGTAACGCTTACAGTTACTCCAATAGCTCCGGGTCTAAACTCTACGACACAAACTCGATCCCCAAATGAATATTCAATTAGCTCGTGCAGCACGATCTTGGTGTAGGTCCCGGCAAAGTCAAAGCCGAAGCTACCGTCCTTTGCTTCCATGCGAGATGAGAACTCTCCGCCAACGCGCAAATCAACAGAGGCGCTAGTTGTGTGCCAATCATCTGAAGCTGCATTCCATTGCTTAATGTCGTTTGGGGTTGTGTAAGCGCTCCAGACATTGGCGATAGGTGCGTTGACCGTAGTTTCAACGGTTATTTTCATGATTGTTCTCCGTGACTGCTTTGCGCTCTTTAGGGTATTTAATCATCTTGACTAGGATGAGGACGACGGGAGTAATATGCTACGCATTAGTTCCGGTTTTGCCACACTCTGAGTAGTTTTCTACTCATTGCTGCGCCTGGCGAAGCCCCATCAAAGGTTTTAATCACAGGCTTAGCGGGCGTAACCAAACAGTAATGACAAGGGAAGCGATTAATGAACGTGGAAAAACTGAGCAGATTGGTTATTGCTTCTCTTGCGCTCTGCTTTTTACAGGCAAATAGTGCGGCCTCTGCCTCTGACTTGTATCTACCAAAGATGCCAGAGACCTTTGCAAGAGACAAAGCAAGTCCAGAGTACAAAGCGTTTAACAGAGGCTGGCTCAAGCTTTACAACCAGGAGGCCGATGGCGCCCAGGAGCTATTTAAATCAGCAGCACGAGACTTTCCGAATTCTGCGCGCATTGCTTTTGGTCAATCCTTAGTCGAGTATTACCTGGGCGAGCCAACAGTTGCTATGCCCATGGTCGAAAAAGCCCTGAGCAAGCATCCAGCAAGCAAAGAGCTAAAGATGCTCAAAGCAATGATCCTCTGTAATGATGAGCATCCTGAGCTTGCTGCAAAAATTTATGACCAGTTGCTCAATCAAGACAAGAATAATCCTGAGCTACTAAGACTGAGGTGTGCAGCGCTGATCAGTCAATTCAAACTTGCCCAGGCAAAGAGTGACATCGAGAGATGCCTAAAATTAGCTCCGCAATGGAAAAATCCGCTGCACTTAAAAGGGCAAATTGAATTTTATGAGGGGCGAATCAAAGCTGCAATCGACAGTTATTCAAAAGCAATTGTGGACAAAAACGACCCCAATCTTGCTGAGATTTTAGAGTCCAGAGCAGAGGCTTACACGCGCCTTTACGAATTTGCCAAAGCAAAGGCAGACATTGGCGCTGCAAATGATAAAACCTATTTTGGACTCAATTCTTATAACGAAAACATAGCCAACGCTGAATACGAATACACCCATCGCGAATCCAACATAGCACGTAGATTTCTTATAGCTGTTGGGTTTCCACTGGCTTTTCAAAACGATCTTGGTCTTTTAACTGTGCCCGGTAAAGCACCTCAAGATAAAGACAAGAAAGACGCTCTAGAAAAACTAAAAGACGTCTGGGGATTTACTGATCGTAAGCAAACTCTGGAGATGATCTGGTATCTAACATCTGGTGCCGGTAATGATGAATGGATGGAATTGTGGAAAGAGAAGAGGACTCTAGCGGGAACCCTGGAACAAAAGAGAAGGCAGCTGCTGTCCAAACATCATCATACAAGTTACGGCAAAATAGATCTTGTAATGAAGTACGGCGATGAGTTTGGAGAAAGGGGAGTTACGGGTTATGACCTGGGTCGCAGTACAAATCTGTGCAGAGATGCTGTGAGAGCAGGCATACTAACCGAAAAAGAAGGACTCATGATTATGCTGCACAACGCAAGTGCGCTGCAGTCGAAATATAAAGGTTGGGAGCAATATCACCGCGAGTATTTAGTCGGTAGAAGCTTCTGGAATCCAGATATTCAAGCACAAGACCAGGCTGGTATGCAGCTTGCCGCAAATTCTTATCTAAAGGACCCTGAGAGTCCAATATGCCAAATTCCATGGAATACACCTATCTCATACGAGACGGTTTTTCCTGGAGAGAAGTCATCCTCTCAAAAAGCGCAAACAGCAAACTCAAAAGAATCAACAGAAGCGAAAACATCGCCAGAATGCCACTGCAATGATTGAATCGACCTAATGCCTGACCTGCTCTACAGCTTCTTAGCAAACTTCTCCGAGTATCCTGTCATCTCAACGTAGCCTTCTCCGCTTGGCTTGGCTCCGTTTTCACTGACATCTACGGCACCTTCCCAGTAGCTGACTCCAGTAGAGCGCTCGGTGGTGAGTTCTTGATCCTTTAGCAAGGGAGTAAGAGTGAGATCGAGCTTCTCAGATGGGACTGTGATTTTCCAGCCCATAGGATAAACACCTTTGGTCTTGGGACTAGTCCATGTGCCAGTTTTGGCAATGGCAAAGTCATTTAAGCCAAGATGTTTGCTTGTGCCATCAGGTAGCACCAGAGTGCCGCTGGATTGTTTTTCTAGTGTGCCATCTTCGCGGCGCATCACGTATAACATCAGTTCGCGGTTGCCGGCCAGTTGTATGGAGTACCAGTCCCAGCCAGTCTGCTCTTTGGTAAGTTGATTGCTACCAAATTCATGATCCATCCAGGCCTGTCCAGTTACTTCCACTGGCTTATCTTTGATAAAGACAAGTCCCTCAGCTTTTAGTCTGGACATAGAGTAATAGTGTGAAGCACAGCCGACACAGGATGCCTTTTGGCTGACTCCATCTTTGCCATGCACTACAGGTGGTTTTACCGATGAGAGTAGCAAATTGATACTGTAATCTTTGGCGTCAGCCTTGAGCACATATTTATCGCCTAGCTTGACTACACTCCAGCCTTCGTTAAAGACATAGTAAGCATCCTGTCTGGCTGTAGCAAAGTTGAGTCCTTTGCGATTGAGCTTCTCATAATATTTAAAAGTCTTACCTTGCTCGTCAGTGAGGGCAAAGTGAGCCAGATAAAAGTTATCGAGACTCCAGGGAGTCTTAGCTACCTTAGGCTTGTAGTCAGACCCTGTGCGGAAAAATGTCAACTCAAAACCAAAACGCCGCCCGTCTTTTGCCTTGAGATGGCCAGTGCAATACCACCACTCAGTTTTAAAATCATCGTGACTATAGTGGTCCTCAGGAAATTTAAATTTATAGCCAGGCAAGGCCTTCTTATAAACCGGAGCATTGTCTTTATCTGTGCCCTGGGCAAAGCTTGCCGGGCTTAACATGCTTGAGATAAGCATCAAGCAGGATGTGGACAAAAGCAAAAGTTTGTTTTTCATTTTATTCGTCTCTGATAACGGATGGTGCCAGGGTGCGAGCAGCCATGGAGGCAGGCACTGCGGCTGATGCCACAGCAGTCACTAAAACCAAAACTGTAGACTGGGCGATAAAATCCCAGGGTATCGAGTACTGGACGCTCCAGCCAAATGATTGCTTATTGATGACGTGAGTTAAAAGCAATGAAAGCACATAGCCAAGCCCAAGACCGCCAAAGTTGCCCACCAGGGCAAGGACCGCTGCCTGTAAGTAAACTATGCGGCTGAGGAGCTTACGACTGGCGCCCAAATAGCGCAGGATTGCAAACTCGCGTTTGGACTCAATCGTGAGAGCAAATAGTGCATTCATCACAGAGAGCATCGACACTATCACGGCAATAGTATGCAGTGCATAAGTGATGGCAAATGTGCGATCAAAAATTGTTATCGCCTGAGCGCGCAGCTCTCTGGTGCTATTGATTGTGAGACGCGCTTTGCCATTGGTTAGCTTGAGTATTTGGTCTTTGACCGTATCGAGACTAGCGCCGGGCTTGAGATAAATGGCGGCATTGGATATGGTGTCATCGTGATAAAGCGACTTATAAACATCGCGAGGGATGATGATATAACCGAGGTCGCTGGCGTAATCATAAAAGACATCAGTAACCACAAAGGTGTGTTTACCGCCCTCGACCTGTAGCTCCAGACTATCGCCCTTTTTAAGGCCACGTCGCACAGCAAAAGGCTCAGAGATTATCGCTCGGTCTCCCACCATCTGCTCACAGACGGCTTTATTGGAGGCACCCGAGGTAAAGAGCTGGTTGCCGTACTTAGCCAGGATATCAAAATCAGCAGCGCCCAAAAATACTGGCATGCCCTGATATACGATGCGTCTGTCGACAAAGCCCTCGGCAGCTGCCACACCCGGCACAGAATCGATCACTGGTAAGAGGGACTCTGGTAGCTTGGCCATTTTGTTGCCAGAGGCTCTTGCTTGCGATTGCATCCACAAATCTGCCTGGAAGCTCTGATCAATCCACTGGGTGACGGTCTTGCGAAAGCTCGAAATCATGATAGCGAGGCTTATCATCATCGCTATACCGATCATCAGGGAGGCAGCAGCAACTGCTGTGCGGGTGAGCGTACCTTGCAGACTGGAGGCTGCCACTCGACCGGGAGCACCAAAGAGGCGAGAAAATATCCTGGCTACTGGAGGCAATATAAAAGTCAAACTCAAAGGCATAAGTAGTGATGCCCCGACAATACTGAGAAATGCCGCTAAATAGCCAAACAACGGGAAGTCCTGCACAGGTCCTTGCAAACTTGAGATATAGCAAAGGACCAGACTGACTAGTCCAAGTACAAAGAGTAACGGAGCAAAGCCACGCATCTTAGACTCATAGCTGGCTCTGCGAGTGGCTTCCGATGGAGCCACTGTGGTTGACTCATAAAGTGGTGGCAGGGCCGCCAGCAAAGTCAGGCCCATACCAATGGCAAAGGCGAGCATGTATTGCTCAGGGTTGACTGTGACTTTTTCTAGTGGCACCTTAAAGTAAAAATACTGAAAAGTCTGAGCAACAGCACGTAGCGCGCCCTGTGCCATGACTCCACCAAGGACGATACCACCGAGTGTGCCAAGCCCTCCTAAAAATACTGCTTCCCACAAAAACATATTGAGGATGGTGCTGCGCTTGACACCCAGTGCTCGCAAAACACCGATATCTGGTCTGCGCCGCAAAACAGTTATGGTCATGGTGTTATAGATGAGAAACATGCCCACCATAAGAGCAATCAAAGTCAAAGCCAGTAGATTGTATTCAAAGGAGCGTGTCATTTTTTCGGCTTGTGCTGAGCGTGTATCGGGGCTTGCCACCATCACGTCAGCTGGCAGACTGGTTGAGAGTTTTTGACTCAAGTCCTCGATAGATACATCCGCAGGCACAATCATGTCCACTCTGGAGACACGTCCATCAAGCTGAGTCAGCTCTTGCGCCAGAGCCATATCTGCCACAATCAAGTTGCCACTGTAAGCACCACCAAGACCTTCTTTTGAGAGCACACCGGCGACTGTTAGAGGTATATCGCGCTCGGCAAGCAGTGCCTTGAGCTGGCTACCGGGCTTGAGCGATAGGCGGTCGGCCAGTGCGCCACCTATAAGTACAGAATACGGGGCAAAGACTGAGTATTCTTTGGCTGGCGCGCTGTCAGCAGTGCTATCTGTCGGACCTTGCACAGCGGTATCTACTGATTGACTCTCATCACTGGACTGATAACTTTTAAAGTCTGGATCTGCCAGCATATCGAGCCCGATGAGCTGGACTATCTCTCTATCCTTGGACTCAAAAGTGGATGCCGGGGACTCGGGCTCACTCTTGTCTGTTGAGTGGGCAGCACCTGACGTATCAATAACGATATGCTCGTCAATAAGTGGAGTCCACTTCACTCCCTCACGGCTCAGCACTTGTAAATCGCGCATGGCAGACTCATCGATGCTAGCCCCACTGAGTGGGATTAGCTCAAGATTAGCTTTGCCAGCCACCTGCCCCACAGTCTGTCTAAATCTTGCCAGAGCTGTGTCGTTGGCGATGCTGATGGCAAGAAACACCGCCACACCAAGAGTGATACCGCAAATAGTGAGGACTGTGCGCAAAAGGTTGCGACGGATATCGCGCAATACAAATCGTTCAAATAATCTCAGAGCAAAAGTAAAGCTGTCCATCAAATCAATCAGCCACTCTTACTTTGCACTGCCGACTGGTTTTGATCTTGCTCAGTTTGACTATCCTGGATTACAGAGCCGTCCTTCATTTTGATGACGCGGTCACCAAATTGAGCAGCCTCATCAGAGTGAGTAGCCATAACTATTGTTTGGCCCATTTTTTGATTGAGGTTTTTGAGCAGCTCCAGGATAATTTGACCGTTTTCGGAGTCAAGGTTGCCTGTGGGTTCATCAGCCACCAGCAAGAGCGGCTCATGGACGAGAGCGCGAGCGATAGCCACTCTCTGCATTTCACCACCAGAGAGCTGCGAGGGATAAAAATTAATACGCTCAGACATGCCGACTTGGGCGAGCATCTCTTTTACTTTTTGCTTGCGTTTGACATTGTCGCTGAGACCGTTGATTTCGAGAGGCAAAGCGACATTTTCTTCCACAGTCAGTGTGGCTAATAGATTGAAAAACTGAAAGATAAAACCAATTTTGCGGCGCGCCAGGTGATTTCTTCGTCACTCAAGTCTTGCATCTTTTGACTGTCAAAAATGACATTGCCACTGGTGGGAGAGTCTAGCCCGGCAATAATATTGAGCAAAGTGCTTTTGCCACAACCACTCTGACCCATTATGCAAGTAAAGCTGCCCTTAAGCAGAGTCAGGTCGATGGCTTTGAGTGCATTGACGTGGTGCTCACCGTAAGTTTTGGTGACGTTTTGGAGTTGTATTAGGGGTAAAGTCATGGAAATCCTGCCTTGTCACCCTAATAGTAACCGTATAAGCGGCAACGTACCGTGAACATCCTTTATTTGCCTGTAAATGGCAAGAAATCAGCTAATTTAGCCCGTTTACTTGTATCATTTTATGATTTAGAGGCGAGTATATCCATTGAGTATCGGCTCCTACTTAGGTCCTTTGATAAAAGTCTTCTCCCCAGATGAGAAGTCGGGGAAAATGCCAGAAAGTAAAGATGACAAACTCAAACCTCGCGCAAGAAAGGGTGACGCGTCTGTTACCAAACTAGAGGCCAAAACGCTTGCTGCCCCCGGTGTCAAAGCTAGCGGGGTTATTGCTGGCGGTGTGCGCAGTCTGGCAGAGCCAGCACCAGAAGAACCTCTACTTACTAATTTAAATTTTCGCCATCCACTGAGGCGCTATCAAGAAGAAATCCTTGAGCTGGTGGACGACAAACTGGCAAAAGGCGAGCGCGAGATCCATATTGTGGCGCCTCCAGGAGCTGGTAAGACAATCATCGGCTTACAGTTGATTGCCAATTTTAAGCGTCCGGCTCTGATACTGGCGCCAAACACGACAATACAATCGCAGTGGGGTCAAAAGCTCGATTTGTTTTTGCCGCCGGAGCAAGTGGACTTTGGCTGTAAGGACATCATCGGCACCCATGAGGACATGCCGCTCAAACCTATTACTGTTATGACTTATCAGGTATTGTCCACGCCTGGTAAAGAGCAGGAATATCTCACCAAGCTCAGTCACCGCTCCTGGGTGGATGAGCTTTGCAAAGGTCGGGGTCTCAGCATCGGTGAGGCTGAGCTGCGTATCCTGGAAATTTTGCAAAACAATCCAAAAGCTCATCAAAAAGAAATGTCAAGACATAACAGTCGGCTGCGCAAAAAGCTGGCTGATGTGATGGACTTAAACGAAGTCTTGCACCCAAATGCCGTGCAACTTTTGCAATCTTTGCGCAGACAAAAATTTAGTTTGATTTTGTTTGATGAGTGCCACCATTTGACTGATTACTGGGCGGCAATCATGCAGCACTTAATCAAGTATCTGGATAATCCTCTAGTAATAGGTTTAACAGGTACTCCACCTGAGAAGAAAAGTCAGACACAGGAAGGACGCTATGTCTCACTGGTGGGCGCTATTGATTATCAGGTGCCGACACCAGCCCTGGTGCGTGAGGGTGGACTCTCACCTTTTCAAGATCTGGTTTATTTTGTTGAACCCACTAAAAGAGAATTCGACTTCCTGGAAGAGCAACACCAGGAATTTCATCACGTCTTAGAAGAACTCTGCGGTCTTAATTGGCTTGAAGGCACAGGGCAGTTGCAAATGCCAGCGGTGATAGAGACCAGGACAAATGCTGATGATAGTCAGGGTATTGTTAACGGCAAGACAAATGCTGATGACAGTCTGGCTGTAAGCAACACCAGAGCCGTATCTGGTGCCATAAGCAGTGAGCAGGCAAAAGAAATTGCGGCGATATTGCCACCACTAACTGGCTGGATTTTTATTGAGTCGCAACGCATCCAAAAAGAGCACGGCTTTGACCGCTATCTAAAAGATGAGCCAGTGCTGGCAACAGCCTATCTAAGAGCTATTTGGAAACTCAAATTACCCAGCCCTAAACATATCGAATTATCAGAAGAACTGACCCAGGCGCCACTACTAGATGACTGGATGGTGATAATCGACGACTTTGCCGCGCACAAACTAAAAATCAGCTCAAGCAGAGAAGATCATGCTTTGTTTGAACAAATCAAGGCAGCTTTGCGCAAACTCGGCTATGGCATTACCGAGCAAGGACTGCGCAAGCAAGCCTCGCCAGTGGATAGAGTGCTGGCCTTTTCGCAGGCCAAAAGCCGGGCAGTGACAGAGATTTTGGCACTAGAATACCGCGTCCTTGATGACCGACTGCGTGCTTGTGTGGTCACTGACTTTGAGCGCATGTCAGCTACTGCTGTTAAAAATCTGGACGGCATTTTAAACGAAGAATCGGGCGGAGCACTGGCTGTGATGCGGACCTTGCTTGCCAGTCCAATATCAACTTATATCAATCCCTGCCTGGTCACTGGCTCGCTTTTACTAATCGACAAAAGAGTAGCTGACCAGTTTGGTGAGGCAGCTAGAGCTTATCTAAAAGACCAGGGACACAAATTTGAGCTACAAGTAATCGACCAGCCAGATGGCACATTTTGTCAGGTGACAGCGACATCCGGCGCCTGGGAATCAAGACTCTATGTAGCACTGGCAACCAGCATCTTTGAACGCGGCATCACTAAATGTCTTATCGGCACTAGAGGTCTTTTTGGCGAAGGCTGGGACAGCCAGGCTCTCAATACTCTCGTGGATTTGACCACAACCACAGCACCAGTATCGGTCAAACAATTGAGAGGCCGCTCTATCCGCATCCAAAACGATGCCGCTGGTTATCGCAAAGTAGCAAATAACTGGGACGTGGTCTGTATTGCGCCAAGTCTAGAAAAAGGACTGAATGATTATCAGCGCTTTGTGCGCAAACATGATGGATTTTTTGGCATCTGCGACGATGGTCAAATCGAGTGTGGTGTAGGTCATGTGCACCCATCATTTAGCGAACTGACTGGCAACGATGTCTTTGCCTCGGTGGAAGACTTTAACCGCGAAATGATGGAGCGCGCTCTGGTGCGTGACAAAATCTATGACCTGTGGAAAGTCGGGCAGCCTTATAACAATCATCTATTGCCCTGCCTGGAAGTAGCCAAGCTGCGCAAAATGGCACTGACACCGCCGCATATCAGACATAATCAAAAATACAAAGAACACGCCAAACAAATGCGCGCCGCCTTAAACGGTGTCTACCTGGAGCACTATGGTCTGGGTACAATCACCGCACTTATCACACTGGGTCTTACGTTTAGTGCTGGTCCGCTCAGTATGCTGGCAATACTACCGGTAGTGACAGCAGGAATATTGGCAAGGCTGAGACATAAAGCTCTGGAAGCACGGTTTTATAAAGACGTATGCCGTATTGCTCCCGACGATACCGTGGGTAGCACTGGCAAAATCACAGTAGACAGCTCCGTAGAGAGCTCAGTGGAGAGCCCCGTAGTAAGCACCATAGATAGCTCTATATCTGGCTCTATATCGGGCTCTGTCGATAACGGCGGCCAAAGCGTTGAGCGCGTAATCACGCTTAAAGATACCAAGTCCAATAGCCAGCAACAGGGTTTGCTAGATATCGCCACAGCGGTATTGACGGCTCTACAAATAGTCAAACAAATACCAGCAACAGTCAGTCGAGATAGTCTGCATGTCACCATGCGCAGTGACGGCAGTTACCGGCTATTTCTCGATGATGTTGAGCCTAAAGCCTGCAAAGTCTTTAATCAGAGCCTTAAAGAAATCCTGGCACCAATAAGTAACCAACCATATCTGGTGCCCAAATACGAATACCCTCTGGCAAGCAGCTCAACAGAAGTCGAGACCAGAAAGTTTTTTAAAAAGTATCTTGCTGGTCGCGCCGAGCCTCGTGTGGGCTCCTATCACGCCGTGCCATCGTTACTTGCGCGCTCGCAAAAGGGGCGCGAAGTCTTTGAAGAGTGCTGGAATAAATACGTAAGCCCCGGCTTTGTTGTCTCTACTGAGACAAAGCCGGAGCTTTTAAACAAGTATTTTGGTATCGGACCGTCGCTATCGCAGCGCCTGCTCTGGGATTAGCAGACTATTTAATCTTTCATGTGGGAACGCAAAAGCACATTTGACAATATGTCAAAAGCGTCTGAATCAAAATCGTTAGTTGTGAGGGCTTTTTCGAGTAGCGCCTTTTCGTCTTCGGAGACAACACCGTCAGCCATGATCATCTCTCTGATTACTCTGGCCTCGTAACGATTGATCTTGTTGTCGTCAGCCAAGACCTCTTTAAGAGCATCTTCTAATGTTCTTGCCATCTGTCCCTCATCTGTTATCTGCAAGCAAGATTATACTTAATGCTGGTCAAAAGAGGAAACTATATGAATACGGCTCAACCGGCAGAAATAAGCGTGACAGACCTGAAAAAGAGGCTCGATGCAGGCGAAGACCTCTTTATTCTTGACATTCGCGAACCCCATGAACTGCAAGTAGCAGCAATCAATCACACTGCCCATATACCAATGGGTGAATTGCCCAGCCGCTTTGAAGAACTGGCAGATCTCAAGGAGAAAGAATTTGTGGTGATGTGCCGCTCCGGTGCAAGATCACAGCGCTGTGTGGACTTTTTGCAAAGCCGCGGCTATCAAAAAGCCCTCAACTTGAGCGGCGGTATCCTGGCTTGGTCTGATCTAATTGATCCGACGGTACCGAAGTACTGAGCAAACGCAGTACAGTATTGACCGAACACGGTCTTTTGGCTGGATTTACCGCAAGACAATCCATGACCAGTCGGGCTAGCTTGTCAGGCACCATCAACTGTGGTGCAAATGGTTTTGGACTCTGACTAAATTTGAGCTTAAAAGTATCTGCTGGTGTTTCACCCTTTAGTGGCACATCACCGGTCAATGTCTCGTACATCAAACAACCAAAACTATAGATGTCGGTGCGAAAATCCAGGGGCAGACCTTTGCACTGCTCTGGACTCATATATAAAGGACTGCCATAAATCTCGCTGGTAAGACAGCGCGAAGTCTCCCAGTTAATTGACCGAGCCAGACCAAAATCTACAATCAGAGCCTTAGCCTTTTTGTCTTTGCGCACAGTGAGCATCACATTTGATGGCTTGACGTCAGTGTGCAAAACGCCACGGCTGTGGGCGTAGGCTAGACCCTTTGCAATATCAATAAAAAAAGGGCAAGGCGGTGGCGGCCTTTAGGCGGCCATGACTGACGATATAGTCAGCGAGACTGACACCAGGCAAAAGATCCATGACGATATAAGGCTGCCCATCGCGGCTAACACCGACCTCGTGCACCCGTCTTAAATTGGGATGGCGCAAGGCTATGCTAGCGCGGGTCTCTACACTGACAGCATCGCTTGTGGTGCCACCCGGTGGCACCTTAAAATTGAGCAGTTTGAGAGCATAAGTCTTTTTGCTGGAAGTCAGGCGGGCTTTATAGACCGTACTCATGCCACCACGGCCGAGGACACCCATAAGTTTGTATTTGCCAGCTATAAGCTCAATAGTCATGACTGAAGATTACACCAACTGATCAATTCTGCAAACTTAAATCAGGCGCAACAGGCTTTTTTGAGCTAACAGTGAAATACTGAAGACAACGAGGTGCCGATGAATATCAAAAAAGTCCTTAAATTTGGTGGCATAGCACTACTTTTGACTATTGGTCTTTGCCTGGCCGATAGTCTCGTCTTCAGCTCACAAAAGATTGACACTGACTACATCCGCGACAATTTATCGGGCAATAACGGTGCCTGGCTGCGCTACTACTGGTATCGGGGCAAACATAATGAAGACGATTGGCAAGCGATGCTCAAGCGCCTCAATACTCACAAGATTCGTTATGCCTATTTTCATGTATTGTCCTGCGACAAATCAGGTCACCTCAAATATCGTCAACCTAAAGAGGCAAAAATAATCACCAGTCGTGTGCATCAGTCTTGCCCCGGTACGCTCTGCCTGGCCTGGGTCTATGTACCCTCTGACTTTGGCCGGGCAGATGGCGTCGACCTTGGTAAACAAGCCACCAGAGACGCTCTGCATAGCGAAGCGCGTTGGTTGATTGATCAATGCGGCTTTGATGGAGTGGAGTGGGACTATGAATTTGCTCCCAACAATGACAAACGCTTTATTACCTTTTTGAGTGAGAGTCGTAAACAAATCAGCCGCGACAAACATCTATCTATTGCCACACCAATGTCTTATCCGATGACTCTATATGGTTGGAATGACAGCTATTTTAAAGATGTGGCACCATTTGTGGACCAAATAGCGGTGATGTCTTATGACAGTTTTCTCTACATGCCAAGAGCTTATGCCAATCTGGTGAGCAGACAGGTACGACATGTAAGCAAAGATGTGGCTGCCACCAATAAAGACTGCAAAGTGATAATCGGTCTGCCAACCTATGAGGACGTTACCTTTGCCCATCAGGCGTTTTGCGAGAGTCTGGCTAATGGACTCAGAGGCTTAGAGCTGGGACTAAAAAGCGCAAAGCAAAGTACCAAGCAAAGTACAAACCTAAATGCCAAGCAAAATGCAAAACAAGACACGACTGACAATGTCGAGGGCATGGCTTTGTTTGCCGACTACACAACAGATGAAGCAGAATGGCAGCTGTTTGACCAATGCATCAAAAAGTAGATATATTGCTCGCCAACGACCTAAGTATCGGCCGGCAAATTCAATTTACTCTGGATGATCCAAGATCCCTTTTTAAGGTCTCAAATAAATCCGCATAACTATTAAACATAAAGTCTGGTGCCGATGCCATGACGTGTTCCTCTGCGTGGAAGCGTCTGTGACAGTCGGCAAAATACAGTGCTGTACTAACGCCAGCGGCGCGACCGGCTTGCACGTCGACGATATAATCGCCAATAAACAGGACCTTAGAATGATCGTTAACAGGTTCCTTGCCTAAAATTTTGAGAGCCTTTAAAACCGGCTCAGGATTGGGCTTACAGTGCTCCACATCGCTAGCTGTAACCACCGCATCAAAATAACCATCAAGTTTTAGATGATGAAAGGCTTTTTCAATCACCGGACGCTCCGAAGACGTCACCAGTCCCAGTGGAATCTTACTGGCACGGCAAAAATCGAGCACTTCGCGCACTCCATCAAACAACTCAGCTTGGTCATAGTGAGTCATGATTTTGTGCTGCACCAGTTGCCAAAACGATTGGTGGCATTCAATACCAAAATGTTCTGCAACGGCTTTGTCGCCGCGGTAAAAACAACCAGCAATGATTTCTTCCTCGGTGAGATCATAGCCAAGTATTTGAAAGGCATGTTTGAAACCACTCAGCCAATAGTCGAGACTGGGCACCAGAGTACCGTCAAAGTCAAAAAGCAAACAATCGTATTTAGCTAGTTGTGTATCCATTTGAGTAATTTTTCTTGCCCGGTTTATTGCTTTTCTATTTGATCGTGAGTGGTCTTATTTATGCTGCACCGAAATGAATTTTACATCCGGCTCCATTGTGTAGAGTGCACGGAGACACATTTTGTCGCTGGCTGAGTGCTCTGTAACCATGGTCATTCTATGGTCGGAGCCTTCGACCCATTCGCCAGTAGGATACATCAAATCTTTGGGATCACTGCTGTGCTTAAGACCAAAGGCATGAGTAAACTCGTGGGCACTAATTTGCGTGAGACTATTGGCTTTGAGCTGAGCATCATCGATT
Source organism: Candidatus Obscuribacter sp. (assembly GCA_016718315.1). GTDB lineage: Bacteria > Cyanobacteriota > Vampirovibrionia > Obscuribacterales > Obscuribacteraceae > Obscuribacter. The sequence goes on along the minus strand of JADKDV010000001.1, from coordinate 104,179 downwards.
TTGTTATCGACAACAATTTGAATCAAACAGGGCTGACTCCACTCATAGGGATAGGATGTAAAACCGGAGTGCTCTTCCTGGACTGTTTTAGCGCAATAGAGCACCACAATATCAGCACCTTGAGGTGAGTTAACAGTGACAAAGCTAAATAGCCCTTCCTTTTGCGCCCACTCTAAAGACTTGAGCCCCTTTTTTACAGCTTCACCAGTGCTTCGCGCATAACCTGGCATGAGCTGCCATTGGCTGGGATTGTAATTTTGCAGCATGGCGGTAACTTGTTTGTATTCAGCGCGGCTCATCAGATGCCCCTCCATGCCAGCAGGGACACGCCAGCCTTCGCTGAAGTATATTTTTACAGGCATAGCTTCACGGGCCCAGCGCATTGAGTGATTATTCATCAAACATTCAAAGGGATTGATTTGACTGCGGAAGCTCGTCAGCCCTTTGCGAGCGGCTTGAGCAAAGACATCTTGTGGCGGTGAGCTAATAATGACGCGAGTAAAAGCCAGCTCCGCCAGGGGAAAATCCCGCAAGCCCATGGCACAAACTCCAAGGTAATACTGTGCGGACATATCACGAGAATTTTGTGCCACCATCTGCTTTAACTTTGGCATGGCCAGATCATAGCGGCGCGCTTGAATCAGTTTATAGACATCGCTATCGCCATTGGAGGCAAACGCTGGCACAGCAAAAAGCGACAAAAACAAGCAAAGGGTTGCCGCCCAAAATGCTCTGATCATTTATTGCCTTTGGTCCCTGAGCCATTTATGCTTTTAGACGTGGCTTGGGTGCCGGACTTTGCTGACTTACTGGATTTAGCAGTGGCGCTAGTATTTGCACCCTTGTTAGTCTTAGCACTGGCACTAGACTTTGCGCTTGTACCTTTATTTGAAGTACCTTTATTGGAGGCACCTTTAGTAAGCGCACCTTTAGCGGGCGCAGCCTTAGCTGGTGCAGCTTTAGCCGGGACAATTGCCTTTGCTGGCTCAACCACTTTAGCTGGCACCACTGGCGGTAGTGATGGATCAATCACGAGTACCTGGCGACTATTGAAGCCATAGGCGAAGCCACCTAAAAAGGCATTGATAGACAACAGAGTTGTAATAAAGATGCCTCTAGCCTTCACTTTTAGTCTCCGACAAATTCAAGAGTGTCGTTGACGTCCTGAGTCTCGCCAGCGTTGCGAGTGTAACTTGTCAAAACATCTTTGGCTTGATAATCGTCCTGGACATGGGGACCTTTAACGAGCTTGATTGTCAGCTTATAGTTTTTATCACCGGGATGCTTGTTGTATTGCTCACCCAGATATTTTGCTTCCATCTGGAGAGTATTTTGCCCTTTGTGCACAAGCCTGGTGATATCGACAAGCTTATCTGGTCCAAAAAACGAATCCACAGACTGACCATTAACCTGCACTGTAATCGAGTATCCGCAATAGTCAGCGCCGGAAGAAGTGAGCCAGTACTTGACCTTGCCTTTTGTGGCGGGAGCAGCAGTATCCCCATTATCAGACTTAGCACTCTCAGCAGCCGAGCTTGAGTTGGCTGTGCCGCTACCGGCATCAGAAGAAGAAGAGGAAGAAGATTGTGTATTGCCGCTACCTGCAGCTGCGTCGTTGCCAGAACTTTTGGCGCTATTTGCGCCGTTACCGCCATGTGCTGAGTTACCGGCACTGGTGGCCGCATTGGCGGCAGTGGTGCTACCACCAATTTTTGGCAGACCAGGGATGACAAAGCCTGTTGCGCTGACAGCTCCAGGGGTGCCAGGTGCGACCATCTGGATTGGCGCAAGCTTTTGATTAATACCCCAAAAATAACCACCAAAACCAGCAGCACCAACCAGCAAAACCAGGATGATGAAGTCGAAAAAAGCGCCAACCAGCGTCTTTTTGCTCAAATTTTCAGCCATTAATCCTCGCAAACATCAGGCACTACTGAACAATATTACCCGTTGCAGTCAAACTCAATCCATATATGACAAGAGTGCAATAGCCTTTGACTCAAATTTATCCTCATCTGTAGGCATCTGCCTCAAGGGGAGTCCAGGCTCTAGCTTGTATTTATTGCGCAATCATTTTGTTTATCGGTCCTGGAGCAGTGGCATATTGCGGTACCGGCAGGAAGTAATGGGCAAAGGCATTTCAAATTTGAGTTATTGGATAAAGATGACAGACTGGTGCAAAGACCCAGCCTGGCTCAGTCATTTTGGCTCGTTTTTGATTGTGATGGTGGCAATGTTGGCTGGCGCTCCAGCACAGTGTCAAAATGGCAACTACGAAAAAGAAAAAAAAGCCTATCAAATTTGTATGGATGGGTCACAGCAAAACGCTACAGGCAACTATTCACAAGCCCGGCAAACACTGAGTGCGGCAGTAGGGCTAGATCCAAGCAGTTACTCTGGCTATTTGCACAAGCAATTGGCGCTTTCTTGTCAGGGACTAAAAGACTATGAGGGGCAAGTTAGTGAACTCCGGGCGGCAATGCGCTATAGCCCGGACGACGACAGACTGGGCTATGACCTGGCAATTTGTTATCACAATGCCGGGCAAAGTGACAAAGCCATCGACGCCTTAAACGACTTTGTTAAACGCACTAAAAACAGTCAGCTCAAAGCAGACGCTACAAGACAGTTAAAGCAAATGGGTGCTTTTGGCAATCTAAAAGCAGCGACAAAGGCTATAGATAGCAACAATTTACCGGAAGCACAAAGATTGCTAGCAAGAGCGGCGAGCTTTGATCCATCGACTTATTCAGCCGATGTGCACAGCAATTTGTGTTATGTGCTGCAACGCATGGGTCAACCAGAGCAAGCCATTATCGAAGGCAAAGCAGCGCTAAAACTAAATCCAGACGAAAAGACAACAGTCTATAGCGTGGGTCTGGCTTATCAAGACATCGGTAAATTTGACGAAGCAATATCCTGGCTAAAGCGCTATGCACAAATGGAAACAGACAGCGACGGACGAAGAAAAGCGGAGAACTTTATAGCGGAGCTGGCTGACGATCGCACAAAACAAGACATGGGCTCGGTCAATAAACCAGACTACTATGAGCTACTCAATAAAAAAGGACCAGCCGAAAGCTGGCCAAAAGCAGCGTTACCACTAAAAGTATATTTTGCGCCCAGCGAGAGAGCACGGGGTTATCGCCCCATCTTTAAAAGTTATGTAGTCAGAGCATTTGATACCTGGGGTAATACCACCGGCAAGATCACTTACAAAGTCGTAAAAGACAGACAAAAAGCCGATATAGTTGTCACTTTTACAAGCGATCCACTGACTATGGACGAAAGCAAAAGAGTAAGACAGAAAGCTGGATTGACCTATGTCAAAAGTGAAAACGGCGAGATCCAATCTGCCGACGTACAGATAAGCACTGTCAATCCATTTAACGACAATAAGCCAGTGGAAGACGGCGAATGCGCCGCCACGTGTATGCACGAAATCGGGCACAGCCTGGGTTTAGGACATTCGCCTTGCGTCTCTGACATTATGTATTTTGGCTCATCCAGCAAACAAACTGGCATGCCAACAAGCCGAGACAAAAATACAATCGCCAAACTATACCAGCAACTACCTGTAGTGGCGATGGCGCCTGTTAGCAAAATTCCGGTGCCAATCAAATACTTGCCACCGCCAGCTTTTATGCCACCTAAACCTCCGGATACAGACCTGCGACCGCCTCTATTTTTGCCGCCTCCTCTGCCAAAAGAAGTAGAGAAGCTGAGACCTCCGCTATTTTTACCTCCTCCTCTCAAAACGACTGGCGCCAGTGCTCCTGCTAACGCCACAAGTAAATCAGGAGCAAACGGCACAGGTGCTAAGATACCGCCTGCAAAAGCTCCCGCCCTGCCGTTTTTTATGCCACCACCCAAAACACGCTAAGTGCTAAGAGCTAAGTGCTAAGTGCTGATTGCATTAGACTAGGGGCTGACTGCATTAATAATCGATACTATTGCTGCCACCAGTGACAGTGCGGCCATGCCATAGGCGAGCATGCGATTGATATTGTCATGAGTGACTTTGCCCATGACAAAAAACAACACACTGGCAATGAGGGCAGGCAGAATAAACCGAAATCTCAAAACCCATAATGGAATGGGAAATTCAGGGCGGCACTCAATCACACAAAGGAAGCTGGGACGAAGTTCAATGCGAGGTCCCATGCCCAGAAAGCTACGTCCAAAAGGACTGGTTTTATCACTATTATCGACTGCAGTACCATTCTTTTGCACGTACAAAAATGTCTTTTTGACACCGCTGGCTGCAATTAACTTGCCGTTTTCATCAGCGCCGTGAACAACCAGTAAGCTGTCCTGGTGCCCATTGCCAGAAATCATATAATGACAGACAACAACTACTCCTGGCTTTAGAACGGGTTCTTCAGGAAACATACCACCTGCACGAAGACCATCAAGAACTTGCTTAATAGCAGTTTCGCTGTCTACCTTGGCAGGTGCCTCAATCAATGCATGCAGATAAAGAGGACGTTCTCTTTCTTTGGTATAGGGATTTTCCAAAGTAAGTAAATCAGCTTGACCAGCTAATTTGGTAGAGTTGCCAACCGACTGTTCACCCTCGCCAGGCTGCTCTGTGCTTGCTTTGCCGTCTTGAGAAGAATCGTTAGAAGTTGAAGTGCCTGAAGCTGAAGTGTCCGAAGCTGAAGTGTCAGAAGTTGAAGTTTCCGATGTTGAAGTGTCCGAAGCTGACTTCTCAGAAGCCGATGATTCTGATGATGAGTCTTCAGATGTTGATGCTTTAGATGTTGATGCTTCAGGGGTTGATGCTTCAGAGGCTGAAGAATGCGAGCCGGTTGCTTCAGCAGAGGCTGTCTCGCTATCGGATTTCTCGCCTTTCGAATTCTCGGCGCCAGCTCCAGTACTGCCAGCATCGGGATCGACTATGCGACGGGGATAGGCAGACTTGCGGTGATAGTAGATACGACAGTTTTCAGAAACTTTATGCATGTTATGCACAGTCAGTTGCTGAGCACAATCACCCTTAAAATAGCTGGTGCCATCCTCATCAGTTATGTAGTCGCCGTGATCCTGTAAAAAATATTCCTTGCTCAAAACAGCTGAAGCGAGCGACCTGAAAAAATCCTCCAAACTAATACTAAAAGTTGTGAATTGATATTTTTCGCTGCGCTCACCCAATCCAAACTGAATTGTCTTATTGGAAATATAGCGCAAATAACGTACATTATCGGCAGCAGGATTGGATTTGGTAAAAGTAGCTGGCTGTTCGCTGATACCATATAGTGACCAACAATAATAAATTGATGCAACTAAAATACCGGTAGTCAGTCCTACCAACACCATGCGCAGTATATTGTCATTGCGCTCACGCACCTCAGAGGCGTACATCTGCTCACGCTCGAGCATGTCTTGATCACTAAACTGAATTTTACGAGCGGCCGAAGCACTCAAACCCGCAGCAGATTGTTGCTCTCTAAAGTCGGAGTCATCATTATCATTGTCGACAGAAACATAGACCTGAGCGTCTGTTATACCCTTCTTGCCTTTTCCTGCTTGCTTGGCTATGGCTCCGGCATCGCTTTCATTATCCAGCGCACCCAAATTTTGCTGGGAGCGTGCGCTTGGTCTGGCAGGCTTCTTAACCTCTGTAGAACGTCTCATGCTCAATGTCTTGTCTGGTGCATCAGAGTCAACACTCTCGACAAAACTACCAGACGATTTTTGACTCTTGATCGTGCTGTTTTGAGAGGTGCCAGGCGGTGTTTGAAATGGTCTTGGTAATGGGGCAGGATTTGGCACTAAGACTATCTCAGGCTCTGGAGGAGGCTTAGGAAAACCGGACCCCTCGCTGAGTCGACCGAGCTGGGCATTGATGTGAGCAACCTGCTTTTTCCAGGCACCCACCAGTGCATGGTCAGGTCCGAGCATATCTTCGCCAAGTTTTATCAGACGCAAGCTGTATTCAAGCGCCGCAGGAAAATCACCGCGGGCTTGTTTTAGAGAGACGAGACATTCCAAGCACTCAGCATAGTCAGGATCGCTACTTGGCATAAAGCGAATCGCTTGACTATAGTACTCGTCTGCACGAATATAATCTTCAGCTGAAACGGCTTGCCGAGCCAGTTCCAGGAGTTCAGATTTTGATGGGTCAGCCAACTTAACCTATCCCATGAACACCATTCGACCAGCAATCACCAGTGATTGTCTTTCTAATCTATCAAAATTTGACGCCTTTACAAGCTTAGGATACCAAAAGACCGGACGTTGGTGTTGGCATGCGTCCGGTCCCTGGTCTTAGACCGTAAAACAGAGAGCATACGGTCCAAAGTCCTGTATTTATTGTATTTATCGTCAAGAGACCCTAAAGCCTTACTTGATATGGGTTTGACTCAAATCAGCGGTAGAGATTTTAGGCTTACCACTGACTTTGACCTTGCCCTTAAAACTGTCGATTACCTTTTGATGTCTGATGCTTTCAATAAAATTGCCGCGCGCCGCACTTTGACCACTGAAAACAGCCATAGTCGAACTGACAAAAGCAGCGAGAGTAAAAGTCATAACAATTGCAAGAACAATTCCAGTGGACGGATCCATAAAAGATACCGGTGCCATATCATTTGTGCGTTGCATATACATAGACACCTCCAATCATTGAAAATTTGGGGAGTATAACGGCAAGTTTGAAAAATCTTGAGTTATACGGCTTGAGGAGAAGTTGATCAAAAAGGCGTTGCATCGAATAGAAAGTTGTCTCGAACAGAAAGTTGCATCGAACAGAAAGTTGCATCGAACGGTTATTTGCATCGAACAGAAAGTTTATCGCTGCGCAGATTGCCTTAGATGTGCGCTCGTATCATTGCTCGATGCTCTTACTTGAGGAAAACTTTGAATGGGCAGAGACTGCTCTAGAGATGGACTTAACTGACCCGTCAATGTACCCAGTGGGTAAATCGTAGAGTAAACAACAATAGCAATAGCTGCCAGAGCAAAAACCACCAACACCATCGTTATCACACCACCAATAGTGTCCTCAACATCAAGTGAAAACAACGGCTCGCTCTTTGGCGTTGATAAATCAGGATTTTTGTAGTTGCTCGTTATCATGATTAGCCTCTTTATTTACCATGGCACCATCAGCGATGCCATGGGATAAAAGTTGACGCCAATGGGTCTGTGACTTAGCTTGCTCTGAGTCTGCCCGAAATCATCGAGAACAGAAAAATAAACAAACCAGATCCGACAATAGCGGGCAAGATTGAAATGCCACCTAAACTCGGACCGATGGACCCCATCAAGCTACCGCCAATCCAAGCGCCGAGAATACCAAAAACGGCGCATGTGAAAAATCCACCTGGAACGCGACCCGGGACAAGACGATCAGCAATGGCAGCGCAAACAGCCGCTACGATAAGATACAAAATAAAACCTAGAATACTCATAAGACACTCCTGTAGTGGACTTACAGACGCAAGCCCAGAACCTAACCTGTTTCCATGGTGGTCTAGACGGGAGTTGATGGGCCCGGTTCCCAAATTGGGTGTGCTGGGGCTTTTGTTGTCAAAGCTGCTCGAAATCTGAGTGAGTCATCTCAGACCAGAGGTCTTGAAATGCCCATTTTTGAACTTTTTTGAGGGCGGAGTCGTAATACCTTTTATAGAAAGTGACATTCGCTAGAAAAACAGCTGTATTTCTAGCAAAACTCTTGGAGGAAAAGGACATGTATGCCCACAGACCCCCAGCCGCGGCATTTTTAAGGTTTATCAACGGACTGCCAAAAGGATATATTTTCACCACCAGAGATTTAATACCATTTGCTCCTCGCAGCACACTCGATAGCGCGCTTTCAAGACTGGTAAAAAGTAGGACTCTAGAACGTCTGGCAAGGGGCGTCTTCAGATTCTACAATCCCAAAAATCGCAAGGTGTCAGTGAGACAAATTGCTGCTGTTAAGCGTAGAGCCTTCGGCAGAAAAATCGCCACCGTCGCCACAGCTATCGACCGGGATCGGTTGGAAAGGCTCGACGACCGAGGCAGAGAGCTGCTCAAGCCATCCTCCATAACTCTGGTATCAGATGGGCGCACAAGCTCATTTTTATTCCACCAGGATAGCTCCCGCATCAATCTAAGAAGCGCGGCAATGCGCATCAACAGGCTTGGCGAAAGCTCAGCAGGAAGGATGTTGCGTGACCTATGGTTACTGGGAGATGACTCAATAACTAGCAAGGACATAGAAAAAGCATGGAGTAAATTAACACCAAAGGAAATAGCAAAAGTACCTGCACTTAAAAAACTATTGCCTAACTGGTTAGTGCAATTGCTTCCGCCAACTCCTACTAGTTGTTTGGAGCAACTGATGATACGACCCATCAAAAAAACAGTCTATATAAAACCGCGCAAAAACAAAAATCCTTAGTCTGCTCGCATCGCTTTGAGTTCTGGTTTAATCACAGCACCATCTTTAAGGTCGACATCGGGGTCGAGCACGATTGTTTCGCCACCGATTAAGCCCTTTAGGACCTCGATTTGCCGTCCGTAATCACGACCGGTGGAGACCACTTGCATATGGACTGTACCATTGGCATTGACCACTGCCACAAACTGCCCAGTTGGTCTGACAATCAATGCACTGGCAGGAATCAGAACAGGCACAGTGCCTGGTCCATCATCGGTAGAAGTGAGAGAGTCAAAAACGATGGTGCCGTACATGCCTGGCTTGAGAATGTGCTCACCGTTAGGTATACGCACCTGCACCAGCATCGTACGTGAGGCAGCATCAAGACCGCCAGAGACTTTGGCCACGACAGCTTGAAAGGTCCGACCAGGCATTTCAGCGACTTCCAGGTGAGCTGAAGTACCCACAGAGACTTTGCGATACATCATCTGAGGTACTGCCACAAATACTCTCAACTCATCTGTGCGAGCTATGGTCAAAAGGGATTGCACACTATTGGCACTGCCTTCACTGACCAGTGCTCCGGCATCGACATTGCGAGCAGTAACAACACCGTTGCAAGGAGATTTGACATAGCGGAAGTTTTGGGTCGTCTGGTTACGCTCCAAATTAGCCTGGGCACTAGCAACTGCACCGCGCGCTACTTCGATTTTTTCACGTGCCGAGCTTACTTGTGCATCAGCTGCATCTACTTCAGCTCGAGCAGCCTGGATGGCAGCGAGGTCGGCGTCAAGGTCACGCTGTTTTTCGTCACGTTGCTCGCGACTGATGGCGCCCTCGTCGGCTAACTCTTCGTAGCGACCCAATTGTCTTTTGCTAAAAGCAAGATTAGCTTGCAAGCGACGCACCGACGCCTTAGCAGTCATTAGGACTGACTGAGCATGAGCTAGATCGGCCTGGTTAGACTTTACCTGGCTATTGGCTTGTCGCAAGTCAGCGCGTGCTTGCTCAAGCTGTTTATCAAGCTCAGGGGCATCTATTACTGCCAATACTTGACCGACTTTTACGACATCGCCGATGTCAACGAGACGCTCTTTTAAATAACCGTCGCAACGAGCATATATCGGTATCTCCTGGATAGGCTCTAAGTTGGCGGGCAAGGTAAAACTACTTTTGCCCTTATCTTTGACAGCTTTGACCACAGCAATAGTGCGCTTGGTGGTGGCAATTACCTCAGCATGTTTATTTAGCTCAGCCTGACGGTTTAAACGCGGCAATATGCCCGCCACTAGCACGCCGACAAGCAACAAAATGCCAACAGTAATTGCCAACAGAAGCACCTTTGGAGCTGGCGGTTTGCGCCCAGAGAAATTGCCGTGGGATTTGCCCGATGTGCCGCCAGAGACATTGCCTGAGGCATTGCCTGAGGCATTATCGGCGCCCAGATTTCTTCTATCTTGCGGAGCACCGCCCGACATGCCATCCGTTAATGGCTCCATAATATCTGCTCCAGTATCACCCATGGGTTACCTCCCAGCATGCTCTAAAGCCGCTGTATGTGCACTGGGACGCTGTGGGCGTCTCAATCTAACTACTGCAAAAACACAAGGTACAAATAACAAAGTGGCGAGAGTCGCCATCAACAGTCCACCAATAACAGCTCGACCCAGTGGCGCGTTTTGTGAGCCACCCTCGCCCAGTCCCAGGGCCATCGGCAACATCCCGATTATCATGGCTGTAGCCGTCATTATTACTGGTCTAAAGCGGTTATAGCCAGCACTCAGAGCCGCTGCCACAGGCTCCACACCTTCTTCGATTTGCTCATTGGCAAAAGTAATGAGCAGGATGCTGTTAGCTGACGCCACCCCGATACTCATGATTGCCCCCATTAAGGCTGGCACACTAAAAGCAGTATTGGTGGCAAAGAGTGCCAGCACAATACCAGAAAAAGCCCCTGGCAAAGCGGCCAGAACAATAAGTGGATCTACCCAGCTATGGAAGTTAACTACCAGGAGCAAATAGATCAAAATCAAAGCAAATGCCATACCACCCAGAAGTCCTGTAAAAGCATTAGTCATGCTATCGGCTTGACCGCGCACATAGATATAAGTGCCGCGTGGAAGCAGCTTTTTGCCTTCAATTTCTTTTATGATCTTTTGAATATCACTGCTAACTCCACCCAGATCGCGGTCTTGCACGTTGACAAAGACGTCGTAGACATTTTGGATGCGATAGTGACTGACTACAGCCGGTGTGATACCACGAGAGATACTACCCAGGTTAGCCAAAAGCTGAGGCGCGTGCCCGGGCAAAGGTGAAGTGACAGGTGTATTTAAGATGGCATCGATAGTATTCATGCGCGATTGAGGCGTCTGAATGGCGACGTTGTAATTGACGCCGTTTTTTGGATTAACCCAAAAGCTAGGCGATGTCTGAAAGCTTGAGCTCAAACTCATCAAAACAGCCTGAGCAATATCGCGTTGAGTAAAGCCCAGTTGATTGGCTCTCACTCTATCTACGTCAAACTTGACTTGTGGTGCGTCTACCACCTGGTGCAAAGTTACATCCACAGCCCCTTGCACTTTCTCAATTTTTTCTTTGAGCAATTGAGCAATCTTGTAGTTAGCTGGCTTATCTCTACCAGTGACCTGGATATCGATTGGAGCTGGCAGACCGGCATTGAGTATCTGAGAGACGATATCAGCTGGCTGAAAGAAACATTGCACATGAGGAAACTCTTGCCGCATCATCAGGCGAATTTTTTTGGCATACTCAAAGACTGATTTTTTGTGGTCCTCTTTGAGCGATATCAGCATCTCGCCATCAAAATCCGAAACAGTAATGTTATCGCCGTAAGCAAGGTTGATACCACTATTAGGTAGTCCAATATTGTCGAGGATGTCGCCCAATTCCTCCGGCGGAATAACTTTTTTGATGGCGCTCTCGATACTGGTAAAGGTGCGCTCAGTCTCTTCCAACCTGGAACCAGTGGGACAGACCAGGTGCAAGCGCATCTGCCCGCCATCCACCGCCGGGAAGAAATCCTGCCCAATAAGAGGAATCATGCTGAAGCATCCAGCAAATAAAATCAAAAAGGTGACAATGCAGATAAGTTTGCGACTCAGCAAATAGGCCAGAAGATCTCTGTACATATTGCGCAAAAACTCAAACGCGTGCTCGGTAGCTTTGAAGAGCGGAGCAAAGATGCTGCGGGTAGATTCGATTTCGTGGTTTTCGTGCCCGCGCAAGAGCGCTCTAGCCATGACTGGCACCAGTGTGCGCGAGAGCAAATAACTAAACATCATGGCAAAAACCACTGACAGCGCCAGCGGCACAAATAAAGAGCGAGCAGGCTCAGTCAGCAAAAACACTGGCACAAACACAATACATATAGCTAGTGTCGAAACAAAGGCAGGTGCTGCCACTTGTTGGGCACCATCAAGGATGGCACGCTCGATTGCTTTACCTAGACCCAATTGTCTGTGGATGTTTTCGACCTCAACAGTGGCATCGTCCACGAGCATGCCCACAGCCAGTGCCATGCCACCCAGCGTCATTGTGTTGAGCGTCTGACCGCAAGCATTGAGACAAATGATCGAAGCAAGTATGGATAGCGGGATTGAAATAGCCACAATAATGGTGCTGCGCCAGCTAGCCAAAATCAAAAACATAAATAGCGCTGTCAGTCCGGCAGCTGTGATGGCTTCTTTTACGACACCGTCGACTGCAGCCTTTACAAACACAGACTGGTCAGAGAGCATGGCGATTTTTAGCTCTGGCGGCAAAGTGGACAAAATGCGCGGCAGTGCTTTGCGTATCCTGTCGACTACAGCAATTGTGGAAGCATTGCCGTTTTTGAGGACATTAAGGAGGGTCGAACGCCTGCCATTTTGATGGACGATATTGGTCTGTACTGCATAGCCGTCATGGACTTGAGCCACGTCTTTGACATAGATAGTGGCACCTTTAATTTGCTTGACCGGCAAATCATTAAAGGCATCAATTGTGGTAGGACTGCTATTTAGCTGAAAGGCATACTCAGTATTGCCCATCTTGGCCTGACCGCTGGGGATAATGACGTTTTGGCTGCCCACTGCGTTAGCTACATCTACAGGCGAAAGCCCTTTGGCTAAAAGCTCCGATGGATTGAGGTCAACCATCACCTGACGGCTCTTACCACCATAAGGCAAGGGTATCGATGCACCCTCTACTCCAGACAAACCAGTACGGATAAAGTTGAGACAAAAGTCAAAAAGCTCAGCCTCACTAAATTTGTCGCTGCCAACTCCGAGTTGCAAGATAGGCACATCAGAAGCACTGAACGATGTAATCAGAGGTGGTGTCGTACCAGCGGGATAAACCCTGAGAAGCGTCTGACAAAGCGAACCAATCGTCCCCACAGCGCGTCCGACATCAGCACCCTGATGCAGATAGACCTTGATAATAGAGATCCCACTGACCGACTTGGACTCGATATGCTCGATGCCGCTTGTCACTGTCGTAATCGCTCGCTCACAGATTGTGGTGATGCGGTTTTCCATTTCTTCTGCTGGCAGACCGTTATAACTCCAGATAACGCTCACTACCGGCACATTGATAAAAGGGAAGATGTCTGTAGGCATACGGGCAATGCTCACCGCGCCCAAAATCGCAATAAGCAAAGACATAACGACAAATGTGTAAGGCCTTCTGAGGGCTAACTCAACAATCCACACCAAGACACCTGGAGGATGGGCGCTATTTAAGCTGATACAAACTAAATTTGGTTTATGCAAAACAGTTAATGGATTGTGCAAACCAAATTATAGGTTATACGAACTATTTTATAGGTTATACGAACTATTCGGCTAGGCCCTAATTAAATTTGAGCGTAAAAACCACCAACAGTGCCCCGCTTTGACATCAGGCAAGATACAATTTTAAATATCAGATGTGGATAATGGCATAATTCGTGCCTGCTAAATTGTTGTACAGACAACCAATCAAGTCTCAGGATAAACGGCAACTCGTGGCGCAAAAGTCGACAACCCGCAAAGTCCCGGCAGCATATCAACAGTTTTTAGACAGGCAGTCAGTCGGCTACTATGTCAAACGCTGCAGCAATTTACTCAGTCGTCGCATCGGCGAAATCCTGCAAGAGCACGACCTGACGTCTGTGCACTGGGTAGTTTTAGCCTGTCTCTGGCGCCAGGATGGTCAACCTGTAACCTATCTAGCCAAGCAATTGCAGCAAATCGGCGGCACTCTGACCGGCGTGCTTGATCGCATGGAAAAACGCAAACTCGTCAAACGCAAACGCCACCCGTCAGACAGGCGAGTCTATCGGGTCTATCTCACTGCTCAGGGTGCAGCCTTAAAAGATGAGCTGCCTGTGCTGGTGCAAAAAATGTGGACCGGCATATTTAAAGGCATAGACCCTGGCGACATCGACAATTTTTCCAATCTGATTAACCATCTGCTTGCCAATCTTTCGCCCGAATACACCTGTGCACTCCCTGAATGCGACGGCTCCATGCCACGCAAACTCAGCCGCATCTTGCCACCCAAATCACTGGGTTACAGACTCAAAACCACCTCCATGCTTTTGACTCGCAAGTTTACAGATCGCATCGAGCCACACAACGTCACTGTCACGCACTGGATCGTGCTTTGCCGCCTGTGGCAACATGACGGTGTCCCGGTAAGCGAAATTGGACAATATATCGAGCAAGTAGGCGGTACCCTGGCTGGCGTACTGGAGCGCATGGAAGAGCGGGGTCTGATCTACCGAAAAGTGGACACAAGCGATCGCAGACGCATGCTCATCTATCTCACTAATGAAGGCGAGCGCCTCTTTGACGTTTTGCCTCCCATTGCTGTGGCTGTCACAAGTGAAATGCTCGTTGGCATAAAGAGCAAAGAGCAGGAGTTTCTCAAATCATTTCTCTGCAAGATGATCGAAAACCTGGGTGGTTAAACATAGCGCCACAGCCTATTGCGACGACCAGCAGCCAACAGACTTTCGGTAACTTACAAACTATTTGCTATCAGCCAGGTCATAGCCGTTTTCGTCAAATGTCAGACCCTCTACACTAAACGAGAGCAAAGTACGATATTTATCGTGCACAGATGGCAGCGGCTTTTCATCTTCTTCGAGCACCACAGCCATGTTCCAGGTCTTGCCCTGGACAGTGGTGCCGTCCGGTCGATAAAAGACCAGCTCGTCACCTGACCTAAACTCTGGCAACTCATCATAGACATCGGTGGCTACGACAAGAAAACCCTTGCTAAACCAAAATGTGTCGACAACTGTAAAAAATGGCTTACTCATGATGTCACTCACAAAGACAATTTATAGTCTATCAGGATTGCCCTTTTGCTTACCCTATAATAGGTCCTTATCAATAACAGACGCTTGCAATTATCAATAACAGACACATTCAAGTTTAAAACCGCCAAAGGGAAGTCATGCCTACTACAACGCTCGCCAGCCGCCTATTTCAGCCATTTGAGTTAAAAGGGTTGCGCCTCCCCAATCGAGTCGTCATGGCGCCCATGACCCGCGGCAAATCACCAGATGGCATACCAGGCGAGGACGTGGCGGAGTATTACGCCAGGCGAGCCGCAGGCGGCACGGGGCTTATTATTACCGAAGGTACATTTATAGATGACAAGGCAGCCGGCATCCACTGGTATCCGGCAGTGCCCCACCTCTACGGCGACGACGCACTGGCCGGCTGGCGCCGCGTCGTAACACAAGTACATGCAGCTGGCGGCTTAATATTTCCCCAGCTCTGGCACCTGGGCATGTCGCCTCTAAATGGCAAAAACCCCAGCGGGCAAGATGCTATTGGACCCTCCGGTCTGGCATTTGATGGCACCACTCTTGGTGAGCCAATGACTGTCGCCCGTATAGAAGCCTTGCTAGACGGTTATGTGCGCTCAGCGATAAGCGCCAAAGCATGCGGTTTTGATGGACTGGAGCTGCACGGGGCTCATGGCTATATGTTGGACCAATTTTTTTGGAGTCAAACAAATAAGCGCACCGATCAATATGGCGGACCAACAATCGCTCAGAGAGCCGCTTTTGTAGCAGAGCTGGTGCGGGCAGTAAAAGCGGCAGTAGGCGACGATTATCCTCTGTCTCTGCGCTTCTCACAGTGGAAGCTAAGTGCCTTTGATTTTAAAAACGCCACCACACCTCAAGAGCTAGAACAATGGCTCGTGCCACTTAGTGAAGCAGGCGTAGATATTTTTCATTGCTCTACTCGCAGATTTTGGCTACCTGAGTTTGATGGCTCCAACCTCAATCTAGCTGGCTGGGCTAAAAAACTGACAGGTAAGCCAAGCATCACAGTGGGCTCGGTCTCGCTCAACGAGGACTTTATCCACACCTTTGCCAAAGACACACACAATGACGCAATCGACTTCCATGATCTAGAAGCCCGCCTGGAAAACAACGAGTTTGATCTAGTGGCCGTAGGTCGCGCCTTGCTTAGTAACCCAGACTGGGCCAATCTTGTGCGTGACAACAAAATCGATAAAATGCGTCCATTTAGACGCGAAGAATTGCAATATCTGCGCTAGTTGAGGCAATTGCGTGCAAGACAAAACAAAAGTCGTGAGAGTCGTCATCTCTGTAATTGTGATAGGGATACTGGCTTATGGTGCGTATGTTTGCGACAATATGACACCATCAATCAAAAGCGTCAATGCCGAAAACGACAAGATGCTAGCCAATCTAGAGGCGGCAAAAAAGCAAGTACGCCAATTAGATAAGGCGTCAGCGGAGCAATCAAAGCAGCAAAAGACAATCGCTTTTAATCCCACCTTAGAAAAAAGAGAAGGCGTAGTCGGCATCACTGTCAATTGCTACAACGGTAATCTAACGCCCATAATCGATCAAATCGCCAAGGGCAGTCCCGCCGAGGGCGCAGGCATAAAAGCCGGTCAATATCTGGTCAAAATCGATGACAACTACTGCTTGCCGATGACTGGTGCCGAAATCGCCTTTTCTTTACGTGGCACCGCTGGTAGTACCGTTAAAGTTACGGTATCAGATACAGAAAGAGGCAGCGCCATGCCAGGTGGCAAAGAACAATCATATGACCTTACTCGCCTGGCCATGCACAAACTAAAAGATGAACACGAACAAAATCAACTAATGTTTGTAAAGCCCATGCTGGAAGCCGAGCAACAAATGCGCCCCAAAGCTCGAGAAGGAGCAGTGGAAGCGCCGTTTTTTGTGGTATCGCCCCGCAGCCCAAAACGTATGATCATGGAGTTTATCGACGACAAAACTGGACCAAGCAAAAAGCCTCCAGCGTTTGTCTCATATGCAGACGGCGATCGCTACTGGGATGCTCCTGGCGCACCGCCTACTTTAATCAAACGATTTAACATACAAGAGCCTGACTATATGGCACTGGCAAGTAAGTTTGGAGTCAAAACCGCTCCGGCGGTAGTCTTTTTACCTGACAATAGTGCCATGATAGATCCTAGCCAGATAGAGTACGACCCTATTAAAAACAATGGTCTGCGTGTCTTAATCCCCAGCCAAAAGCGAGCCATACCCGGCCGCTGGTAATAAGCGATGAAGGCCCCCGGTCAGTGGACCAAAATTAAAAACTCTGGAATTAAGTCAGAGGTAAATTAATCAATTTGGACAACCTGCCCAGAGCTAGTTATAGCCCAAAGCCTAACGCCAATAGCCCACAGGCGCTTATTTTTACTTTGAGTTACCAAGGGTTGACACCATTAGACGACCGGTCTATTATGGCAACAGTTAAGCCCACTGAGTCAGTAGGCAATTTCAAATTTGAGGTCAAATAAATGACAGCCCTGCAAACACAAACCAAAACAACCGGTGCCAAAAGACTGGAAGGCAAAGTAGCCATCGTCACTGGTGGTGCCCGCGGCATCGGCGCTGCTATCGCTAAAAAGCTCGGCGCCGAAGGTGCAACAGTAGTCGTCAACTATGTAAATAGCAAAGATGCTGCTGCCAAAGTCGTTGAAGCCATCAAAGAGTCAGGCGCCAAGGCACTCGCGGTACAAGCCAATGTCACCAAACAGGACGACAGCAAAAGACTTGTCGACGAAGTCGTCAAAGCCTACGGTAAAATCGATATCCTAGTAAACAACGCTGGTGTCTCGTCTGCCAGGCCAATTGAACAAGTGGACATCGCACATTACGACGAAATATTTGATGTTAATGTCAAAGGTGTAGTGGCTACAACCATCGCCGCACTACCCCACTTTAATGATGGCGGTCGCATTATCAATATCTCGTCCGGAGTAGCAGAAGTAACAGTACCTGGGTTTAGCATCTACTCTGCCACCAAAGCCGCTCTCAATACATTGACCCGCATCTGGGCTCAAGACCTGGGAGCCAGACATATCACTGTCAATGGTGTCGCACCTGGTGCCACTGCCACTGATATGCTTGAGTCGGCAATGCCACAAGAAGCCAGAGCACACATGGTCTCCAAAACGGCTCTCGGCAGACTGGGTGAGCCCAATGATATTGCCGATGTCGTTGCCTTTGTTGCCAGCGATGACGCTCGTTGGATCACCGGTCAAACTATCCGCGCAGATGGCGGTATCAACATCTAGAGCACAGGTTAGCTATAAGCATTTGGCTCAGCCTAGTTAAGTCAATCTAGCTAACTCAATTTAGTTGACTCAATGCAGCCAACTCGCTCTAGCTTTACCTGATTAGGACAATCTATTGATTTAACCTCAATAGAGACAAAGACGACCCCGTGAGACGTCGGGGTCGTTTTTGTTTGGTTTTGTATGCGTTCATGCCTTATTTTCATTGATATTGGACTCACGTGAGTTTCACGTCTAAATGACTATTATCAAAACACTTACCATCCAATCCCCATTTTCTTATTTGCGAGCACCCAGCCCATGGCAGCTGACGATCCTAATGGCAATAAATCGCCAGAAAGTAACATTCAATCCTCAGCGGAGCAACAGGCCACCGCAGTTAACGACAGCGCCTCAGCCAAAGGCGCCAACGAAGTCTATGGCGGAAGCAACGCTCCATACGAAAACATCTCTGGCGGTCACAAAGCAATAGCCAATGATTCGGCAGCTATGTCACAGGGACCTGATGCCAAACTGCCACCACTTGGATTGGACTACACAAGCGACGCAAAAGGAAAAGAAAATCCGGTCGGTGCACCGCCCCTGGCAGACGATGCCATGAGTGAAGCCGCAAAAGGTCAGGGAAATCAAATCGATGCACCGCCTCCGGTCAGCGGTGCCATGGACGGAGCCGCAAAAGGACAGGGAGATCAAATCGATGCACCGCCTACGGCCAGCGGTGCCATGGACGGAGCAGCAAAAGGACAGGGAAATCCTATTGACGCGCCTCCTCTGTCTGAAGGCGCTATGAGTGAAGCAGCAAAAAGTCAAGGAAATCAAATCGATGCACCGCCCGTGGCAAAAGGTGACAACGCTGTAGGAGCAGGGCAACCACTCACCTCAGACCAACTTCAAGCCCAAACTGGAGATCGCGGCATAGCTCCTAGCTATGCGCCAGCTGCATCATCATCCGCGGCACGCGGGGATGCCTCAATACCAAGCGCTAGCAGTGCGGCACGAGGAGGTTACACTGACGAAACTGGCTATAGAACAGAAGGAGCACAAAGAGGCGACACATCCGCTCGTAACGCAGATGGCATACCAGTTAATAATCCTGGACGAGTGTCAAATTTTGGTAGCTGGAGCGGAGACGTCGCAGCTGCTGGTGCCCAACCGGTCCAGACTGATGTGCCTAAACCGGCACAAAACGATCTGCCTCAACCAACACAGAACGATAGCCTTCAACCGGCACAGGCTGATGTGCGTCAACCCGCACAGACCGATGGACTCCAACCGGCACACACTGATGGAACTCAGCAGACTCAAACCGATGCAATGCAGCCTGTAGCAAATGCAGGTGATAGCACCGACAAGTCGAAAGAAGTAGCTCCCGAGAAGGAAAAGGAAGCATCAGACAAGACCACTTATGTTACGGCCACTGGCAAAGAAGTAGAATTGAACTTCCCAGCAAAAGATCTATATGGTCCAGCAACTCCTGAGCAATATCAGCAGTTGCAACGGAATGTGTCAACAATTTTGAGACACAATTTTTGAAAGATTTGTATAGGGAAGCAAAAACGATTTTTGCCGATTTCCAAGCTTTAAGGGTACCCCATAATGCGCTGCTTCACTATTTCGAAAACGCCCATAGGATGGACGATTTCGAAATAGCGGTTACTAACATAATCTAGATTACCGGACTGTTCTGATAATTCTGATACCGCATGAGATACCAGAGTCGGGCGGTCTTTTCTTCGTCTTTTTCTTGCGGTCATTGAGCCAGACAATAGTGGGCAATTCTCGTACCTTTGGCGGACCATTTACATACCGCTCTGGGTGATTTGCATACGCCGTATCCATAACGGCTTGCCGCGACTTCAGAATCGATGCCGCCAATCCGCTGTGCACTGCATGTGGGGTCAAGTGACAGACACCTGAGTGATAATGCTCTGTGTTGTACCAGCTAAAAAATTCGCGTATTTTTGCGCTTCGTCTAGAGAATAAAAGCGTTTCGGATATAGCTGGCGATACTTCAAGGTCTTAAACAGACTTTCGACAAATGCATTGTCGTTGCTTACACGCGGCCGGCTCAGAGATTTGACTATTCCCAGGCTGGAGAATAGCAGACCCAGCGTCAGGGACGTCATCGTGCTGCCACGATCGGAGTGCACTATCAGTTGCCGCGAATCTGCGCGCTCGCGCCTGCAAACCTCTCTGAATAGACGTTTCGCATGTTTTGCATTTTCTCTTTCTGCCACCATCCAGCCGACAACCTTTCTGCTGTAGAGATCAACAATCGTGTACAGAAAGTAGAACTGCCATGCGTGTGGACCTTTTAGCTTCGTCACATCCCAGGCCCATACTTGATTGGGACCGCTTGCCCTTAATACCGGCATTTCGTATTTCTGATGTCTTCTAACGGCCCTGCGTTCTTTGACCTCGTAGCTCCTCCCCATGATTCGATACATTGTCGACACAGAACAACGGTATACGCCCTGTCGGCAAGGCTTGCACAAATTTCCCGTGGTGCCCTGTCGATGTATTCTGGACTTTCCAAAACCCTTAACACCGCTTGCCGTTCTTCCGATGTTAGGGCACGGCTGGTTTGGGAGCCGTGGGCACTTTGTTTACTACCGTGATTTTGCTCTGCCGGTAGTATGTGGCCCGGTAAAGCGACAGCATCACAGGCTTCTTTGATAGCCACTCCGTCTTCTACCAACTGCCGCACATTTGCTACTACCCTTGCTCTGTCCTGTCTTGAAGATCTACTCCGAGAATGTCTGCAATTTTTTTTTGAAGTCCCAAAAGTTTTTCTGTTGTCTCAAGCCTCTTCTCTACCTTGGCTAGCTTTGCCTTCAACTGAGCATTCTCTGCCTCTAGCGACTTACTTTCCGGTTTGCTCGCCGGCTCTTTTCGCCATTCGAAATGTGCGAAGCATACAACCCCTCCTTCGCAGGAATGCGCCTTTGTCTCCATCCGGGGAGTGAATCATACTCGTTGAGTACTTTTCGTTTGTAGTTTGCCGAATATGCGCGCTTTTTGCCGCGAGGGGAAACCTCTCCAGACACAGTTCTTTCCTCGTCTCTCGCAGCTTTGTCGTTGTCTTTCAAATTTCCCCACTCCGGATGTAGTGCTCGTAATTTGTGAAAGTAGTGATAATAATTGTTCTTCTGAAGACCGTGCTGAGCGCAGTAAGCAGTCACGCCATCATTGTAAGCCCTTGCACGCAAAATGTGCTTAGTCCAATATTGGGCTCTCTCAGTCGCTGTTCGTCCTGGAGTTCTCTTCATTTGCTGCTCACCCGATCTGTTAAAGATAAAAAAGCCGCTGAAGCCGAAAGGGTTAGCACTAAATAAAGTGCTAATTCATGTTCCCT
Source organism: Candidatus Obscuribacter sp. (assembly GCA_016718315.1). Lineage (GTDB taxonomy): Bacteria > Cyanobacteriota > Vampirovibrionia > Obscuribacterales > Obscuribacteraceae > Obscuribacter. The sequence continues at coordinate 82,865 of JADKDV010000001.1, read as the reverse complement.
TTGATCTGTCTCGCGTGTCTCAGTTATCATAGACACAGAGGGCAACAAAACCAACAAGCATTACTCGAGTCGCTGCAGCACCTCAAGCAGGGAGAGTTTCCTAGATTAGCTTTTCACGGGACTTCAGAAGAAGGCAAAAACTTTATAGAAGAAACTAAAACTAGCAAAGACAAAATGGGTCACGCAGCAAGTGACGAGATCTGGACATCGATGAGCAAAATGGAAGGCACCGATGCCAAAACCTATTTAAATGATTTACAGCACTCTATTGCTCACGCTTCGCCAGGTCACCTGGCAATTATTGACGCCGGTGAGGCTGCAAAATGGGGACGAGCTATACCAGGATATCCCTCGCGGACAAGCGGTGTTAGCCCCTACGGAGGTCCTTTGGGTGAGACAACAGAATCAATCATCGGCAAACAAAGTGAGAATGTGGGCAAAAATACTCTCGGATTCACACCAGAAAACTACGATAAACGAGTACTTGGATTTGTTGATCAGGCAGCCTTACTGCGCCCAGAGTTAGGAGAGCAACGCAATCAAAACGCCAAGGCTTTTGACATCCAAAAGACCACAGCAGATGTCCTAGAAAAGCTTGGACTACTGAAGCGAAAGTAATGAGATAGAGCCTTAGTAATGCTATAACTTTGTCGCGCGCTGCGCAGAGGCGGATGTAAAACAAAAGGTCACTTTAATGCTGCAAAAAATCAGAAGACTAGTAACAGGTCACAATGCCGAAGGCAAGTCGATAATCGTATCCGACGCGCCTTCACCACATACACTTGTGTTGTCGGATATACCAGCATGCGGCATGACTAATCTCTGGGTAACTGACGGTCAACCAGCGCTTGACACCACTGGTGATGACAATGCCGATCGCAGAGTGACACTTACACCACCAGAGCAGGGTTCGATTTTTCGTATAGTGGAGTTTCCCCCAGATAAGACTCTCGCTGGCAAAATCGACCGCAAGATGGTGTTTGCAGCAATGGGTGCAGACGCTGCGATGGACACGACTGGGGCACGCCACCCATTGATGCACAAGACTAAGACTGTCGACTATGCGCTAGTCGTCTCAGGCGAAATATACGCTGTAATGGATGAAGGCGAGGCATTAATGAAAGCAGGTGATTGCCTGGTGCAGAGAGGCACCAATCACGCCTGGAGTAATCGATCCGACAAGCCGTGTCTGGTGGCATTTGTGCTGTTGGATGCGAAGAGTTAGAACTTCGAAAACCAATTCAGATGATTACTAGTTCACAAGCACAAAGTTATATTCTTGCCAGGTAACAGCTTTGTATCCCTGAAGCAGCGGTTGTCCGTCTTTAGACAGGTAGGACACGCTTCCAGCTGATGGAGTATCGTCAAGCGTATTGTTTGCTGTCGCAGGATTTGACAAGATTGTTACGGTAGTATCTCCTGCTGTACTGAGATTTACCTCATTTCCTACCAAGGCACCAGTAAAGTTTCTTGGTCCAATCAAATTTTTCGTTCTTTTCAAAGTAACAGTCGCATTTGGCGCATAGATCAAACCATTAAAGTCTGCATTCAAGTCGATGTTAACTGGTCGACTTCCTGAATAATAAATCTGAAACTTAGAAGCCACATTACCTGCGCCAGAGTTTGAAAGGATGGAGGTATCAATATCAACCGCCGGTCCAGAACTGGCACCATCCTGAATAAAAATCTTCGTTGATTCTTGAATACTAACAATGCTAGATCCAGTGGCAAGGTTCGACGTGTAATATGAGCCCTTTAAACTTGCACCATTTTCCAAGCTGGGAAGTGGGGAAGCCGAGCTATCATAAGGAACCGGTGCAGGTGCCAATTGATTTTCAGACGCCCCCTGTGTTATTGGGTTTGTATTGAGAAACAGCCGAGAACCTTGAGAACTTGCCAAGTCTGCCGATGCCTGTATCGGATCACTTGGGTTCAGAGTCGCACCAGTGTTGACAGTAAAGTCCCCTAAACTTGTTGTGTTACTTCCATCCCCAGCATTGGTTTGCACTCGTCCTGCTATTGTCGGCATTTCAGATCCTGACTGGCTAGTTGTCACGACAGCGGCAGGCGCAGAGCCATTGTTATTAGAAACTACTACGTCACCATTTAATTGAGTAGCGGCATTCTTACCGAAATTGACAAGTTTGTTAGACTGCACTTTAAGTGGATAGTCATAGTAAGTCTCAGTGATATCAGGATCTGGATTAAAGTCTTTAGGAATCGGCTGAGAATCTGAATTGACGACTAAAGTCCCTGATACAGGAGTAAAATTAACAGCAGAGTTGCCAAAAAAGGTATTTGAGAAAACTGGTGCGGCAGAGCCCCCGTTGTGACAACATACCCCGCTTTACCAGCTGGTTTGTCAAACCTAGGTTCGAGGTAAACCTTTAAGCTTCTACTGAACGAAGATCGAGATGCTGTAACTTCGACAACTCGCCAGAAGTCAAAAGAAACGTTTGTTCTTGGTAGGACATTGTAATCAGCGAATGTGACATTGTTGACCGTAGCAAGCGAATTGTCCAAGGCCACTGAATAAATAGGACAATACTTTTTGAAAAGATCCTTCTCGTCAGCTGACAGATCTCGAATCTTCACCTTAACTGTTCCAGTTTGAAATGATGACAAATAATCTGCCGGCACGTCTTTAACAATATTGTAGACGGGGCAGGGCAAACCTAAGGCCACACTATTATTTAGTTGTTGAACAGCGTAATCCACACCAATGTCGGCCGCATTGCGCAACTCACGAGACATCGTACTAGACATCTCACTTCTACTTACCTTCAGTAGAAGCTCATACATGGACATGCTTATGGCTATAGCAAATGCACCCATAACCACTACTGACAGAAGAGCTATACCGCGCCTATTTGCGTTCCTCATTTTCATGGCAACACCGTAGTATTGTTTAGTACCATGTTCCGATTATTGCGTAGGAATGCCTCCTCATGCAAGGCAGCAATCATGTCGTTGGTCGAAGATGTATTTGAGGAAAGTCCAGTTGTCCGAAATTCCAAATCGATTGAGACACCCAAAACATCGCCAATTGAACTAGCATCGAGAGCGGTGACCGAAAATGTAGATGGGGCACTTCCAACTGTTTTACGGTTTCTCCTTAAATAGGAAAAAAATTCGGGGAGGGTCTGTTGCGAGATCACCTATTGCCTTTGGTCCAGTGATGCCTTTTAGAATTGTTTGCGGCGGATTAATGAGAGTTTTATAGCTACAAACATTTGGAGGCAAATTCGTTATTTGAGCACCTGGAAATCTTGCTACCTGCAAAATAAATTCTCCAGGTCTATCAATGTCAGGAACCACAGAATAGACAGTTGTATCTAAATTCTCCATATTGTACAAAGGATCATTTGGAGCACCAAAATTACCTTTAGGCAACATAAGAGGCATACCATTTCGAGTGTCGAAAGGCGCTGAAGAGAAATAGAATGGAGACAACGGATCATTCGTCGGACTGAGAAAGACCACAGGACTCTGAATAATTAACGTTGAGTCACTCAAATTTATTGTCGAAGGCCAGGGAGCGGCAGGCCAGCCACCGATGGGTGCTCTAATTGCGTTATAAATTGGGTTAGAATTGGAGGGAAACTTTAGACGTTCGCTTGCATTCCCATAATAATCACCAAAGCCTCTTCCTATTCTCACATCGTTAGCAATTCTATTTATCGCATTACGTGCATGAACCTGAGAATCTGATGTGTTAGAGGTTTTGATAGTACCCTTGGTACTTAGTACTGCCATCTCACCTATCATGGCAACGCAAACGGCAAAGACAACGGTAGACATCATCAGTTCAACAATGCTGAATCCAACTTCTGACCGCCTTTTTGTTCTAAGTTTATAAGATAGTCTCATCATGGAGTCCATCTGTTGACCCCATCATCGGTGACTACAGTTTTGGCAGTGATGGTTCGTCCAATGTTGGTGGCACTTATGCCCTTATGCTCGCCATCAGTGTAAGAAACTGAGATAGTTACCTCTACAGCCCTGGGAGATCCAATAACCGAATCAACTCGATAATTTACGGTACCTGAAAATTTAGAAAGGTCAATTTTAGGGTTCCAAGACTTACTTAAAAATTCAGTTGTGCCGGTTGAGTTCTAATTGCCGGTATTGGCTCCAATTGAGTGGTCAAATTCGGAGGAATTGGAATCAGATCCTGGCTCTTAAGTTGAGACAAGAACTCATAATCCATGGATCTAGTTTGTTCAACTAATTCCTGAAGAATTAAATTAGCTCTCAGTTCGTTCTGATTTGACGTACCAATTCCTTGCACTTTGCTGTACATATCTAGCATCGTAAGAGAAATTGTAGTGCCGAGGAGTAACGCAACAAGCAATTCAACGATGGAAAAACCAGAACGACCTCGAATTCCCTTCCTTCTGCTCAAGTTAACTTTTGGTTTCATGTAGAAAGACATAAAGCACTACCCACGTTGCACTCCATTATCTATGCCCTATAAGGCACTGCAAGTCACGATTTCACCTACCTCATACTCGCCACACCAGTTTTGTCGATATTGACTGTCAGACTTCGGTTTTCTAGCGACACGTCAAACGTGGACGGCTGCTTGGGCGAGCCATCCTCCCCAAAGGTTACTTCCCCGACCATAGTCACGCCCTTGGGCAGGATCACTTCTTCGATGGTCTTTTTGGGTGAGCGGATGATATATGAGCCCTGCCCGGTATCGTTGTACCGGTGCGACTCCACAGTGATTGGCATATCAAACTGAGCAGCCATCTCTTTGACCCTGCGGATGTCTTTTACCAGCTCATGGGCGGAGTTATTGAGCGCCAGCTGCCGGGCTGTATAGTCCACCACCCTAAAAGCAAACAATGGCACAGCGATAAACATCGCCAAAAAAGCCGCGCTCTCCAATCTGCGGATAAGCGGCCAGGTCAGCACTGAGCTGTCCTTTGAGCGGTTATATTGTCCGTTTGCGCGATCGCCCGCCGGGCGCGCTTTTGGGGGGTCGTTGGACATCTGGGCCAGTCTAGTCTGAGATACTAATTTCAGTATACCCAGCGCCCAGTCCAAGCGGCTTATTTATCCGACACTGCGCCCCCCCCCCCCCTTTCCCCCCCCCCCCCCCCCCCGGGACGGGGGGCCCGGGGGGGGGCGCGCGGGGGGGGGGGGGGGCGCGCGCCGGCGGCCCCCCCCTCCCCCCCCCCCCCCCCCCGCCCCCCCCCCCCGGGGCCCCCCCCCCGCGGGGCGGGCCCCCCCCCCCCCCCCCCCCCCCCCCGCGCCCCCCCCCGGGGGGGGCCCCGCCCGGGGGGCGCCGCCTCCCCCCCCCCCCCCCCGGGGGGTTTTGCCGCCCGGCCCCCCCCCCCCCCCCCGTTTGGGGCGGCGGGCCCCCGCCCGCGGCCTTTTTTTTTTTTTTTTTTTTTTGAGAATCCCCCCTCGGGGGGGGGGGGGGGCGCGGCGTGCTTTTTTTTTTTTTTTTTGTTTGGTTTTTTTGTTATCAGTATTGGCGTCGCTAGTCTCATCGCCAAGACAAAACCTAAGCAGTCTCAATAGCAGCGACTTTGCCCAATCCCAGCTCTTCGATCATGGCTTCACGCATGGCAAACTTTTGGATTTTGCCAGTCACTGTCATGGGAAATGCTGAAACTGTACGCACATGCCGAGGCAGCTTAAAGTGCGCGATACGCTCTTTGAGCCAGAGGATAAGCTCCTCCTGGGTCAGCGTCTCATTGGCTTTAAGCATCATCCAGAGACAGACTTCTTCACCCAGCTTTTCGTCCGGGATACCAAATATCTGAGCCTGACTGATTTTGGCATGACCGTGCAAGACTTCTTCCACTTCGCGAGGATAGATATTCTCACCGCCGCGTATGATCATGTCCTTTTTGCGTCCGGTGATTTTGATATAACCGTGCGCGTCCATCACACCCAGGTCCCCGCTATGCAACCAACCAGCATGGTCGATGCATTCACGAGTCGCTTTTTCGTTTTTGTAGTAGCCGAGCATGATGCCATGACCACGGCAGCAGATTTCACCCTGACTGTCGCGAGGGACAACACGTCCGGTCTCAGGATCGATGATTTTGACCTCTACCCCAGCGATAGCGCGTCCTACCGTGGTAGCGCGAGTCTCCATGGAGTCACTGATAGTGGTGGCTGTCATCAAGGGAGAGACCTCAGTCAGACCATACAGGATAACGACCTCAGGCACATGCATCTCACTAGCAACACGGCGCATCAGCTGCACCGGACATGGTGCACCGGCCATAAAGCCACCACGCAGTGATGTGTAATCAAACTCTTTGTAGCGCGGATGCTCGAGCTGCCCGATAAACATCGTCGGCACACCAGAGATATGAGTAGCTCTCTCTTTTGCCACAGCTTGCATCACTGTCAGCTCCTCAAAATAAGGAGCAGGGATAATCACTGTCCCGCCGATGCTAAAGGTAGCAAGAGCAGAGCTGACCATGCCACCACAATGATAAAACGGCATGGGGATGGCAAAGCGAGTTGTGGTATCAAGAGCCATTGCCCGAGCAGCAAACAAGCCGTTGTTTAGAAGGTTGTGATGACTAAGAGTGACCCCTTTGGGAAAACCAGTCGTACCGGAGGTGTACTGAATATTGACAGGATCATCAAACTGAATAACCGCTTGTCTTTGCTGCAATTGCTCTGGACTTACGCCTTTAGCTAACTCCAAAAATTCTTCTACGGCAAAGAGATGACTGTTGTTGTTGAGCGGCTCAATACCACTGTTACTACCAAAAGGATACGGGTGTGGTTTGCCATCAGCGTCCATACCTGGCATAACAACTATGTCTTGCAAGTCGGGCACACGGGCAGCCAGTGCGTTTTTGCTATCAGCATTTTTGCTCTCATCTGCCACCACGCGATCAAATATCGACGGAGCCAGCTCTTCGAGCATAGCTAGATAATTGCTGCTGCGGTTTTGGGGGATGGTAAAGAGCAATTTGACGCCAGACTGGTTGAGGACATACTCAAGCTCAGGCACACGGTAAGCGGGATTGATATTGACCAGGATGCCGCCAACTCGACTCACCGCATACAGTACCGCCAGCCAGCGCCAGTTATTTGTCGACCAGATGCCGACTCTGTCGCCGCGCACAATGCCCCGCGCCATGAGAGCACGAGCAAACAATTCGGTTTGCTCCTTAAACTCTCCATAGGTAAAGGAGACATCCTCGAGCACACTTGTAACCGCCTGATGATCAAGCGATTGAGTAGCAACCAGATCGAGATGTCCACTGAGAGTGTAGCCAAGCAATGTCTCGGCACAGATGCCGTAGTCATAACTCAGGGGCTGAGCAAAATCTAGATTGGTATTGGACTGGCTTTGTTTCATCGGTTTAGTGATCACTTTGCAATCTGTCCTCATAACAGTAAAGGCTCAGTTGATACCGAGCCTTTGCATAATGATAGATTGAAAGCAGCTGTTTTTACATTGGGAAAGCTTCAGCGCCGCCCATGATGTAAGTATGTTGTGCAGCCTGACGCTTACCGCTTGTGCGGGTCACTCTGGTCTCGGTAACACCATCGATTTTAGAGGCACGGTGGCTCTGGATGTATTTGACTGCCTCACCGAGAGTGACATCACTCTTGGCAAAAGTCGATACAGCAGGCAAGGAGACAGCCAGTTGCTCATCAGCTCTAGCGGACAAAACAGAAGCACCCAGTCCCGCCACAATCATGGCAGCGAGCGTAAGAGACTTAATGGAGTTAGCTCTGTACATATGCATCAGATGTCCTTTTTAAAAGGGTGCCAATTGCGCTTCAGAACACGAGTATAAGTGCGGTTTGCTCGAATGGAAAGCATTTGCTAAATGTATTAACAATCATGTGAGCACTTTCTAATGTCAAGCGGAGAGCCGTTTCAGGCGCTTCCTTGACCGTAGCAATCGCTCATCATATCGCCTCGATGCACCGCATTGCCGAAGCGCAAAGTTGGCAAGGGGAAGACCACCATAACCGAACAGAGTTCCCGCTCCACTTGGCAACCTGAAAATTATTTATTCTGGTTTTGCAGCCGCCGAGATTTTATCTTCGCGCCAAAGATCTACTTATTTATTGATAGCGCTGACCGTTAAAGTCGATCCAGCCGCCTTCATGCCTGGGACTGTCAGTGTGGTGGGTCCAGTGGATAAGGCCACCCTTGGCGTTCCAGATGTACTCGCCGTGAATAGTGACAATATCGCCAGGCTGCACTGGTACATAGGGCGCACTATCAATACTATGGGCTACCAAAACTGTTGAGCCGTCTTGCAAACCCAGCAAAAACTTCTCATGGGCACGACCTTTGCGGTCCTCGGGCAGCATGCGCTTGACCCGTGTTGTAATGGTCACCATTTGTTTTATGGCGTGATTGGCTTGTGCTTGCTGCACTTCGGTCTCGTAGAGTGCTGGCGCTTGACCCTGGAGATTTTGGCTCTGGACACCCTGGGGAGCCTGAGGATTGCCCTGTCCCTGAGCTGGTGCCAAAGGTGTTGTGGCGCCTTGTTGATAGGGGCTGCTGCCACCTTGATACTGACCACCCTGATACTGACCGCCACCCTGGTTTTGGCCGCCCTGCTGATACTGACCACTACCTGGACCATTGCCGGAGCAAGCAGCAAGCGACGAGCTAAATACCACAAGTGCTAAAAGTGCCAGCGAGACACAGTTTGCTTTTAAAACCATTTACTCCACCTATCAGCTTTTGCAAACAGCTGCGCGCAACAAGCTATAACCACAAACAGCTTCTCATACTAACCAAAGCGTAAGCCCAGAGCAAATAAACAATAGCCGAGCTTTTAATGCGCGCCACAATTTTTGCCCGAGATTGGCTTTTTATGCCTCTTAGCTCCTTTGTCATCCTAAGGAGATGCAACGCAAATCCGAGTCAGAGCCACTGAGGATGGATATTCGCATACAATAGATATACGCCAAAGTGGTTCAATCGAGGCGCCACTGTGGTATATAGATGGTTGAGTACCGCCATTGAGGATTACTACCTTAAGGTACAGGTGTCTCAAATACAGCGGTTGCAGTTGGGAGTCAGTTAAAAGGATGCTATCGTCCATTTACCTAACAGGAGCAGCAGTCGATGTGGGCGAGTTTACGCAGTCCACACCGGGAGTAAACTGGTCGGCCAACCCGCAGACAGACTGGCGTACTATCGCCATGATGCGCCTCACCAACCACGGCTTGCGAGTGATTAATCCACTTGAGTTTGCCTGGACCGAGACTGATTTTAATTTTGATGATGCCATTGAGCTAGCCGACTCGTCTGACCAGAGAGTTAGACGCGCACTCGATCTCATTGACCAGAGCGATGGTCTTTTGGCTAACATCGAGCGTGCCAATTACGGCACAGCGATGGAAATATTTTATGCTCATAGACGCGGCAAACTGGTCACAGTTGTCGGTGCTGCCCCTTTTAGCCCCTGGGTCTTGTCACACTCTCAAGCCCGCTTTGCCGACATCGATATGGCGCTGCGCTATATCATCGGCAATCAACCAGTCTCAGCCCCTACCGACTGGGCTATCCAGCACGAGAGTCAGCTCGCTGAGCGCTATGAGCAGATGCCACCTTATGGTGAGCCTGATTACAAATTTGCTGGTGGCGATATCCCAGTCTTGGTGATTGCACCACATGCCACGGCTTTTTGGCGCGAGGGAGAGTTCCAAGAGCAAGAGTCATTTACTGGCTCTATGGCTTATTTACTCAATCGCATGAGCAATTGCCACACACTCAGTGCCAACTATTGCATGGTGGCAGATCCTTGTTTTTATCACGAGACACCTTTTAAGGCAGCAATTACAGACCTGGTCAAAAGCGGTCAAATCGGCATGGTGCTCATGCTCATGGGTGCTACCTGGCAAGAGGCACCAGGCTTGCAGGTCTCATACTACGGCAAGCAAACTGACTATGACTTTGAGAGCAGACTGAGACTTAAGCTGTCACCACTTGAGCAAATTGGTGGCGAGCGTGAGGACAAATACATCAAGCCGCTAGCAACTTTTATCGCTGATGATCTCGGTGTACCCACACTAGCGGTGAGGATGTCGCGCCGTTATCGCATGCCGCGCTTGCAGGGTATGCTCTTTAATCGAGCGACAGAGCTACTTGCAGAGTTTGTCAACGAGTGCGGTGCCGAACTCACCACAAGACAAAGATTTTAAAATGACAGAAGCAATCGTCGTCTACGTAACCTGCCCGCCTGACGATGCTGACAAGCTAGCAGAAACGCTGGTGGAAGAGGGGCTAGTTGCTTGCGTAAATATCGTGCCCTCTGTACGATCCGTCTATATGTGGCAGGGCTCGGTAGCCAAGGATCAAGAATCCTTGCTTGTAATGAAAACATCAAGCGCCATATACGATAGACTCGAAACAAGAGTCAAACAACTGCACTCCTACCAACTCCCAGAAGTAATTGCCATGTCTATCGAACACGGCTCACAAAAGTATCTAGATTGGCTGCTCGGCAGCCTCAAAGACAAAACAGGCAAATAAGAACCACCGTCAATGGCAGCTACCCCGGACAAAACAATCGTAGATGTATTTTGGCGGCGCGTGCGCGATACGCCAGAGAGTCCAGCGATTATGCACAAAGTGCAGGGTCAGTACACCACAGTCATATGGCGCGAGCACGGTTTAATTGTCGAGTTAGCCATGGCTGGGCTAGCCAAAAATGGCATCAGTGCCGGTGCCCATGTGGCTATACTTTCGCATAGCAATCCCAAGTGGACATGGGCAGATTTGGCAATACTCTCGCTGGGTTGTGTCACCGTACCGATTTATCCCACTCTGGCAATTGCCGAGGTGGACTATCTAGTCAGACACAGCGAAGTCTCCTGTATTTTTGCTGAAGACGAATCCCAGCTAAATAAACTACTGGCTGTCAAAAACACCCCACCCAATCTCAAATCCATAGTGCTTTTGTCTGGCAGTGCGCCGCCCTCCAGAGACAACTTGCGGATTATGACCTGGGACGATTTGCTCAAAGACGGTGAGATTTATCTATTAGCGCACAAAGAAGAGCTAAATAATTTGCGCCAGGCCATAACGCCCGAGACTCTGGCCTCGATAGTCTACACATCTGGTACCACTGGTGTACCCAAAGGCGTGATGCTGCATCATCGCCAAATCATCTCAGTGTGCCAATCTATAGGAGAGCGTCTGGACTTTAGCGAGCGCGATCTGGTGCTTTCATTTTTGCCACTCTCTCATGTGTATGAGCGTGTCGGCGGCCAATTTATGAGTGTCTTTTTTGGCGTAACAATGGCTTACGCTGAAGGTATTGAGACTGTCCCCAAAAACATGGTCGAAACAAGACCGAGCATCCTCAATGGTGTCCCGCGCTTTTACGAAAAAGCCTATCAGCGCATCCAGTATGAAGTGCGCCATCTACCAAAGCCGCAGCAGATCTTAATCAAATGGGCTTTTGGTCTAAACAAAAGGAACTCAGCAAAAGTGGTCGGCGCCATCAAAGGCAGCTTTGAAGACAGATCAACTACCGCTGCCGAGCGCACAAACGCAGAAAAAGGTGCCGAATCACAAAAGTCGCTAGCCAGACAATTGCACCAGGCAGAGCTAAGAGCCGCAGATCGCCTGGTGTTTAGCAAAATACGCCGGCGTTTTGGCGGCAGACTGCGCATGATGGTATCAGGTGCAGCGCCACTACCAAAAGATGTACAAGAATTTTTTGACACCATTGGACTGTGTATAGTCGAGGGTTATGGACTGACCGAGAGCACAGCACCACTGGCTTGCAACACACCAAAAGAAAATCGTGTCGGCACAGTAGGCAGACCGCTGACTGGTGTCGAGGCAAAAATCGCCAGCGATGGTGAGCTACTGGTGCGCGGTACAACGATTTTTAGCGGCTATTACAAAGACCCTGATGCTACCAGAGAAGCCTTTGAAGACGGCTGGTTTAAGACTGGTGACATTGCCGAAATCGATGATGAAGGCTACATCCGCATCAAAGACCGCAAAAAAGACATCATCATCACCGCTGGCGGCAAGCATGTGGCGCCACAATTTATCGAAAACCTCTTCAAAGGTGACCCGCTAGTCAGTCACTGTCTGGTTTATGGTGACAAGCGCAAATTTATTAGCTGTCTTTTTACCCTGCATGCTGATGCCGTCAAAGCTCTAGCCACCAAACACAAAATCGCCGGCAGCGACATGGATAAGCTCATCCTGGAGCCAGCAATCATCAAAGAAGTAGAAGCAGCGGTCAATAAACGCAACGATGGGCTTGCCAACTTTGAAAAAATCAAAAAGTTTGCCCTACTAGCCAAGGACTTTACCATCGAAGACAACGAGCTGACCCCGACTTTTAAGGTCAAACGCAAGCTCGTCACCGAAAAGTACAAAGAATTGCTCGATGGACTATATCCGCCCGAAACCGGCGAACCTTAGGGCAAGCTACGGCGGTTATTTCAGATTTTGACCAGCCGAAGCCCGGCTCACCCCCCCCCCCTATGCCAGCTTTTGCGGCCCCCCCCCCCCCCCCCCAGCCCCCGGGGTGGGGGCGCCTTTTGACACATAAAGCCCGAGAGGTTGAAAAGATGGCGGTTTCTCCCATGGTAGGCAGGCGCAAGTGGGTAAAAAGGTCTAGACTAAAAAAAAGTTCTTTACTTTCCCTTGGCAACTAATTACAATGTACTGGCGAATCCAGGTTCTACCTACATTCATATTTGCCGGCAAGCCTTCCAGCTTGCAATCTCTCTTACTAATACGTGATGTGTTTGAGGACGTAAGTCATGTTTGAATCATTTGGAAGAGGCCTCAAGATGATCCTTGCCTCCATCAAGATGGGATGGCAGGACAAACGGCTGCTTATTCCCGGACTGATGACAGTTTTTAGCAATTTCTTCTTTGCCATCTTGCTCTTTTTAGAGGGCAAATCCCGCATGGCTGCCGAGCACGCTGCTGGCACCGCTGGTCATATTGCTGGAGCCGCTGGCAAAGTTGTCGCCGGCGCACCCGCCGCCCTCTCTGGCGCTGTCCACAACGTCGCCCATCATGCCAAAGCAGGCGGACATGTGAGCATGCCGCAGCCTCAAGACATTCAAGCGATGATGGCTCAGACCGCCCTCAACGGACCATGGGACCAGAGCGGACTATCAGCCCTATCCGAGGCAGCCAGCCCGGACGCCGTTTTGGCAGTAGTCGCCATCCTTTCTTTATGGTGGTTGACCAACAGATTTCTTGAGGGCGTCACCACAGCTCTCGTATACAGCCACCTCACCGAGGGAGCTGGTAGCGGCAAATTCTCTACAGCCTGTGCTGCGGTGTTTAGCTCTCTGCCCGCCATTATCATCCTTGGTATTGTCACTTTGATTGCCAAACGCCTGGCCCGCTTTATGCGCGACAAACGCGGCACCGGCATCTTTGGTATGGGTATCAACTTCCTGTCGGGCATAGTCGAGGTCTTTTGGACTATGGCGGGGCACCTGATCCTGCCGGCTATCGTCATCGAGGGCACATCCTTTTGGGGTGCGCTCAAGCGGTCAGACCGTATAGGTCAAGGAAATTTAATCGCTATCGGTGTCGGTGAAATAGGTATCGACACTATTAACCGTTTGGTTATGTTTGCTGTTTGCAGCGGTGGTATTGCTGGCTTTGGAGCTGCGTTTTACAACCATATCCCTGCCACAGCGCCTATAGTAATGATTGGCGGTAGCCTCTGGGCGATGACCGTGATTGTAACTACTGCGATGTCCATCTATATTAGATCAGCGTTTTATACCTGCCTCTATGTATGGGCCATCGAAGCCGAAGCGCTATCCGAAGCTGACCGCATCAACTGTCAGCCTCCAGGACCTCTCGCTGCAGCCATGGCCTGAAAGGACATCCCTTCAGCACATGTTAAATGAGTTCCAGAAGTTTCTTTTTGAGACTAATGCTTTTGCGCTGGCCGTCGGCGTAATTATCGGTGGTGCCACCAGCAAACTGGTATCTGCTCTCGTAGACGACCTGATCATGCCTCCTATCGGCATGTTGATGCAGGGCGGAGATTGGCGTCAGGCTCAGATTGTGCTTGGTACTTATACAGACACAACAGGCAAAGTTACCGAAGCAGCCATCAAGTACGGACACCTGATGGGTTCTTTTATCGACTTTGTGATCATTGCCTTTGTGGTATTTATGATCACCAAAATACTCTTGCCACCTAAAAAGGAAGAAGAGGCTAAAGCCTGATTATTAGCTAAAGACCCCGGGTAAGTAGCACGCTGACGGGCAGGCATGGCCGCCTCCAGCATCTATTTGGTCAGTGTCGTGATTATTTTGGGCGTGATGTACCACTTGAGCACGCCTGGATTGTCTGGCGGCAAAGATGTGATGTCTACGCGGCAGATGCCAGCCTTTTTAAAAGGCATTTGCCACTCGGGCCCGGCAAAGAGCAGGGTGCCAACTAGCATGCCCATATCAGGCTCATGACCGACTAAAAATATCTCCCGGGCATGCGGGTGACGAGCGATACTTTTAAATAGATGAGACGGATTGACAGCTGGAGCCAAACTATCGGTGATAGCTACTTCCAGCTTAAAGGCATCAGCAATGTGCTGGGCTGTCTGCTTAGCGCGGATTAGCGGACTGGAGAGTATCAAATCAGGCTTAACGTTGAGCTTGTGTAGTCCGCGAGCAACGGACTTCATCTCGTCATGACCCTCGTCAGTGAGGGGACGCTCTGCATCGCGGGTAATACCACCGCGCAATCCGTCCACAGCTATGCCATGACGCACCATATATAGTCTCATTGCAATCCGCCACTCCAGTTAAGTTTTTGACTATAGAGCAATTGTCTATCTACATATTTTAGGCTAAAACCAACTGACAGCGGCCTATATTGACGACTGCCTTTGATTGGCAATAGCTGGCTGCAAAAATTACAGGCAAAGGGCATATTTTGTATATATACCCAAGCCGATTATGGGCATCAGATCTACATCTAAAGCGGTGGCCGGGCTATTGTTGCGCTCTTAAAATGCTAATATTAGATCAATGAGTAACGCTAAACCACGCATTATTGGTCTTGACATAGGCGACAGACGTATCGGTGTCGCCATAAGCGATCCATTGCATTTAACGGCAGCGGGTCTAGAGACTTTGCTGCGCACAAATACCAAAAGCGACGTACAAAAAGTCAAAGAAATCGCTCTGCGCCACGGTGCTGTCCAGATAGTAGTGGGACTGCCAACCAACATGGACGGCACAAGCGGCTCACAATGCGAAAAAGTACGTTCATTTACCAAAAAGCTAGCTCGTGAGACAGGACTGCCAATAGTCTACGAAGACGAACGACTGAGCACCATTAGCGCCATCCGCACCCTGACTATTCAGGGTGTCAAAACGGGACACAACAAAGCGTTAGTGGATCAAGTTGCGGCAGCAATTATTTTGCAAAGATATCTCGATAGCAATACGCCACCATCAATTGCCTGAGCGCACACCAATTGCGGTCTTGCACTGTCGAGTGGCTGCTTACAGGGACTATCGTCTGACTATGCGCGCTTAGCCACAACCAAGTTGTAAGCACATTTTTTTACTTTTTCATCATCGCTAGCGGGTAGCACCTGGCTATACTCTTGCGCTTCCAAATTGAGCTGAGGACTGATCATCCGGGCAGCCAGATTATTAAGTCCAGCGAGCGCGCTAAAGCTCAACCAGCTTGTCCGGTCTGTATGCGTGTAGAGTTTGACCTGTTCAAATTCTCTGGTATAGCTAGCCATAACATTTTGCGCAAAAGGCAGACCAGTCAAAAGACAGGTGGCCACTTGCGAGCTGCATGTGATCTCTAGCAGTTGCAACCAGTCAGAGAGACAGTCCGAGTTAGGAAAATCAACCAGACAAAGTGAGCCAGCCAGTCGCATTTGCTCCTTTATTAGCTTGGCGCGGTGAGCGGTAGAAAAATATTCAAACTCACCAATGGTGACAACCGCATCAAAAGAATCATCAGTAAAAGACTCAACAGCAAGCATGTCTTCTGCTGTATTGAATGGAGCAGCAACTATGTCATAAGTTGGCAAAAACAAAGTCAGATCATCACTAGTCGCGCCCAGGTGCAAGATGCGGCAAGTGCCATCGCAGCCGCTTGCCTCAAGCAGTTTTGCCGCAGCTAATAGCCGCACAAAACGATCAAAAAGCATTTGAAGCTTAGGCGCCTGCTCAGGCACTATACAAGTCCTTTCATCATGCCATACCAGTAGATCTGAGGCAGTACATCCTTTTTAAACACATACATGCTGTAACGCTCCTCCGACTGATCAAAAGGGAAGGATTCCTGAGGCTGCAAGTCATAATCAAACTCAGCCAGGACGAGACTGTTGTAGCCTGTCACGAGTGGACAGCTAGTATAACCATCATACTCCACGCTGAGCGGTTGATTGCGCATTGCCGAGACAAGATTGGCCACCACTACCGGTGACTGCTTACGGATAGCCGCGCCTGTCTTTGATGTGGGCAAGTTGCTGCAATCACCCAGGGCAAATATGTTTGTGTATTTATTGTGACGCAGAGTGGCTTTATCGACATCGACCCAGCCAGCAGCGTCAGCCACTTTGGATTGCTTGATAAAGTCTGGAGCGCTCATTGGTGGCGTGACATGGATCATGTCAAAATGCAGTTTAGTCTCCACACCCGTATCGAGATGTTTAAAGAGAGCCCAGTGCTCAGGACCATTAATCTCGATCAAATCATTGCGGAACATCGTCTCAATGTTTTTGCGAGCAATCACTTTGTCCAGAGTCTGGGCATATTTGCGCACGCTAAAAATAGAAGCATTGGCAGAGGCAAAGACAATGTGAGTACGGTCTTTGACACCATTATTTTTAAAAGTCTCTTCAGCCAGATAAGCAATTTTTTGCGGAGCGCCGCCGCATTTAACTGGAGTATTGGGCTGAGTAAAAATGGCAGTGCCACCCTTAAAACCATTGATTGTGCGCCAGGTGCCGTCCACTTGCTCATAGCTATAGTTGCTACAGACACCGTTTTTGCCCATGGTCTCTGGCAAGCCTTTGATTTTGTGCCAATCAATTTGCAGACCCGGGGCCAGGACGAGGTAGTCATAATGGATTTCTTCACCCGAGCTAATCTTGACTACATTGGACTCAGGCTTGACATCCACCACTCTGTCTTTGATCCATTTAACGCCTGTCGGTATTAATGAAGATTCATCTCGCATGCTCTCTGCTTTGTCGCAAACCCCTCCCCCAACGAGGGTCCAAAGAGGCTGGTAGTAGTGTTTGTCAGAGGGCTCAATCAAGGCAATATCAATATCCCCTACTGCGCGCATGAGCCTGGCTGCTACCGAGATACCGGCGGTCCCACCGCCAACAATTACTACTTTATGGCTCGACTTATCGCCGCTATGTACGCTGGGGCTGGACATTTCATACCTCGTGATACAGC
This sequence comes from Candidatus Obscuribacter sp., assembly GCA_016718315.1. Lineage (GTDB taxonomy): Bacteria > Cyanobacteriota > Vampirovibrionia > Obscuribacterales > Obscuribacteraceae > Obscuribacter. Next base: position 65,467 of record JADKDV010000001.1, on the reverse strand, counting down.
TATGATGCAGGTCTTAACCTGAGGGGAAACCTTTAGATCTAATAGGATATAATCTTTTAGCGCCTGTTTAGGGCGTTTGATTGTCTATAAGTGAAAAAAACTAATGAGCGCAGCATATATAGCTCTTCTTGTAATCGGTGCCGTTTTGGCAGTAGCTCTAATCGGGCTAATCCTATTGCACGCCCCCAAAGGCGACGGCATGGCGGGCATCGGCTCGGCAGCCACAGTATTTAGCGGCAAGCGCGGTGCTGAAGCCGGACTTGACCGTCTCACCTGGACCGTATTTGCACTCTTCATGCTGGATTGCACTGTGGTGGGCTTCGGCTTCGTTAAATAGCAAGCAGGCCCAAAAATGACTTTTCAATTACCTACGCAAGAAGAAAAAGCCGAATTTGTCCACGAACAGTTTGAGCGCATCGCCAGAGGCTACGACCTCAGCAACGATGTAATCAGCATGGGCATGCACCGCAGCTGGAAAATCAGAGCGGTATCAGAAATTATCAAAGGTGTGGGCGAAGGCAACTATCTCGATGTTTGCTGTGGCACAGGCGACCTGTCGCTCTGGATTGCCCGTCTGGCTGAGCCAGGTAGCTCTGTAGTGGGCCTGGATTTTAGCCAGAATATGCTCGACATAGCAGACGCGCGCTCGTTGCGCAAAACAAAAAAAGTACCGACCAATACCGATCTCAGCTTTATACGCGGAGACGCACAAGACCTGCCTTTTGAGGACGATAGCTTTGACGCTGCGATCATCAGCTTTGGTCTGCGCAACTTAACTGATTTGCAAAAAGGTCTCGACGAAATGGCACGCGTGGTAAAGCCAGGCGGACGGGTAGCCAATCTCGACCTCGGTCACTGTCAGGTGCCACTTTTTGCGCCAGTGTTTAAGGCATACTTTGGCAAAGTCGTCCCGGTTGTGGGCGGCATTTTGCAAAACGACAAAAAAGCCTACACATATCTGCCTGAGTCGCTCTCCACATATCCGGCGCCAGACAAAATCACTGCCATGTTTAAAGAAGCAGGGCTCGAAGACGTCAGACACATACCACTAGCACTGGGCACGGTGGCTTTGCACGTCGGCATTAAGCGCTAACAACGCTCTAATTGAGGTCAGATTATGTCTGATGCCGCTCCCAAACTTATGATCATTGCCGGGGATATCTCTGCTGATAGGCACGCAGCCAAGATTGTCGCCAGACTCAAACAAATGCAGCCAGATTTAGAAATGTTTGGCGCTGGTGGCACTGAGATGAAAGCTCAGGGCATGGAAGTGCTCTTTGATTGCAGTGAATTTGCAGTACTCGGTATCTTTGAAGTAATAAACAAAGGCATGTTTTTTTACAAAATGCGCAAAACTCTACTCAAGATAGAGCGTGAGCGTAAGCCTGATGCTGTCTTGCTTGTAGACTTTGGCGGCTTTAACATCAACTTTGCCACCAACCTGCGCAAACAAAATCCCGATATACCGATTTACTACTTTATCTCGCCTCAAGTCTGGGGCTCGCGCCCGTGGCGTATCGATGTGATGAAAAAATCACTGACCAAGATGCTCAATACATTTCCCTTTGAAGAACAGCTCTACCTCGACAAGAGCATGCAAGCCCGTTTTGTCGGCAACCCCCTCATGCGCGAGTTACCAGAGAGTAGCGCGCTACCTGATCGCAAAGAGTTTTTAGGCGAGCTGGGACTGGACCCGGATAAGCCAGTCATCGCTGTTTTGCCTGGTAGTCGCAAGCAAGAGATAAAAGCGCATATGCCAGTTTTGCTCAAAGCTATTGATGTGCTTGCGGCAAAGCGTCCAGACTTTCAGTTTGTGATATCGCTATCCACGCCCAAAGTAACGCCACTTATCAATGACTATATCCAAAAGAGCAAAATCAAACCTCTGATGGAGGGTACAAACAAGCGCGTGGCGACTATCGCTATCAACCCAAACTACGCTCTCTACAAAAACAGCGACCTGGTCTGGGCCAAGTCCGGCACTACAACGCTCGAGATTACCCTCTTTGGGCGTCCGATGATAATTTTTTATAAAGGCAATTTTTTCTCTTATCTACTGGTTTTACTTTTTAAAACAGTCAAAAACGTGGGTATGCCTAACATTTTGGCAGGTCGGCAACTCGTGCCTGAACTAATCCAACTGGATTGCAGACCCGATCAGCTCGTAAAATATAGCCTCGACCTGTTTGAAGTGCCCGGACTCAAACAAGAAATAGAAACCGAACTCCTCACACTGCGCAAGGAGCTAGGACAGGGAGACTATGTAGACAACTGCGCCGAAGAGCTACTATATGTCACATCCAGGAAGCCGTAATATGACCGCCGAACCAGAAGAACTGCAAAAGAGCTTGCCCAGTGAGGTAGCTAGTGATGCATATATGGCGGCGCCAATAGCGCAAACACCGGCAACGGCAGCAAGCTCGGCAACAGATGCAAAATCAGCAACTGAGGCAACAGCAGCAACACCAGCAGAGGCAACATCCGCAGCACCAGTGGCACCGGCCACGGCTCCATCACCCGAGCCTGCCAAACCACCAAAAGCACCTTTGCTTGGTGACAATCAAATAAAGCTTTATCTGCGTCTTTTTAAATACGTCAAACCCTACTGGCTCATGCTCGGTGGTGGCTTGCTCGCCGCACTGCCAGCCGGCAGTATGGACGCCGCCTATGCCTGGCTAGCAGGCGAGGGTCTGCGCCGCATATTTGAGCAGCAACAGCTGCATCTATTAGGTTATGTACCTCTAGTGATACTTGCTGTGGCATTTATCCAGGGCACTGCTCGATTTTTTGAAGCTTACTGCGTGCGTTATGTCGGTGCCGCCGCCATCCGCGACTTGCGCAATGAGCTATTTAGACATTTGCAAAAGCAACCGCTTTTGTACTTCCAGGGACAATCCTCAGGCATCTTGATTGGTCGTCTGACCAATGATGTGGCTATCGTTGAGGCAGCGATTTCTCAGACATTTCAATCTCTAGTCAGTCGCACCATCACACTCATTGGTCTGAGTATCGTTATCTTGATCAAGAGCTTTTGGCTAGCGATGATTGCCCTGCCAATCCTCTCACTGATTGTGATACCAGTATCGATACTGGGCAAAAAAATCCGCAAATCATCACGCGGCGGACAGGAAGCAATTGGGGACCTGGTATCGGTCTTGTCCGAGTCCATCCAGGGCGCCAAGATTGTGCAGTCCTTTAACCTCGAAGACTACCAGACTGAGAGATTTCAGGCCACTAACAATGGCTTTTTTAGAAACACCATAAAAGCTGTAAGAGCCGAGGCCATCCTCTCGCCAATACTTGCCATGATCGGTGCTATCGGTATCGCTTGTGTCTTTTGGGTGGCAGGCTCAATGGTCGTGCATAAGCAGATGGACCTGGGCTCACTAACATCCTTTATCATCTCGCTGCTTTTGCTCTACTCTCCTATCAAAAACATCGGTCGTATCAACGGTGTTATCCAGCCAGCCCTGGCAGCGGCATCGCGCATATTTGAAGTGCTCGACCAGGAATCAAATATCATCGAGGCACCACAGGCAATTAGCCTCAAAAAAGTGCCACACACAATTAAATTTGATCAGGTTTATTTTAATTATCCAAACCACAGCACTATGGTGCTCAGCGATATCAATTTTGAGATCAAGCCAGGCATGATGATTGCGCTGGTAGGACTATCGGGCTCGGGTAAGTCCACACTGGCCAATCTTGTACCGCGCTTTTACGATGTCACCTCAGGCTCCATCTCAATCGATGGACATAACATCAGAGATATCGAGCTGCACAGCCTGCGCGACCAGATTGCTCTCGTTACTCAAGACAACTTCCTCTTTAACACTACAGTAGAGGAGAACATTCGCTTTGGTAGTCTCAACGCCACCAAAGAACAAATCTGGGAAGCATCAAAAGCAGCCTACTGCCATGACTTTATTATGGCTATGCCTAACGGCTATGAGACTGTCATCGGCGAACGCGGCTTGCGTCTGTCTGGTGGACAGCAGCAGAGACTATCTATCGCCCGGGCATTTCTCAAAGATGCGCCAATCATTATCCTGGATGAGGCCACCAGTGCTCTCGATAACGAGTCAGAGGCTATGGTGCAAAAGGCACTCAATAATCTGATGAAGGGTCGCACAGTAATAGTAATCGCGCACAGATTGTCGACAGTGCAGCACGCAGACCAAATCATGGTGCTGGAGCAAGGCAAAATAATCGAAAAAGGCACACACAAGAGCCTGGTGGAAGCCAACACAAGCTATGCGAGACTAGTCCGGGCGCAATTTGAGCGTCCACCTGCGCAGTGATGAGCAGACGCGACGCACTGATTATCTCCATTATTTTGCTGCAAGCAATGACAAGCAGTGCGATGGCTTTTCCTCCACCGGTAACAGCGCTCGATCCATCCAGTGAGGCAGTCAAAGACGCCCACGAAGTAATGAAAAACAATGCTGACAAACCAGCACTCGGTGGCGAAACCGGTGGTGGCACAGCCGGGAGCGAACAGCAAGCAGCACTCGAACAGCCCTATGTCGAACTGATCAAACAACGCAAATTTACAGACTGCCTGACTGCACTCAACAAGCGCATACAAGAGACACCAAACAATGCTTTGCTCTATCTTATGCGTGGCAAGACGTATTTTGGTTATTGCGATTACAGGATGGCTATACGCGACTTTGAGCAGGCCGCTCGCCTCGACAAAACACTGGTGGAGCCCATCTGGCAACGGGCAGTAGCACTCTGTCGCATTGGCAACATGCCAGGTGCGCTGGAGGGATTTAAGGCTGCAGCCGCTAGTAAGACTATGCCTGGCGAAGAATCAGTGGCCATCATTGCGCGTGGGCTATTAGAGCTAGGTGACTTTGCCTCCGCAAAAGACTATCTGAGACGTGCCATTGATAGCAAGACGGCCCTGCCAAAATCCAGCGAGATCCGCTATCTCTATGGACAAGCACTCCAGGGCGTAAACGACAAAGACGGTGCAATTGCTCAATATAGTCAGGCAATAGAGTATGCCCCGGACAATTTTGAAGCCCTCATAGGGCGCGCCAGCATGTACCTGCAATACCCTAAGGAACAGACTAAGGCTGTCGCCGATGCGCGTAAAGCAACACAGATAAATGACCGCAGCTATCGCGGCTTTTATTATCTCGCTCAGGCCTACTACAATCAGGACAATCTGATCAAAGCCCGCGATGCAGTCAATCAAGCCCTGATAAACGCTGGCAAAAATGCCACCGGCGAGGCAGTCTCACTGAGCGCACAAATAGCTCTGAGACAGGGCGACATCGCCCGCGCCACAACAGAGGGCGCCATGGCCATGAGACTCGGGCTGCAAGGCAAGCCACTGCCAGTGATGCCCAGCCGTAAAGTAACAAATGTGGATTTGATCACAGGATCGTTTGAGTCAATAGTGGCGACTCCACATCTAATCATCTACAGCGATATTCCTAAGCCGCAAGCTGAGCACTATGCCAGGCTGTCAGAGTCGTTTTTAGGTTATGTGGACAACAATCTAATCAAGCTCAAAGGTGTCTTTCCACGTGGGCTATTTATTTTGCACGACAAATTGGCTTCGCGTAAATTTCTCAAAGAGCGTATGGGATTTGCTACCCATGTCCACGGTGCGTATCTGGCTGGCAGCAATGCCGTAGTCACCTATGACGGTGCTGGCGACAACACGCTAATGCACGAGCTGATGCATACTGTGCTCAATGAAGAAAAAGGTCTGGACTTTTGGGCAGAAGAAGGCATCCCCTGTCTATTTGATCTGGTCTACGGTTGCATCCACGACGACGCTGGCGCAAAGGGCATGAAGCTAATGCTCGGCTACCCGGAGCGCTGGAATCCCAAATGGATGGGAAACAAAGAACGCTCAGCACTGCAATTGCCTGAGATCGTGCAGCAAGCGAAGCACGCCAATGCAGAAAACGAAGCACAACAAAGACAGGTCGCGCTGTTTCTCATCAAAAACGACAAGCTCAAAAAGTATCTCAGCCTGGTAGCTGGTGGCAACAAAAACGGCTATGCCACTTATCTGGAAGCTGCCTTTGAAAAACCAGTTGCTCAGCTAGCACCGGCGTTTAATCAATTTATGGTATCAATCGAAAAAGATGGCGCCTGGGTCGACTCACTGCCCGATAGCAGAATCTTTGAAAATGAAAAAGAACTGGCGGCGTTTGTAAAAGCTAACGCGGTTGTGGGGAAATAAGCTCGACATGTCACTATCGAAATTCAGACAGTTTAGGCATCTAACCTCAGTGAATTTAAGTATGACGAATTCAACTCAAATGCTGGAAGCCAAACTCGGCTTCCAGCATCTCGCGCAGTGTTCTCCACTCTTTCTCCAATAAATGACTTGGCTCACAAATCTTGTTGTACACCATCTCCCAGGAATTTGATTCTAATGATCTAAACTTCTCGTTTGCTTGCAAAAAGGATCTCATATGCTTGGGCATGAAGTAATTAGCACCATTAATCTGAGAATTTGAAACGAAGGACTGCAAGACCCTACGATATTGCTCAAGAGTAAGACGATCGGCAATCGGTAATATGAGGTATTCCATATTGGAGGCAGCTACTGAAAAACCTTCAGACACCTCAAACTTTTGCAACACTAAATCTTTAAGCTCAGGTCTATCAATAGCTATCACATATGAATTGAGGACAAGAGCATCAACAGGTAACAGCTTTTGGGTTCCAATTTTTCTAAGCTCCAAATTTGAAAGCGCTGCGATAAGTGGTCCAGGATTCTCTGATGCATCCAGACAAGAAAGAGATCGCTTCAACTTGTCCTTTTCATTTTCGTGCAAACATTCCCAAACTGCTGGACATCTACGTACAAGAAGCATGATTTTGATCCTGGTCGTATCATCAAGTTTCTCAACCTTGTCATTGAGCCGTTGACGCAAAGTGGACTCAAAAATATCAGGACAAAGTTCTGCAAGCGCCTCAATAGCCGAAAGACGCTGTTTTAGGACATTTCCTCCCAGTTCCTCATGTAATACTGAAGTCAAAACCATCAAGATGACAGAGCGACATACCGATTCTTTCACACCTAAACCCAAAGGCCCGCTGAGTAAACGATTTTTTGCCTCGCCCTTCTCGAAAGGAAATGTATTTGACAACAGTTCACGTTCAATTTTTTCGATAGCACCACGCCCCTGAGTTGGAGCATGTCTAAAGAAAAAGCTATAAGCGTTGCGCAAATGATATCGAGCCTGCTCAGAAGTCGCCTGATAAGGCTCATCCACCGTGTTCATGGATGGATGAGCACACTTGTGACGATCCTCAAACAGCCTCAATAGCTCCGAATACTCCATTGCAGTAATAAACTCAAACTGTTCCATAGAGAGCCTCAGAATATTCTGCTCAAATTCCAACAGTTTCCTATAGTTACTTGTAGCCTGAGCGTCGCCGAATTCTAAAACCAACTTACGTGCATCGACCTGACCTTTCTCAGACAAATCAGAAATTTTGTATAAGAAATCATAAACGACGGCAATCCAAGTCGTCACAATACAAGCCCTATATGCGCCGAACTTATAACAATCAACAGCCTCCCGAACGATATGCCTGATACGCTCGTCATAACATGTAGCTACTAACTCATCTAAATCAATAGGAATATTTCGAGAAACTCCACGCATTTGCCTACACTTAACCTCACGCCCACCTAAAGATTTGTTAGCTGACCAGAAAACTTCCATTACGGCTGATCATATAGACGCTTGCGCCAACGTGCAAATGCCCTCTTCTCACAATCACCTAAACTGCACTTTGATATAGTCAGTTCTTGCGCCCTGAGCCACTTCTTTACAGCAGTAGCTTTTGAGAGCGATAACACTTCTAGCCTCAGCCATGTTCTAGCCTCAAAAACAGGAATTTGAGTCGAATAGGGAACTCTCTGAGTGATTCTAGGTAAGGCGCATCTTAGACTTCCGTCATTCGAAAGCACATGGATAAATCTTGAGACAGAAGATAGTTCACCATTGGAAATTCGTGCACATATGCCGAGAGCATAATCCAACTGCTCCGGTGCTAGAGCGATGTAAGCAGACACCAAAGCACGCGTGCTGGATGCCGGATAGTCTATGCCCTCTGCGTCAAGAACTCGTTTAATTGCCTTAACAGATCTCTTGTCCCCTAGCCAATAAAGACACAACGCAGCACTGCCCCGTGAAAACGGTCGACCAGAACCTATCGAGGGGTTCTTCAACCACTTACCACAAAACTCCCGAAACGGCTTTCGAAAATGATCCGGAACATTACAGTTCAAAACCGTCTCGAAGAAACAATTCTCTACGCTCTCATAAATACTCTCATGCTCTTCTATCATGCGGTCAAATAGCTCCAGCAGTCCCCCATAATCAGACAAAGCAACATAGTATTCAAAAATCCGCGGTGCTAAAAGTGGATAAGTGATTAGATCGTTATATGCTCTCCTCCTTAAGAACTTCATGCCTAACCGACCAGCAAAGCCATAAAAACGTTTCAGTATCTTGTCCCAATTTCCTTTCCCTTCCAACTGGAACGCACAGTTCCAAGCAGCCTTGATACTCATTCTTATTTCCCGACCACTATGTTTTGCCTTGATTTTCAAATCGATACCATCAAGTTGTTCATTAGCGTCGAGATGAAAGTGATCAGAAACTTGCACCGGCGACAGAAACTTAGTTTTACCAGAATTGAGAACAAGTCTTTGATGTGCCAAAGACCGAGTCAGTAAACGTACAACTGATCTGGCATAAGTTTCTGTTTTTACAGCAATATTCTGATCATCCATCCATCGAACGTAATGATTAGCTCCAACAATATTTAATAGCCTTCGATCATGCTCAAACAAAAACATGTGTGCCAACGCCCTGGAGCAATCGTGCTGATCAACGGGGAGACCAATTTGCGGGCTTAAAGAGTGTCCAGCCCCGGGTTTATATCGTTCTAGTATCCTAGCCAAGAGCCCAATCGACTTCTGGGGTAAAGCGAGATGCGATAAGTATTCCAGTAAGATTGCATGTGGAATAGACTCAAAAAATTGGTTATATCAGTAACGACCAAAACAGGTCGTATTTGAGTTAGCATCGTTCTCGTTCGATATTGTTGATACCTCAACCACAGAGCCCAACCCGAGTCATAATCTCCTAACTCGATACCATCTAAAGATTTTAAATTCGGACCTTTCGGTAGAGTCGGTTGCCCCTGAGCAAAGAACACTCCAACTGGCTCGTTCCTCTGCGCCAGTCGATATATGTGATCCACCAGGTGCCTAAAAACCAAAGCGTCTTCAGCAGTCAACACAGACATTACACGATATGCTCCGCGAGACTTGGCAAGCTCAAATTTGCCAGGCTCCTTAGGTATATAGGTTCCATTTATTATTCGTAGTCTCAGCTCTCTAATGCGTTGCTCAGCTAAGAGATCAAACTCAAGATAGTCCAAACAATCTCTGGCATCCGCTTTCTTTAGTCCGTCTCTAATCGCCTTCCAGGTTCTTGCCATAGCTTTCACTTGCCAAACAGAATCGAAGTTTTGATCGGCCTTTGACATATTTGACTCTTATCCCATGCTCTACTATCGACAACATTTTCAGACAAGATCTATTGAAGAACGTTCATTTGTTTACACTCCTCGGACTATACTCGATGCTGACTCCATTGACCTTCTGATACTCAGCAGCCGACATTGCAGATTGATGCCAGCCACTAGCGAGTCTTGACCATGTTCCACTTCTAGCTTTAGCTAGCTGCAACTCAGCCTGATCGATTATGAAATCTGCAACCGGCACTCTACTCTGAAGCAACTCCAACCTAAAATCCTCCCTTTGCGCATCCGCCAACTCGATAACCTCTGGAGACGCCTCAAGCTCAAGAGCAACATAAACTGTATCGTTTGACCAAGAGGTACTCGGTATTGCCCGCATTTGCCTGTGACGCAAGTAGATCGCTGGCCATCTCCGCATCTTCGCTAATGACTTATGCAAATTCATCGTTGCAACTCGCTCCCGAGCAACAGCCTCTTGCTCATTTTTTGCAACCGTCTCCTCGAGCTTAATTCGAGCCAAATTGATTTCAGCCATTCTTGCTATATCAGCCCTTCTCCGGGTCTCAGCCTCCGACTTCTGCTGAGCAGTTATCATGACACCGCCCAGACAAAATACAAAAGACAAGACCAGCACTGCAACTGCTGCAATCTTGACGTACTTCAAATCTTTGCGAGGCGCGTGCTCTTCGTGCATCATCAGCTATGACCTGCAAGCAAACTTTTGAGCTGTACTTCAAAAAATGCGGCGCTCGCAGAATTACCAGCACGACGACAAGCTCGAATTAGTTTAGGCAAATAATTCCTCCTAACTTGAGCGCTCTTATGTCTCACCTCTTGAAAATACTGTCCCTGCCTGAACTCACAAATATATCTAGTCGCCACCGCTGTGGTCGACTTAAATGCGCTATATGACTTGGCGGAAGCAGGCAATGACCTTTTGTATAGAGACTCGGCTCTATCCAAATAGACTTCACATTGATCTAGCTCTGTTGAATTAGGTGTCTCAGCATCCAAATAAAAATAGGTAAGCGCTAGTTGTTCGTTCGCCCCTGCCTGCAACTCTAACCCCGACTTATTCGCGCTCCAAATACCTAATGCCCTTTGACTGTAAAGAATAGACTCCTTTAGATCCGCGATTCTTGCTACAGAATCGGAATATTGTAAGCCCTTTCGCTGAAGCGCCTCGGCAAGCGTAAAACAGGTAGAAGCCGCCTCCAAAGAAGACAATCCTTCTTTCGTCTCTCGTATTTTCAATGCCTTTCGTAGCAAAGCGAGAGCTTCATCAACTCGATTGCCAGCCAAATACACTACAGCTAGATTCTCAATACTTCTTGCCAAATTCAAAGAAAATGTACCGAGTTCTTGTTCCTTGATCTTAATTGACATACTCAAATAGTGAGCAGCCATCCAAAGTGGAGTTTGATCAGGAAAATCATTGTCAATATTTTCATCAGGAATAACATTCCTTATAAATCGAGCACCTTCCCCGTCAACCTCAGCATCCCAGACATAACTTCGCCCACGTATTTCATAAAGTCGCCGATACACCTCACCTGCATTATTATAAATTGCAGCTTTGTGCAATCTACTATCATAGGCGTTCTCAGCATTCCTTGCAGCTGTATTAAATAGCCTTTTAGCTGCATCTAAGTCACCTCGATCAAAACATTTCTTTCCCTGTTCGAGATAAGCTTCCGCGAGTGAATCTAATGCACTGGCTGGGTAGCAGCCAACGATACCAATGCTCAACAGTAAGACCATTGAGGTAGTCGTCAATGCTTGCCTCAGAAAAATGCAACTCAATTCACATCCCCCTCGCAAGATCTGCCATACCCTGATGCTCCAGATATTTTGCAAGCGAAACTTTGAGATTGCGCATTCCGACCTCTGAAACAACTTCAAAGGGTTCTTCCTTTTTGCAAAACGCAGATATTTTGCTTTGCTTAATCTGATGTCCGCTAGCATCATAAGACATTGCATCCGAATACTTTGCTATCACATCCGGTGCCATTAGCACGTACGTACAAATGCTCTCTTTAGAGTATGTCGATTTAAATTTATTGGATTTCGGGTCCAGGTTCAATACATGATCAGTGCACCTGAATTGAACTCTTGCAGGTCCTGCGCTAATAAGAACAAGCGAGCGGTAAACGCGACTATCATTGCTACCGGAGGACGAATTTCCGAAAACTGAGATAGGCTCCGGATATTCCGCAGGAGTCCATATCTGCCTCGCCGAATCCATTTGAAAGCCAAAAGTCTCCAGCTCACCAACTGGTAAAAACTTATTTGCTTCAACATCAATACCACTTACAAGATCTCTAGATTCGATTTCAGTGGCAGAGTAAGAGCGCCACTTTCCTGGCAGCCAATTCGGCAATAAAATCCAATCATCTGAGCCCTTGGCTGGAGTTTTACGAGTAACAGACTCACCAGCTTTGAGATCAACAAAGGGAGAGCGAAGCATTGTCGTGTGCTCTATCTTAATCTTGAGAGGCTCCGACTTGGGCCTATCAGACTGAGGCTGAGTAGACAAATTCTGAGCACATACAACAGACATCAAGCAGAAGTTAATCGCACAAGAAATCAAGCAAGCTGTCCGAAGTCTGGTTATGGTCCTCATCTTAAATCAAACTTCTCCTGTGGAGTTAAGCTCCTCCATTTTTCGAGTTTTTCTCTATATTGAATCAATTGATCATCAGGAATAAACTTTAGCTGATATGCACTAGCAGCTTGAAGCCCTTGAGTTCGTAAAAAGCTGCTGAATAGTTACCACCTGGTGAGACGGCGCCGCTGCATTGTCAAAACTAGGCTCTCTCAGACTTCGTTGACCAGCATTAGGAGCAGGTATCGGTCGCTGCCCCTGATTGGGAGAAGTTGAAGCAGCAGCGGCAGCTGCGCGATATTCATGCTCCGGCGCAAGTGGAGGACCCACCTCGTTTTTGAATACTATTTCAGTCAATATCACAGCTACGCTGCACTGAGGTCCTGTAGGAAATGGCGCAGAATTTCGAATTGCCTCCTGCGCCGCTTCATCAAATGCATCGTCACCGGAATGCTGTTCGGTCTCGCAACGCATGATTGATCCATCGAGATTTAACCCAAGATAAACTCGTGTTTCTAAAGGCTCTCTTACAGCAGGCGGTTTCCAGTAGTACGAAATTCGTCTTCTAACCTCCTTTAGATAGGGCGTAACCAGCTCGATATCGCTGCCTTGCACATTGCGGACTTTGATAGTTACCGGGTGAGCAGTAACCGGTAAAGCGTCAAAGAATGTGCAGAGAACCGCACAATTGAAGTACAGCAACAGCAAAGAGAATTTGAGATCCATACCGCCCAATGTCATTTTAGTATCCGAGGTTGTCATAAAGCACCCCATTTGGTGCCGTCCTGAAATAGCCTGGCACAAATCTACCATTTGAGTTTGTATAGGGATTAACCCAATTTAGATTTGGATTATATCCACCGTAAGGCATAGCATAGGGAGTAATCCCCGGATAATACGGCATGCCGCTGCCGTAGTAATAGGGATTGCGCTGTGCAAACTTATAGGTGCCATAAGCAGCTGCACCAGCACCCACCAGCCCCCAAAACTCTGGAGACGACAACACGTTTGCACCGGTCTCTCCGACTGCAGCAACTGCATTCAAAGTACCCTTACCAGTATTTTTAATGCCTCTGCCCAAGGAGTTAATCCAGGGGACTTCCGGTGGATTCAAAAACCAATTCTTCTTCCCGTCCTTTGCTGGTGAATCAGTACCACTCACACTCCCGGCAGCAAAAGACTCGGTGTTGCTTGCATTAGCGGCTGGTATCGGCGCTGTGAAGCGCTCCCTATAAGCGCCTTGGCGATTATCAGGCGTGCTGAAGTTTGGTTGGGCTGGTGAACCCAATCTATAAGAGCTATCACTTAAATCATCGTCTGGATCTTTCAGAGCAGACATCTTACTCTGCTTTGATTGAGCTTGCGAAGTACTTGAATCAAATACGATGCCGTCCTCGTCTTCGTCCTCGACAGCGCGGGTGGTAGGACGACTAACTGGAGACTTTAGCGGAGGTGGTGTTCGATAAGCTTCATCCCCCCTAGAGGGTGTGGCATAGCTAGCAGACGGCGCAGTTTTGCTGCGCTCCCACTTCTCTTTGTCGATGTATACATGATCGACATTGTCATCTTCAACCCAGCCGCTCTCTTCCAATGCAATCGCCGGCAATGCTAGACCCATCACCAAGATGACAGTTCCAAATATCGCTTTGACAAGTGCATTAACCATAAATCAATTTACCGCCTTGATACCAAACTTACTGTGAGGATATCCATGGTTCGCCAGGTAGCCTTGTCGGGATCGCTTCGCGCATCCCGTGCTCGGCTAGATACTGACAAAAGGATTTGTAGTAATCAGTATTGTCCTCTGGATCTTTATCAACAGGTTCAAATGCACCAATTTGACTCGAGGTTGAAAACGTAAGTGACGGAGCTTGAGCCAAGCGATTGCCATCCTGATCAAACCGAACGCCACTGACCTTGCAGTCCAGACCACCTCTGGGGTTTGGAGCATAATATTGCAGTTGGTCTGCTTGCCCCACATCAACTATTTTCTTTGTGCGTTTATCAACCGAGATATTTGTTGCTATGACATGCACAATGACTTGATCCTTACTCACACTCACAGGATCATAAGGTGCGAACAAGTCCAATGGTAAATGAATCATCGTACTCAGCCAACGACTTGAAGGGAACTTTAGAGCAATCCCAAATTCGCCCATTCCTATCAACTTGAAGCCCATGGTATCCAGAACTCAGGCAATTGACTTGATGCAAGCGACCTTCAACGACTGCGGATTGAGTTGTTTTTTTCCAAGAGCCGCTCATCCAGCGAGGCACTCGATACCACTCAAGCTTGGTTCCGGATGCTGGAAGTGAACTTTCACTAAAAATGTCTCCCTGCCTCAGTCCACTTTTCACAGCGTCAAGTCGAAGGCTGTGATTAATTCCAGCCTTCAATACCTCAGATTGAACCTGAGATGTAGTGAAACCGAATTGAATTCCGAAAACAATCAGAATAGAGAGAACCACACGCCAATTATTGTACGAGGCGTGTACTGGAGTTGAACATGAGCGAATGGACCTTTGTCCAAAAAACATAAAGCCCCCCAGCTAATGGTTTACGGAAGTGATAGTAAATGTAATTGACAAGGCACAAGAAAATTACGCACTTGCAGTGAAAGCACCACTCACAAGAGCCGACGGAGCCTATCGAACTATTTTGCGCTTGATAGATTTGTGTGTATGCGAAAGCCTGGAATGAGCCCCCTTACAAACACCGCAACTACCTCCTTGCTTTGAACAACGCTTGCAATACTCACAGGTATGACAAGCATGGCAGGGATTCGCCCCAGCACATGTGCTTGCACTAGACGGGGACGAATAACAAACTAAAGAAATGGCAAGGGATACCAGAAAGGACCAAGACTTCATAAAATCCTCTCTATCGAGCTACAATATTCTTACCCTGTACTCCAGAATACAATCACCTGCAGACAAGCCAGAATTAATTGCCTGACTTGAGAGAAACTGTGCCTCAAGTTAGTGAATGGCTAGTCAAATTTCCTAAGACCACTTTGAATTTGCAAGCAGTCAGATTGTATCGAAACGAAGAACTACAGGACGGTTTGAGATGACACTCAAGAGATTACCGACTTGCCTAACAATGCTTGCACTGCTAACTCCATCTGCTTCCGCAAAAGAAACAATGCCAATCAAGCAATCCAGTAAACCCTGGGCAAAAGCCTGCCAAACTATGGACCGATCGTATCGCACCACCTCCAAGCAAAACTAGACAATAGCAGTTAAGATTGCTTCTTATAAACTTCAAGTGTCTTTTGGGGTCAAATAGTGCGACCAAGATCTGCTCCAAAGAGCTGCATCCTTATATTGCTATGCGCCTCGATGTTGCTATGCGGTACCACCAACGGCTGGTGCGATACCACTACGATAGACAACGGCAGCAACACCGTCCCTCCAAAGCCAAATGCTCAGCAGCTAGCCAATCCGTTTGAGGTCACAACTGAGCAAGAGCACGTAGATACCGGTGAGAATCAATATGGCTATCAACTCAAAGGATACTTTGAGAGCCTAGACTGCCAAAATGAACTGCTGAATGATTACAACGCACTCAATCGTCTATCAACTTTGCAGAGTCCGGACTTTGATCTGGCCGTAAGGCAAGATCGCCTCTGGCAGCTAACACTGGCAAAGCAGCAGCCTGAGCCTGGTGCCGGTCTAGTAAATATCCAGGCACAAGACACTGCTGCTAGCTATATGACCTTTGCTGACTTTGCCAATGCCAATAAAGCTCTAGAGACCTTTATGCTCACCATGGATGGGCGAGACTATGCTGATCCAATGTGCAATCCATACTCGGAAGAATTCTGGTATCTGCTCGATAAATGCAGTCCTAGTGATATCGCTATAAAAATTGCGGACAAGGCTAGTGCCCTGTCCTACCTACCAGACAGTGAGTTGGCATATGCGGATCGTTGTTCGAAAGCTTTGCCGCACGCCTAAAGAAATACGCACAGCACGTCTAAAGCACTTAAAAACGCCCGCCATGATGGCAGCCATTGATCAAGAGGGACTATGGTACGAGCAGCTAAGGCAGCTCAATGACGCAATAGTAAAACATGACTGTGCCAACTCCCAGCGGCTAGTCGACCTGGTGCTGAGTGAGTATAACAAAGCCCTCAATCTGCATAATGCTGGTACTTTAAAACCAGATGCAATACTGAGCACCATTACTATGCCAAAGTACAAACTCTCGTGGTTTGGAGTGTTGATGCAACTGAGCAGACAACTCTCTGATAGTGGCAACACAGCACTCGCCGACAAGATTTTATATACGCTACAAACAAACATCGCTCAACATAAGATCTCAGCAGATGGACTACCACTCATTCTTGCTGAGCGCGCTATAAATCAAAGCCGATTGCAAGCCAAACCAACAACAAGTGCCAAGTCAACCGCAAATGCAAATTTACAAGCACTATATAAATCCATGCACATGCCACAAATTAGTGAGCAACAAAAGCTCCGATGGCTGGGCCATCTTTATGATGGTGCGGGATATCCTGAAAGGGCTAAGTGCATTTTAAATATCGCACTCAGTTTGCCATCCCAACAGCACACCACTGAGCGTATCTTGCTCCTCCTCGATGTTGCAGCCAACGCAGCTCACTTAGACCATTTTGCCCGTGCCGCCACACTAGCCAACGAAGCAATTAACAACGCCGCAGCCGCGCAAATCAAAAATGGGAGTCAAGAATATCTTACATACAACAAGGCCTACCGCTGCAAAGTATCCAACATTGCAGCGACACTCATTGAGCACAAACACTTTGATGAGGCAAAGCAGCTATTGCTTAAAGCCAAATCAAAAATCAATCAAGGTGTCACCAAATACACAGCGGCAAAACCTACAGACTTTAGCGATCCAGATGGCATAGGTGGCATACTCGACGCAAGGCTCGGTCAGCTGTATGCGCAGACCAATCAACCATCTCTAGCTGTACCTTGCCTCAAACATGCGACTCAGCCATTTGATATATACACATCCTTTGTACCAGCCAGACAGTATCTGCTGCTGGGAGATTGCGCTAAAGCAACAGGTGACTATGCGGAGGCAGCAAAGGCATATGCACTACTTGCCAGATCCACCCAAAATGAACCATGGCGCATAGGATATACCAATACGGATGCCCAAGAACGCTACCTCACCTTGGCACTAAAATGTGCCAATAAAGCAAACAAAATCGACACTGCTTTACGCATAGACATTATCAAAGAGCTGGCGGCAGCACTAAAGCGTCACAGCCCTGACGACCGCCTGGAGCTGGAGTTGGCTGCTTACAGGACAGTGCCAGATAGCAATCCAATCAAGCAAGAAATAGCAGCTAGTCTGGCAGCTCTAGCTAGTGAGCGAGCATTTAAATCACACGCATACATAAGACCAAGTATAGACTTGAAGATTGAGATGCTTGAGCACCTAGCCAAGTTAAGAGAACAATCTCATCCGCTATATTGCGCTCAAGCCTGGAGAGATTTGGCAGCTGCCGAGATCTCCGATAACAGATGGCAACAAGGACAGAGCCACTACTTGCACGCAATTGACATGTGCTCAAAAGAATCAGCCCAAATGGCATCAGACAAGCCCTTTATTGCAGTATGGGATGTGCGCAAATACGATCTACCATTTGGCTCCGAACAAACAAATGAATACAAAATTGGCAAGGACATACTGATAAAGGCCACAAGCAAATACCAAGAACTATGCACAAAAGAGAGTCCACAAGCCAGCCTGCAAGCGGCCCAAGTAGTCATGTTTGACATACAGCACAGACAGTACCAGGAAGCATATCGAGCACTAGACGACTTACTAAAAACAAACATCCAGTCAATTTATGAATCCGAATTGAATGCGACAAACGGTATTGACTCATTGATAAGCTTTGTGGGCGATTTGGATCAGTCAAGGATCTTGGTCACAAACAATATCCTGCAAAGGATTTTAGCGGCACAAATGCGCGATCTACCGCCTAACTCCTTTTGTATTGCGAATACTCACTATGCCCTTGCTGAAGCCTATGCCAAAGCGACTCTCTATAAAGAAGCAATAGAGTCATATAGAGAAGGCAGAGCGATAGTAACTCTTTATGGTGTCACCATGGATGACTACGACAAAGTCAAAGCAAATGCTGAGGTCATGAAACAAGCTGGTGATATTGCTGGTGCCGTGACCTTACTCAAATCCTACTTAAATAATCAAAAACGCTTTGAGGTCTCGCAAGTCTCCGACACGCAAGACACAGTCACCCTTAACAACAGCCACAGAATAATAAAGGGAAACATCGCTCAAGCTCTTGCAGAATACAAAGGGCGGCTCAAAACAGATCCATATAGCAACCGCAGCGAGGCGCTCCTGGACACACTCTTGTTTTATCATCGGGATGATAAGGATACGACCTTGCTCAAGGAGCTATTGAAAGCTCGACTGGAGATAGGCAAAAGAGTCTATTACATCGCACAAGGGTCAAGAACCAGACAGCTTAGCAAACTTGCAAAGCCCTATTCAAAATTGCTCGAGTCTCTAGATAAAACTCACAGAAGTGAAGACAGACAGAAGCTCTGGCAAACAATTGAAAGCAATGAAGTAAACTACAAGCGTTCGCAAGTGGCAATTTAGGAGCTTCGGTTACCTCAATTAAGACGATTGCCAGCTACCCTTGTGCTCACGCAAATCCTTAAGAGCAGAAATGCGTAATTCGAATCCAGGCAAAACACCAGCATCAATCCACTTACACAACCACGCTGGCAAGGAGTTAATCACGGACCTAACTTCCTGTCTTTCACGGATAGACAAAGGTGACATTATCTCGATAAATCTAGCTTTGCTCATATCGTATTCACCAACGCTCCAGAGCTGCCTGACTGCATCGCCAACTCTGTTGTCACCTAAAGCTACCTTGCGTTGACCAATAGACTTAAAAACGATGCGCTCCTTGTTATAAACAAAAGAGCTCCTATGTCCTGCTATGAAAAATTCATTCCTAGAGCCTTCCTGGATGACAATTTGCTTTTTAAATGCACTAGCCTTACACCTTGCAATTGCAGCGGCGCTAGGCAATCCACAGGACGGAATCTCCCTGATATATACACCTCTGGCTAGCCTGAAGATATAGCCATCAGAAACGAGACAACTCAAGGTATTATCGACACTGCTACGGGAGCTTAAGTGCAATAGCTCTCTACTTGCGAACAGTTGATGGCGTGGAAGAGCACTTATATATCTGCGAATCAAATAAACCGACATATGAGACCTCAATAGTTTGCTGCAATTTCCTGTCTCCATTTGTAAGAACGCTTAAAAGCGCAGTTCAGTTCAATCGGAAATACTAAATTCAATTGCCTGAGCATCAAAATGAGAACCGGGTTGAGTGAGAAAAATCAGGCCAATTTCTCAACTCATGCGATTTCTCCAAAGAGGTTCCCGGGGCAAAGAGCTATTCCAAAATTAACGCCGCCAACGAAAATAGCCGCCTACCAAGATTACTATCTTGCAGCGGCTGCTCAATTGATCTACCAATAAAAATCCCAAAGGCAGCCCCATCAAAATGGGGCTGCCTCTACTCTACAAATCGAACATTGAACTCGAACATTGAACACGTACATCGAACATTGAACACGTACATCGTACTTCGGACGTAGGCAGTCGGCTGACATCACATCGAACATCGGACATCGAACAGTAACAGCGTACAACGAACTAACGGCAGTCAGCCGACATCAAATCGAACATCATTTCGAACATCGAACATTGAACTTGAACATTGAACTCGAACATCGAACATCGAACATTGAACACGTACATCGAACATCGAACATTGAAAACGGACATCGTACATCGGACATCGGCAGTCGGCTGACATCACATCGAACATAGGACATCCAGCAGTAACAACGTACAACGGACTAAAGGCAGTCAGCCGACATCAAATCGAACATCATTTCGAACATTGAACACGAACATTTACAACGTACAACGGACAAAAGACAGTCAGCTGACATCAAATCGGACATTGGACATCGAACATTTACAACGTACAGTGGACTAAAGACCGTCAGCTGACATCGAATTCGAACATCGAACAATTACATTTTTACCAAAAACTTCGGGTTTCTGCACGGCTAAAACGCCTTTTTTATATTTTTTTACAATCGTGTCGTTTAGTGTGCAAATCAAGCTTCTAACAGCCAGCGGATTGACGATATAACAATCTAGCCAGGGGGATCTGTATCGGACAAAAGATTACAGCCCTAAAAAAATGTTGGGTAAAATACAACAGAGCATGGTGCTATATCTGGTACCACTTAGCGACAAAGCGACTCGCCAGGTGAAATCTTTGCTTAGCCCTACAGTTGACAATACCTGAGAGGCAAATAAATATCGCTGCTCCTCGTTTTGGTGTTATATTGGTTTTTAAGCCCAATTCAAGCAGGTCAAGGCAGCAATCACGCGCCAATGAGTCTAAAGAAGCTATTTCTATCTATATTTCTCTGCCTGGTGGTCTACTCTCAGCTGTACTCCCTTGCCGCTGGCGTGCACACTATTAC
Organism: Candidatus Obscuribacter sp.; assembly: GCA_016718315.1. Lineage (GTDB taxonomy): Bacteria > Cyanobacteriota > Vampirovibrionia > Obscuribacterales > Obscuribacteraceae > Obscuribacter. The sequence continues at coordinate 44,766 of JADKDV010000001.1, read as the reverse complement.
CACTTTGACGCCCGAGAGATTGGAGGATACCGATCCTGAGGACGTTGTCACTATTGATCCCTTTTTGACCAGTCGCACTGACTCCGCTCACAAATTAGTCCAAGACTTGCCTCCACTGGCACCCGTGCACTATCAAGCACTGTTGAGCTTGCTTGTATTTCTCTGGATCTGGTCAGCTTTTGCCAACCGTCAGGCCGTTTGTGGGCGTTGGCTCAGGCAGCAATTGCCGCTGACGCCGCGGGGCGCTCCGCTCTGGCTCGAGAGACGGCACCTACTTATTTAAACCTTGTGCCATTGGATGCGTGCCCGTAGGTACGTGTTGCATTTGGTTGCGTTGTCGCGCTCTGGCGCGCACGCTATAGCAAGGTATCAAAATGATCGACAACCTAATCAATTTTGCTCTTGGGCGCAGAGTCATGTCTGCTGTTACAGCGCTGGCGATAGCCGGCATAGGCGTATGGAGCATGCTTACCATCTCGCTGGATTCGTTTCCAGATGTGAGCAACGTCCAGGTGCAGATTATTACTGAGCCTGAGAGTATGGCCACAGAAGAAGTCGAGACCTTAATCACCTATCCGATTGAAACAGCCCTCAATGGTCTGCCTAAAGTCAAAAAAATCAGATCGCTCTCGGCATTTGGTCTATCAGTAGTCACTGCCATATTTGAAGACGACACTGATGTCTACTTTGCCAGACAGCTTGTCCAGCAAAGACTCTTGCAAACCCAATCCAGCCTGCCTGTTGGCTGTCCAACACCAGCCTTAGGTCCTGTTATCTCCAGCTTTAGCCAGGTCTTTATGTACTGCCTGGAGAGTACCAGCACAAGCGAGACCGAGCTGAGGACCTTGCAAGATTGGGAGGTATCAAGGCGCATCAGATCTGTGCCAGGGGTGGCAGGCGTAGCTACCTATGGTGGCTTTGTCAAACAATATCAAGTACAGGTCAATCCTGACACGCTACGCTCCTTTAACGTGCACATCAATGACGTGATGCTTGCACTATCAGAAAACAACAGCAACGCCGGCGGCAACTTTATCGAAGAGGCCGGAGAAGAAGTAATCATAAGAGGTATTGGTCGGTTTAAAAGCGTCGACGATATCGAAGACGTGGTCTTAAAAACAGTTGACGGCACCCCCATTAAGATTGGGCAGATAGCTGATGTGGTGGAGGGCAAGGCATTTAGACGCGGCTCAGCATCGCGCAACGGTCAGGGCGAGACTGTCACCGGCATCGTCATGACACGCAAAGGTGCAAACACCAAAAGCACCGTTGAGCACGTCAAAGAGCGCATCGCCGAGATCCAGCAAGACCTGCCCTCTGGTGTCCACATCGAGCCATACTATGACCAGACTGAGCTAGTCGACAAAACAATCGATACAGTCAAAGAGATATTACTGTTTAGCGGCGGACTGGTCATTGTCGTTTTGACAGCCGTGCTTTTGCACATCCCCAGTGCCCTCATTGTGGCTGTGATCATTCCTCTGTCATTGCTTTTTAGCTTTATCCTGATGAAATACTCAGGGCTATCAGCCAACCTCATGACACTGGGAGCGGTGGACTTTGGCATCGTAGTCGATGCCGGTGTAGTCATGGTCGAAAACATCTTTAGACACCTGGCACACAAAAATCCCAAGCCAGGCAAAGAAGCGCTGGAAGTCATACGCGAAGCAGCTTTAGAAGTAGGAAAACCAATTGTTTTTGCTATAGCTATTATCATTTCCGTTTACATCCCGCTCTTTACGCTAGAAGGCGTGGAGGGCAAGATGTTTCAGCCACTGGCATTGACCTTTATCTATGCCCTACTGGGATCACTATTGGTATCGCTGACAGTGATTCCCTTGTTTTGCTATTGGTTTATGAAAATGCCAATAGTTGAGAGAGAAAACCCGGCACTACATTTTGTATTTAAAGGCTACAGCCCCGCCCTCAAAGCGGCAATGATGCATCCAGCGAGAACCATGACTATCTCGCTCATTGCACTGGCTATGAGTATTTTGATGTTGCCATTTTTGGGATCTGAGTTTATCCCCAGCCTCGATGAGGGTCCGATACTACTGCGCACAAAAATGCCTGCCAGTATCGCCCACTCAGAGTCCGAAAAGCTCGCATTGACGCTGGAAAGAATATTGCTAGACTTTGCCGAAGTCGAGACTGTCGTAGCGCGCACCGCCGCTCCAATACCGGACCAGGCCTCGATGGAGTTGAGTCCACTGACTTTTTTATCGGGCTCAAGCCCCACTCCAAATGGAAAAACTACCACAACAAAGAGGCGCTCATTGATGCCATGGCCGCTAAAGTCAAAGGCATACCTGGCGTGATGTATAGCTTTAGCCAACCCATCGCCGATATGATCGATGACCTGATAGCGGGTATCAGAGCGGATCTCGGCATCAAGATCTACGGCGACGACATCCATGTCCTCGATAGCTTGGCACAAAAAATCCAAAAGGAAGTAGCATCAGTGCCCGGTGCAGCCGACATGCAACGCGAGCAGATGCTTGGCTTGCCGCAGTTTAATATCAATATCAATCGTCATGTCATTGCACGCCACGGACTAAACGTGGAAGACGTGCAGGACATAATCACCACAGCTCTTGCCGGTAAAACTGCCACTGAAGTGATTGAGGGATCCAGACGCTTTGGCTTAATCGTGAGATTTCACGAGGACTACCGCGACACACCTCAACAAATTGGCTCCATACTGGTAGCGACTCCCACTGGCGGGATGATACCGCTCAGGCAGCTGGCCAATCTTGAGCGCACTCGCGGCTATGTCTGCGTCATGCGCGAAGATGGACACAGGCGGACCGCAGTTATGGCTAACGTGAGAGGCAGAGACCTCGGCTCCTTTGTCGCTCAAGCACAGGAGCGTGTTGCCAAAAATGTGCCCCTGCCAAAGGGCTATCGCATTGTTTGGGCCGGTCAATTCGAAAACCAACAACGAGCCATGGCACGTCTATGCATAGTGGTGCCGGTGGTGCTGGTATTGATCTTTGTCTTGCTCTTTAGCTCTTTTAACTCTGTGCGCAATGCAGGGCTAATTATGCTCAATGTGCCGTTTGCCATGATTGGCGGCATCGTTGCTTTGCTTGTTTCACATCAGACTCTATCGGTGCCTGCCATCATCGGGTTTATCGCCCTCTTTGGTGTGTCAGTGCAAAACGGCGTGATTATGGTGAGCTACATCATGCAAATGCAAAAAGAAGGCATGACCGCCTTTGACGCTGCCTGGCGCGGCGCCCATGTGCGGCTGCGCCCAGTGCTGATGACAGCTATGGTGGCGGTGGTGGCGCTCATCCCCAAAGTCCTATCAAGCGGTACCGGTGCTGAAGTCCAGCGTCCACTGGCAACAGTAGTGTTGGGCGGACTGATTACCGCCACTGTTTTGACTCTGATCGTAATCCCGACCATCTATGTCCTCCTTAATAGGTATAAGGATGAGCTGAGCCAGGAGCCAGAGATCTCTCCCGGTACCAGCGCTGGAGACACCCCCAACGATCGCGATGCTGGTCCCTTGGGCATTCCGGACGATGTCAATGAAGGAGACCGTCACAAAGATTAATATATTGATGTATTGATTTTCTTCGATCAATATATCAATATATCAACAGTTACAGATCAGGCATCCATATCTACAAAAGCAGGCACAGTCGCTGGCAAATAGCTGGCACAGTGCTAGAGCTTTGCCGCGCTATTACCCAGGTGGTAGCAGAGCTTTGCCGTGCATTTAACTGGACGGCGCACCAAACTCAACTGCTCTTTCATTTGTTCTGACGACTCGCTATATAAGAGGTTTACATGATCGGCACCAGCACTACCCTCAATAAAACGGAGTCAAAAGTGGAGAGCAAAGCAATAGAGCAAATACTCACAGCTGACGCAAAGAAGTTTCTCTTTGCACTGCACCGCAAATTTAACCCCACCCGTCAGGACCTGCTCGCCGCCCGCAGCATGCGCCAGGTAGAAATAGACAATGGCGCAATGCCAGACTTTTTGGCAAGCACCAAAGGTGTTAGAGAGAGCCAGTGGCAAGTAGCAAAAGCCCCAGCCGATCTCGATGATCGCCGAGTGGAAATCACCGGACCAGTCGAGCGCAAGATGATGATCAACGCTCTAAACTCCGGCGCCAAAGTTTTTATGGCTGATCTTGAGGATTCGCTCTCGCCCACCTGGGCAAACGTAATCGACGGTCAGGTCAATCTCTATGATGCAGTACGCGGCACCCTTGCTTTTACAAGCCCCGAAGGCAAAGTCTACGCCCTAAAAGAGCGCAGTGAGCTAGCAACCCTGGTGGTCAGACCACGCGGCTGGCATCTCACAGAGCAAAACTTTGAAGTAGACGGTGAGCCAATCTCTGCCAGCCTTTTTGATTTTGGACTTTATTTTTTGCACAACGCCGAGGCCCTGATTGCTAGACAGTCAGGTCCTTATTTTTATCTCCCAAAGATGGAGAGTCATCTAGAGGCGCGCCTCTGGCAAGATGTATTTTGCTTTGCTCAAGACTGGCTCAAAATCCCCCGCGGCACCATCCGCGCCACCGTCTTGATTGAGACTATCCTGGCAGCTTTTGAGATGGACGAGATCCTCTTTGAGCTAAAAGAACACGCTGCCGGTCTCAACGCCGGCCGCTGGGACTATATATTTAGCCTTATCAAAAAATGCCGGAAACACAATCGTTTTACCTTGCCAGATAGAGCGCAGGTGACTATGGCCGTGCCCTTTATGAGCACCTACGCCAGGCTATTGGTTGAGACCTGCCACAAGCGCGGCGCCCATGCTATTGGTGGCATGGCAGCATTTATCCCCAGTCGCAAAGACGAGCAAGTCAATCAAAACGCCTTTGCCAAAGTAAAAGAAGACAAACAAAGAGAAGTCGGTCTCGGCTTTGATGGCACCTGGGTGGCGCACCCAGACCTGGTGCCGGTAGCAAGAGAAATTTTTGATAGCGTGCTAAAAGACAAGCCTAATCAGAAGGACGTCTCTGGTAAAGATGAATCAGGGAAATCAGATGCAGCAAAACTATCCGAAGCACTACTTGACACCAGAATAGATGGCGGCAAAGTCACTACCAGTGGTGTAGCAGCCAATGTCGATGTTGCTCTGCAATACATCGAGTCATGGTTGCGCGGTGTTGGTGCTGCTGCTATCCACAACTTGATGGAAGACGCTGCCACAGCCGAAATCGCCCGCGCCCAGATATGGCAGTGGATTAAAAGCGAAACAAAAACGGCAGAAGGTGATGTCGTCACAAGTGCCCTCTACGAAAAATTGCGTGACGAAGCTCTAGCAAAGCTATCGGCACAACCCGGCAACCGCTACAGCGAAGCAGCAAAGATTTTGGATCAAATTATCTTAAGTGATCAATTTGTTGAGTTTTTGACGATACCCGCATACAAACAACTACTAAGAGGTTAATCAGATGGAATTGCATACAGAGAGCAAAAAGCAATTTACTCCCAGTGCTAGCTTTGTCGAACAAACAAAGCAATTAGAAAAGTCCTGGGCTGAAAACCCACGATGGAGTGGTATCAAACGCGACTATAGTGCCGCCGAAGTCGTCCGTCTGCGCACCTCGATAAAAGTAGAGCACACTCTAGCCAAGCTAGGTGCTGAGCGCTTTTGGCAAACACTAAACAGCGAACCCTTTACTGTAGCTCTCGGTGCTATGAACGGCTCTCAAGCAGTACAAATGGTACGTGCCGGTCTCAAGTCAATCTACCTCAGTGGCTGGCAAGTAGCTGCTGATGCTAACTCATCCAAGCAAACCTATCCTGATCAAAGCCTCTATCCATCAAACAGCGCACCAGAATTAGTCAAACGTCTCAACAACGCCCTGATGCGTGCCGACCAGATTGAAGCCAGCGAAGGCGGACCACAAGACGGAGTAGAGCGCAACTGGTACGTGCCAATCATGGCTGATGCCGAAGCAGGATTTGGCGGACCAGTCCACGCTTTTGAACTGATGAAAAGCATGATTGAAGCCGGAGCCAGCGGCGTACACTTTGAGGATCAATTAGCCTCCGAAAAGAAATGCGGTCACCTTGGTGGCAAAGTGCTCGTGCCGACAGCTCAATTTATCCGCACATTGACAGCTGCCAGACTGGCATCTGATGTACTCGATGTCCCCACCATTATCGTCGCCCGCACTGACGCTCTCGGCGCAACACTTTTGACCTCAGACATTGACCCAGCTGATCGTCCCTTTATCAAAGGCGAGCGCACCATCGAAGGCTACTTTGAAGTGCAAGACGGCATCGAAACAGTCATTGCCCGCGGACTTGCTTATGCACCATATGCAGATGTAATCTGGTATGAAACATCAAAACCAGATCTAGCCGAAGCAAAACAATTTGCTGATGCTATCCATGCAAAATTCCCTGGCAAACTGTTAGCCTACAACTGCTCACCATCGTTTAACTGGAATCAGCATCTAGACAAAGAAACCATCGCCACCTTTAATCAACAACTGGGCGACATGGGCTATGTCTATCAATTTATCACTCTAGCTGGATGGCATGCCACCAATATGAGCGCCTTTAAGCTCGCTCACGCTTTTGCCCGCAAAGGCATGAGTGCATATGTCAGCCTGCAAGAGGAAGAATTTGAAAACGAAGAACTAGGCTACACAGCAGTACGTCACCAGCGCGAAGTCGGTACCGGTTATTTTGACCAGGTATTGATGGCTGTATCTGGTGGCAAAGCCTCGACTGGAGCGCTCAAAGGCTCCACCGAAGAAGAGCAGTTTAAGTCAGACGTAGCACTCAGCTCCGACTTGCAAGCAGCAAAACAAGCACAATCACTGCAATCAGTCAGTGAAATTGTCAAAGAAGCTGTAGCCGAAGCACCCAAACCAGCGACGGCTCAACCCTCATTAGTTTAAGGACCAAAGGGTCAAACCTGCACACCAACCACAAAGAGAGAAGCGTTATCCACTAACGCTTCTCTCTTTTTTGCACATTACATTGCAGGGTTTTTTTGGTGCGTGGGGAAAAAGAGAACACCGGCCCCGGGGCTGGCACAGGTAGAAATACTTATAAATCCTGGTGGTGGGGCCCCCCCGCCGGCCCGCAACAGCCCCGCCGCGGGGCGGTTGGGATAAACGCGAACGGAAAGAAAGGGGCCATAGAAATAAGGTAATCCGGGGGGCAGTCTTAAAATCCCCAGCGGTTACGTCCACTGATTTGTCTTTGGGCATCTCTAGCGGCTTTTTGTTGAGCCATACGAGCTTGCCAGTCTGCTTTGGTTTGAGAAAATCTCCCATTAAATCCATTCCAACCGCCGTTGTTGTAGCCGTTGCCATTCCAACCGCCGTTAGCATAGTTATTGCCGTTGTTTGCATTATTGTTATAGCCGTTATAGGCGTAGCCGCTGTTGTTATATGTACCGTTGGCAGCAGCCGCTGCAATAACCTTATTGGTGAAATCACCAAAGACATTGACAGATTGCTGAGCCGCAGCTGGATTGGCCACAGTCGTCATGGCCTGACTCGAGATCTGGCTCAGCTCATTGTTGAAGTCATTGGCTTGCTGCTGGCTGATTTGACCATTTGAGACGTATCCACTAATGCGACTGCTCAAGTTTTGAGTTGTGACAGTAAAATTATTAGCTGTGACCTGAGTTATGGCATCGTCGTTGTTATTTTTGGCGTTGGCGGCTACAGGCATTAGACAAACACAAAGAGCACTCAGTGCTAACACTTTCAATTTTTTATACGAGTTTATTGGCTGACATTTCATGATTATTCCTCGGTTGCTCGCGCCACTTGACACGGACTGTATGAGCTGTGCAAGTAAATACCGAAACGTAAATCGATATCCTCATCACCTGATTGCAGGACTCCATCTCCCCTCAAAAGTTTCCACTTTTATTCGGCAAATAGTTGAAACTTTAAGTTCAAGGTCTACGTAGAAGGTCCTAAAAAAATGCTCTGATTAGGCAACTTAAGAAGCTGAAAGGCAGCTCAAAACACTCAAAAACAAATACTCAGCCACTATTGGCTGAGTATCTGTTTGATTTAATTCAAAATTAGCCTTTGCGATAATTCGGATGTGATTTACACCGGCAACACACTGCGCTTCTTCTTGTAACCAGTCTGCTCTTTAGATGCGTATGCATTAAAGCGGCTGATTAACTCATGACGCAATGCCAGAGGTTGGACGATATCGTCCACCACAAGCTCAGCAGCAAGTTTGTAGAGGTCCACGTCTTCACGGTATTCAGCGCGCTTCTTCTCTACAAATGCTGGTCTATCAGCTTCAGGCAATTCCTGAATTTTGTTAAAGTACACAGCGTTTACAGCAGCCTCAGGACCCATAACAGCAATCCAGGCAGTAGGTAGTGCAATGCATGCATCTGGATCAAACGCTGGTCCGCACATGGCGTAGAGACCTGCACCATAGGCTTTGCGGATGACCACAGAAATTTTAGGCACACTGGCTGATGAAACAGCCGAGATCATTTTGGCACCATTTCTGATGATGCCTTCTCTCTCTACCTTTGTACCGATCATAAAGCCAGGCACGTCAGCCAAGAAAAGCAATGGGATGTTGAATGCGTCGCAAAGCCAGATAAAGCGAGTTGCTTTGTCAGCACTATCTGGGAAGAGCACGCCGCCTTTGACTCTGGGCTGGTTGGCAATGATACCAACGGCTCGTCCACCGATACGGCCAAAACCAGTGATAAGCTCAGCAGCAAATAATTTTTTGACGTCAAACCAGCTGCCTTCATCAATCAATCTATCAATCACTTGATACATATCAAAAGGGCACATTTTCTTTTTCTGGTATCACTTGTTCCAGATTTTTTTCAAATGCCTTTGGCTCGATAACTGGCAACTCAGCTACTTTAGCGTCGCAGTTAGAGGGCATGTAGCGCAGATACTGTTTGCACATATCAATCGCTTCTGCTTCTGATTTAACGAGCACGTCGCCGCAGCCGCTCACTGAGCAGTGCATTTTGGCTCCGCCCATTTCTTCCAGAGTGACCTTTTCGCCGATGACCATTTCAGCCATACGTGGTGAGCCCAGGTACATTGAGGCATTGCCATCATTCATGATGACGATATCGCAAAACGCCGGGATATAAGCGCCACCAGCAGCTGATGGTCCAAAGAGCAAACAAATTTGTGGGATATAGCCAGAGAGTTGCACCTGGTTGTGAAATATTTTGCCAGCACCGCGGCGACCGGGGAACATCTCGACCTGGTCAGTAATACGCGCGCCAGCTGAGTCCACCAGATAAATGAGCGGTACTCTCAGTTTAGCTGCGGTCTCTTGGATGCGAATGATTTTTTCGACTGTGCGCCAGCCCCATGAGCCAGCTTTGATTGTGGCGTCGTTGCCCATGTAGCAAAACTGTTTTGCCTTCGATTTGACCGATACCGGTGACAACACCGTCAGCAGGCAGGTCAGCTTCGCGGCAATTGGCAAAACGAGCGTCTTCGATTTCAAAGCCAGGATCGAGCAAAAGTTTGAGACGGTCTCTGACAAACATTTTGCCGTCTTCTTTTAGCTTGGCGTGATATTTGGGTGCGCCGCCCTTTGTGATGCGCGCGATGGCTTCAGTTAAGCTTTCACGGGTTTTACTTTCCACGGCGGGTTTTCCTTCTTTGACGGTCGCGTCCATTTTGCCTCACTCGCTAGAGATAGCCACAGGATGCCAACTACTTTTATAGCTGGCTACGGCGCTATTTTAACCAATGGAGCAGTCAAGTAGTCCAATCTAAAGGTAATCGCTAGATCTGCCGGTCGCTGGGAGTGTGGACCACTAATCGCCGCTTTTGCCCCAAAGTCCCCATTTAAGCCGGGGCCAATGGTCTAAAATCAACACATGCAAAATCTGGATGAAGAAAATAAAACTCTTTCCCGGCGCAGTTTTGTGGTCAAGGCAGCCAAGCTGGCAGCCTTAGCAGCCGGTGCCAACTGGCTCGATCTCTTGGCAGCACGACCAGCGCAAGGTCAATCCAAATCTATTAAAGGCGCAGGTCGAGCCAGCAGCTTTGGCAGTGTGCGCAGCAAAAAGTACAAATACTCACGATGGCTGGGTGACGACTTTGCCGTGGGCCATCAAATGCGCAATGGCGATTTGCCTGACATCAAAAGCCTAAAAGCCGATGGTAGCGCCGCGGACAAAGTGGACTTTGTCATCGTCGGCGGCGGTATTGCCGCTCTAGCTGCCGCATACAAGCTCAAAAGCGAGAGTTTTATACTACTAGAGCAATATGACAGAGCCGGCGGCCAGTCGATAAGCGGCAGCCACAACGGGCTTGATTATGCTCTGGGTGCAGCCTACTTTGTCGATAACGATGGACCTGCCGGGCAATTGACAGCAGAGTTGGGACTCAAACCTGCCTGCCTGGACCAAAACATGGACGCATTTTGGCTCGATAAACGCTGGCAAAGACCTCAAAACTTTGCAGCGAGAGGTCTTAAGCAGCTAAAAGAAATAGTCAGTCCCATAGCTAAAAGCTTGAGGCAACAAACACTGGCTGATTTTGACTCGGCTCTGTTTACTGCCGATAACACACCTTTTAGCAAGTCACTCACCGCCCTTGATGGCAAGTTTAGAGCCTATCTAGATTGCTTTTAAAATCATCGACTTGCGGCAGCGCTGATGATATTTCGCTTTTGGCTGGAGCAGACATGACTGCCGAGCTGTTTAGCCAGCGCTATGTGCTACCTGGCGGCAACGGCGCTATCAGCGAGGCACTGATAAAGTGCATCAAAGCAGCTGGCGACAAGCGGATAAAGACAGGCACCTTTGTCTGGTCAATCCAGATTAAGGATGATGGCGCTACTGTAATTTATCAAAAGTCAAAGGGTGGACCGGACAATCAAAACGACGCAGTGTCGGATATGGTGCGCATCGATTGCAAGCATGTAATCATCTGCACACCACCAATGGTGACCGGACGCATCCTCTCCAATGTGAGCAATCAAGCCAAAGGCAATTTGTTTTGGATGCGCTATGGCTCTTATATGGTCGCCAATCTGCTTTTGGACAAAGCCCTGGATACAGGCACCTTTGATAATTTTGTCTCTGCTGATGGCGCCTTTAGCGATATGACTGTGGCCCAGATGCCTTATCAGCTAAACAACCAATACAATAGCTCCATGGGCTCAGTGCTAACCATTTACAAACCCTGGGCACCAGGTACTGAGGGACGCGCCCTCCTGCTAGATGGCAATAAGTCCGCACTGATGGCGCCAATACTCAAACAACTGACTCAAATCACCGGCAAGTCAACCGAGCAACTTGGTCTTACACAAATAGTCCTGGCCAGGTGGGGGCACGCCATCGCAGTGCCATTGCCGCGCTACTACCAAAAACTCTGTACAATCCATGCAACCAATCAAAACTCAAGATATAGTCTGGCCCACAGTAGTCTTTATGGCGTCCAATGTCTGGAGAGTGCGCTGGAGGCTGGTTATGACGCATCAAAAAAAGCCACACAAAGCAAATTGAATTAGTGCATCAAGTTAAAATGCCCCCACTGGAGAAAGTAATGAGAGCGCTCGACTCATATAAAGGAATGCAGTTAGTCAGTCTGTGTATCTTGTCTTTTGTCTTAAGCAGTTATAGCTCAACAGTAGCGGCCCCCGCTAATGGCGCTGGTAAAGCCTCATCGAGGGGCGCGGGCAATCAAGTCGTTTATGGACTTAGCCAAAAGCAAGAATTTAGCACGGCTCTGGGAGCATGGGGCGTGCCTGCGGCGGTACTTGTCGGTGGCAAACGAGTGCGCGGCTTTTATGTGACAGGACTGACTGGTCAGGGACTATCCAATGATCTGGGTCTGGCAAGCGGTGATGTACTGCTCAATCTTGGTGGTCACGGTCTAGATAGCGCCCCGCTAGCTGATCATATCCTCGCCCAGACAAAAGCTGGCAATCTAAAAGCATCGGTAGCAAGAGTGCGCGGCAATAGTGTGAGCCTCAAGAATCCACTTATAAGCTTTGGTGGATTTAGCTTTGCCCCCAAAGAATCAAAAAAAGTAGTAATGAGCGGCGAGCAACTGAGTCAGTTTAGAGATGCCGACGATGCTAAAGATCCAATTACGGAGACACCAAACATAGCGGCACTAGAATCCTATATGTTTAACCGAGTCAATCAAGACCGCGCAGCCAATGGCGGACTGCCGCCACTCAGACGTAGTGGCTCACTCAGTAGAGTGGCGCGCGCATTTGCCGAGGACATGGCCAAACGTGGATTTTTTGATCACCGTGATCCAGAGGGACGCATGCCAAAAGATCGCGCTCGTGATGCTGGTATCACAGCACCCGTATCAGAAAACATCGCCTGGCAGAAGAACTTTTTTGCCTTTGAAAAAATTGTGGACCAGTGCGAAGACAATATGATGAATGAACCGCCAAACGATCCTAATAATCACCGCGGCAATATTCTCAACCCACGTCACGCCTGTATGGGTGTCGGAGTAGCGGTTGTTTTACCGCACTCAGTTATCTGTGTACAGGAATTTAGCTCACAAGACTTACCTTAAGGTCAGTAATAAAATAGACTGCCGACCGAAAGCAAACAAGTACGATCATCCTTACGAATTACAGTGGATGTCGTGCACCGTACACCAATCGTGTATAAGCTATAAGAGGAAGTCTCCCCCAACCCCTTACCTCAATCAGCAGTCTTGCTGTTGAAGACGTAGCCTGGCGCTAAAAAGTTCAAGCCAGAAAAACCAAATCTAGCAAAAAAGCTAGTCGATGGCTTTCTGCCTAAGAATCAACGGACCTGAGAACTGTATTCCGGCAGGACAAATGTAGCCAAGGAATGAGTCAACAGTGGTACTCAAATAGACCTAACAGGTGATTGAAGTAACCAGTAAATAGGCGACAATCAAAGCACAGGCATCCCAGCAAAACTCACCACGAGAGAGTCAGATGCAAAAATCACTTCAATACTCCTGCGGCTCGATCAATGATATCAGTGCAAAAAAGGTTGAAAACGCTGTTGCCAAAACACTCATGCACAGGCTAAAGGTAGTTAGCAGCGATAACGCGCTGCCCATCAATAGTGATTTTGTGCATGACAGCGCTATGTTACAGGTTGCACACCTGCCCTGGGCAGAGAGACAGGAACAGTCTGCCACAGGTCAAAAAGCACAATACTTTGACCACAGCGGAAATGACTGTCACAACTGCATCGCAGTTATCGGTGTGGGCAACTCAACAGGTAACAGCGGCTTAGGACAAAAACTAGCAGAAAATCTGCCAGCACTGACCAGACAATCGATTTGCTATTTTGATATTGGTACTGAGTACTCCCAAATCCAAAATTGCCTGGCACGCCACACCCATATCATCATCGCTAACTGTGCGGATTTGACAGAAGAACCCGCGCTGAGCTTCCTTAATTTGTCAAAATTGCGTCAGGCACAACATGATTCCTCAAATAGCATACTCACCACCTATGAGATCAAGCAACCATATGTGATGCGCAAAGGTGATGGTATTTCTACCGCCAATCAAAACATTCAAATCGCCGATGAGCTTGCCTACATCAGCTTAAATCGCAGCTTGCCGCGTACCTGGATGTTTCTCATCAACTCAGATCACGAAGCAACCAATACAATCCTCACCACAGCAAAAAGTAATGCCTCGCTAGGTCAAAGGTCACACTTTGCGGGACTGCCTATGGACGAACAAATCAGCATTAACGATTGTTTTGCAAATAGCAGCAACAACGGCACAGGCTCAAACAGAGACACAGGCAAAGTAACAGGATTAGACACTGGGACAGGGACAATTACGGACGCAGGATTAGACGCAGTCACAGACAAACCAACAGTCTGCCACCAAAGTTTTGCACCAGACATGGAGGCAGCAATGCCTCGACTAATACTGCGACTGCAAACATTGATAAACGATCTACTTGTGACCAGAGACTGATTACAACATCAAAAAAATTGATGTAATAGCTAATTCCAATCTGATTGACGAGAAAGCTTTGACTTTATACAAGTCCACGGCGCATAGCTAGCACCGCAGCCTGAGTGCGATCATCAACAGCCATCTTGTTGAGGATATTGCGCACATGGGTTTTTGCTGTTGCCAGAGAAATAATCAAACGGTCAGCTATATCCTGATTGGATAAACCCTCTACCAGCAAAGCCAGGACTTCAAGCTCACGAGGACTGAGAGGCTCTGTCAAATTAGTCTGATTGCTACCAGCGACACCAGCACCACCAGCGCTACCATCTCTACCAGCATTTATCTCACTGGTGCCAGACAACACTTGCTGTGAGCCAGAGATAGACTGTGATTGTGCCGCCCGTTTTGATACTGTTGAGCTATCTCCAGCTGGGGCATTAAGAGTCTTGTTGGGAGTAAAGGCAAAACCACCAGCGGATCTTGCATCATTAACAGTCGCCCCATCGGAGACATTGGGCGCTGACACATCGCCATGAGCACCAGGGCCAGTCTGAGCGGCAGGTTGTGCACCAGATACTCTCTGCGGATTACGAGCTTTTGGATTGTTATACAAACGAATAACTCGACTGGCTATAGCAGAATCAAGCCAGATATCGCCAGCTTTGACAGAACGAATAGCCATATATAGACGCTCAGGCAATACGTCTTTGAGGCAATACCCACCGGCGCCAGCTGCTAGCGACGCAAATATATCCTGGTCATTGTCATGAGAAGTCAACATAATGATATTGACTTCCGGGTGGCTGGTCCTAAGCTGGTCTGCCGCTTCGATACCATCCATCACAGGCATGCCCACATCCATGAGGACAACGTCAGGTTTTAGCTCTTCCACTTTTTGAATGGCATCTAGACCGTTGTCGGCCTCTCCCACCACGGTGATATCCGATGTGCGAGCGAGCACAGTCTTGAGACCGATGCGTGTAAGTACATGGTCTTCAACCAGCAAAACCCTGATTTTGCCTGCGTCTACTAGATTTTGATCATCATTTGTCATTTCGATTGCCTTACCAGCAAGTTTAAATAGTACACTATGCCGACTTGGTGCCATATTCAAAGTAAATTAAATGCCTGATACACACTCACCCGATCAAGACAATAATTCCCTCGATTGGGGACAAAACCAGAGGGCTGTCGTTGACCTCTTAGAGCCGCTGCAAGAGCGCATTGTCGAAGAAATCGTCAATCGAGTCAGCCACGGCGGACTAAAAGACATGTCGGCTGCGGAGCTAAAAGAAACAGCCAGAGCCATTGCCGAGACAATATTTACTGATATGTCGAGCTCAATAGACTTGCAGTTTACGGCTCGAGACAAAGCTCTGCACGAAAAGCAAGACTCGATTGTCAGACTAGAAAGCGAAAGAAAAGTCACAAAAAACATCCTGGAGAGCGCGCCGGTAGGCATCGTGCGCCTTGACAGCGACTTTGTAATTAAAGAAGTCAACGCCGCTTTTATCGAAATCGCCAATCTAAAAGAACGCAGCCAGATTAGCGATAAACACTTAAACGAAATTTGTCCCGGTATCGGTATAGCCCGCTTTGAAAAGGCTCTAGCGGCTGGTCAAACCTATCAAGTGCAAGCCGAAGTGGGAGTGTTTGGCGAGAGTGATACCAGATTTTTTGACTGGGCGGCATGGCCTGTCACAGCAGAGTTTGGGCTGCGAGACGGTCTGATTGCAATGTTTACAAATATCTCCGATAGAGTGACTTTACAACAACAGCGCGAAGACTTTGTTGCCACTCTCACCCACGATCTCAAGACACCCATATTAGCTGCCAATCGTGCCCTATCACTGGTGGTGGAGGTGACTTTGGCACCATAACTGATGCCCAAAAGGAAGTTTTAATTAGCATCCACAATAGCAATGATGCTCTCTATCAGCTGGTTTTGACTCTGCTTGACGTGTACCGTTATGACAGCGGCACCAAACAACTAATACAAGGACCGTTTGATCTCAGTGACGTGGCAAGCTCTGTAATAAATAGTTTTGCCGAGCAAGCACAGGCAAAAAAAATCGAGCTAGTCTTGCAAAAGCCCTTTGAGACTCACTTGACACTGATGGACGACGAAGAAATCGCGCGTGTCATTCAAAATTTCATCAGCAATTCACTCAAACATTCGCAAAAAAATTCACGCGTAACAATCAACATAGACTACTCAGCAGACGAAGCCATACTTACCGTCACAGATCAGGGGCGTGGCATCAGCGAAGAAGACAAGCCAAGACTCTTTCAAAGATTTTGGCAAACAACATCCGGTGGTCGCTACTATGCCAGCACCGGACTGGGACTTTATCTGTGCAGACTCATTGTTGAAGTGCACAATGGCCGCATCTGGTGCGAATCAGAATTGGGCAAAGGCTCGACATTTGGAATTGCCATCCCGGATAGAGAATTTGATTGAATGATGCAGACATAATTGCTGGATAGACTGCAGGATAGATTGATAGAAAAGATTGCTGGAAAGATTGATGGGATAGATTGAAGGATAGATTGACAGAAGAGATTGATACAAGAAACTGACTAGAGCAAAGATCATCATTTCGGTTGGTCTAGCTCCAAAATCGTAAGTAGACACCTTTAAGTGCTCATTCCAAGTTTTACCCGTCGGCTTAAAACGCCACCAATGCACATGAATTCCCGAAAGTAAATCATCCTTTCGGACGACCGGCAAAATTTGACTTTTTCCCTGAATTTCGGATTTTAAAATAAAGTGTCCCTTAAAAGGTCACCTTTTTTCGCTAATTAGAATGATGACTGCTACTCCCATTCATAAGAAGATGTAATAGCCACCCTTTTATGTCGAACCAATTATGTCCAAACAATCGAATGGCAATGAATTTGAGCTTTACCTTGCAGCCGGGCGCAAACTGACCGCTCAGGGTGACTACAAACAAGCCGAAAAAATCCTTGGTTACGGACTGAAGATGCTTGAAAAGCGTATGCAGGAAGAAAATCTCCTGTTGCAATCCTTTATAGGCTGTCTGGTAGAACTGGACGATAAGCGACATTATGAGCCACAAAAGACAGGCGACCAAAAGCCAGAAGTACAGCCCCACGCAGCAGCCATGGGCAATCAGGCGACCGAAATGAGACAGTGCGATAGTAAGTAACCGGTTTTCGCCAAGATATCTAGCAGTATCAAAACGTGACCCACAAGCTATTTACTCATCCCTAAGGATTAAATATGGCAAGGTAAAAGTCATTATTCTGACTGATGCCACAATTGCCCAGAAAAGCCATGATATTAGAGCAGCCATAAAGCGCTGCCGAAGAAAATCAAGCGCTTCAAAATGCTTGGGTGTATTTAAAACAATTTCCAGGTGAGCCAAATGATCCAGCAAAGTGTAGAAAAGTCAGAGTTTGCAGCACTAAATAGATCTGATGCAAAACTCATTGACTTTGGTTTGTCCGTATTGAGTCCAAGATGGACTTCTGAGATATTGATCGACTTAGCCAGTGGACCAAAGCGCACAACCCAGCTGCTAAGAGATCTCGAAGGCGTAAGTGCTAAAACATTGTGCCAAAGACTGCGTAAGCTCAGTGAGCTTAGCCTGGTTTCGAGAGCAACTTTTGCAGAAGTGCCACCACGGGTGGAGTACTCTCTTACTAAGAGTGGTACTGAGCTAACAAGTATCCTCAATGCTCTTAAGACTCTCGGTAGTGAGCTAGCCACAAAGCATATGCCAGCATCCGCGATGACAAAAGCAGCTTGTGATGAAGTAGTGGATGTTTCAGTCGAAGAATTCGGCTACAACGATATGTCCCAGGCTTCAGCAGCTCAGTAAGCTGAGATAATCAAAAATCTAAAGGACCGCATTGACTTGAGCCTGTGCGGTCCTTTTGTATTTAGTCAGCATTGCATTCAGCCTGTGCGGTCCTATTCTCTTAAACCAGGACGGATTGGCGCAATCACTAGCTCTAGTGATGATCTGGATGTTCAGGATGTTTAACTACTTCCACCGAGCATGGTGCAGCAGCCAGGACTTCCTCAGCTACAGAGCCAAGCAAGAGACGATTAAAGCCTTTGCGTCCATGCGAGCCGATTACTATTAGATCAGCCGGCCAGCTCTTAGCTAGATCCACAATCTCGTTTTTGACCATGCCAAAAGCAACTTTGGTCTCGACTGTATTGTCTGGGAGCGCGTCCTTTAGCTGCTTTGCGGCTACTTCCATCAATTTATTGGCAGCCTCAGCAGCAACGCCATCAGTCTGGGTATAGGCACTGGGCACATAGGCGATGCCAATATCGACAGGTATCGGCTCAACTACATGGGCAATCAAAAAGACATCATCCTTTTGCCACGGTCTGCCACCAACATGGTCTAAAGCATTCTTCGAACATTCAGATCCGTCTAGTGCAATTAAGACTTTCATTTTCGTTCCTTTATGATGACTGACAGTTTAATGACGGAGTGCCCTGGCATTTGCTCGTCATAACTGCCTTTATTGCAACTTTAATTAACTCAAAACCTTGTGGCACTGATTTGCGCCACAAAAAACACTCAGGCTTTGCGACGCACGATTTGCACAGAGCAGGGTGCGCCCCTGAGTACACCCTCAGCGACACTGCCCAGGATAAAGCGGTTGAGTCCTTTGCGTCCCTGCGAGCCCATCACAATTAAGTCTGCTCCAAATTCTTTGGCGCATTCGAGAATTGTGTCTTTGACAGGTCCGGTCAAAATTCTAGTCTCAACCTTGTTTTTGGGGAGTTTCTCTTTAACTTTTTCGCGACCAGCCGACAGCACTTTCTCGCAATCGCCAAAATAAGCCTCGGTGGTTTTGGTCAATGCCGATGCCATGCTGACATCCGCCTTATCAGCCTCGACTACACTGATAATCAAAAAATGATCATCATCTAGCCAGGGACGCTGTGAAATGAAATCAATAGCTCTTTGAGAGCTTTCGGAGCCATCAAGAGAGACCAGGATATTCATATACTCCCCCTAAATGTGGAATGCACCATCTGACTGGCAATAAAAACTGATTTTACAGGATCTATCGACCTCAGTGTCTGTTTCACGTATAGAAGAGATGGGCAGGCGCTAGTATCATTCTAAGCAAATGGTAAAAGTAGGATCCCAATAGAGAGATGCAAAAGAGCAAGAGTCTTTCGGCGCTAATTGCCGCCCTTTGCATCTCTGTATATGTTTGCCAGCTCTTTCTCAGTGGCGAGCCAATCTCCATGCAGGCTCTACTGGTGGCGCCTGTTGAACTGCTCCACAAGATGGGCGCCAATTTTGCTCCCATTACTTTGCTACAAAATCAGTACTGGCGCCTGCTTACATTTGGCTTTCTGCATGCCGGTATCATCCACCTGGCCCTCAATAGCTACGCTCTGATGGAATTTGGACCCATGGCAGAGGCAGCTCTTGGCAAAAAGGTCTTTGTCTTTATCTATATCTTGACTGGTGTCGTAGGCGGGCTGACGAGCATTCTAGTAAATCCGCTGCAAACATCGGTGGGAGCATCGGCATCCATTTGTGGAGTGCTCGGGGCTTTTATCTTTGTCTCCTGGTTTAAGCGCGAGCGCGAAAATTCTCACAGACTGCGCAAACCTGAGCTTATTTTGCTACTGGTTTTTCTCAGCTACAGCTTACTGCTGGGCTTTACTAGTGAGTTTGTCGACAATGGCGCGCACCTGGGAGGATTTTTTACTGGCGTACTAGCAGCGGCTATGCTCACTGTCAAAACCCATTCGCCTGCTGCGAGCTTCCGCATCAGATTTGCCTCTATTGTGGCTTTAATAGCGCTCTGTCCGGTACTTATAGAGATAGACCGCAGACGCATGGACAATAACCCTGTAGTCGATTGTTATCTACTCACCACCGATGGTATCAAGCTCGTCAAAGAAAAAAAATATTTGCATGGGCTGGCAAAACTCAATGACGCTCTCAAAATAAAACCAGATGATAAAAGCGCCCGGCTTGCCAGAGGTGAGGCTTATCTGGAGCTAGACATGACCAAGCCCGCGCTTGAGGACTTTAACCAATTGCTCAAGGTCGACCCAAAAGATCGTGGTGCCCTATCCAGACGCTCACAGCTCTACCATGAGTTAGGCGAGTCAGACAAAGCTGTAGCCGATCTCGATATCGCTATCAAAGCAGACCCGCGCAAAGCCATACTCTATAACAACCGCGCCTGGGTAAGACTGCCCTTGTACAGTCAACCAGGTGTCTTTGATCTTTGCCTGCAAGACTGCGACCAGGCGATTAAACTCGATCGCCATTTGATGAGCGCATATGACAGCAGAGGCACGGTCTATCTATTTAAAGGTGACTATGCAAAAGCGCGTGCTGATTTTGAGCTTTGCAAAAAAAATAAAGACTCGGCAGACGCTGCCGAATTGCATCTGGCAATACTGGATAAACTAGCTGGGGACAATGCCAAAGCCGCCAGTGAATTTGCCAACTATGAAAAGAACGAATACGAAGCAGATCCTTTTGAGCTGCAATTTTATAAAGACAAATTTGGTATGGACATTTTAGATAAGACTAAGAAAGAGACAGACAAAGATGAAAAGGCTGAAAGACAAGATCCTAAGTGAAGGCAAATATCTGGGCAACGGCATTTTAAAAGTTGATTCGTTTATGAATCACCAGATAGATCCCCAGCTGATGAAAGAAGTGGGCGAAGAATTTGCCCGCCGATTTAAGGACCAAAATCCAACTAGAATTTTGACAGCCGAATCATCAGGCATAGCACCAGCACTATCAGCCGCGCTTGTACTGGGTGTGCCACTGGTTTTTGCACGCAAGCACCAACCAGTCACAATGGCTCAAAACCCTTTTAAAGAGTCAGCAATGTCTCACACAAAAGGCAATATGGTTGAGCTGATTGTCTCGCCAGAGTATTTGTTTGCTACTGACCGTGTGCTCATCCTCGATGACTTTTTAGCCAGCGCTCGCACCATCAAAGCGCTGGTCAAGCTAGTACAAGCAAGCGGAGCAACACTGGTAGGTATTGGTGCTGTAATAGAAAAAGCCTTTGAAGGCGGGCGCAATGAAGTCTCAAACCTCGGTGTACCAGTAGAGTCACTGGCAGCAATCGCTAGCTTTGATGGGGACAAAGTGGTTTTTAGGGAGTGATGCGCTTAAAGGTTATACCTGGGAGCCTCGAACAAAGTGACGCTAAATCCGTACCGTTGTACGCAACTTTCGTACCTTTGCCAAATTGTCCGAAATTTGCTACAATATTCAGACACGGGAAGCGAAGATTATGAGCATAGCCGAAGCGATACGTAGCAAAGTCGAAGAGCTGCCGATTGGGCAGCCGTTTACCGCAGCTCTGTTTCTCGGCATGGCGGAGCGCTCTAATGTTGACAAAACTCTCGGTAGGCTCGCTGAAGCCGGGGTGATTATAAGAGCATCTAGAGGTGTTTATGCGCGACCTAAGCAATCCCGCTTTGGAGTGATCCCGCCAGAGATTACAAAATTGGCTGTACTAAAGGCCCAGGGCGAGCCAGTAGCAATACACGGTGCTGAAGCCCTTCTGCAACTAGGTCTATCAACTCAAGTTCCAGTCAAGCCCGTTTTTTATACTACGGCTCGCTCCAAAAGCTTTAAGTCGGGAGCAATTGAAGTACGCCTACAGCAGGTGAGTCCTCGCAAGATGGTACATGCTGGTACTAAAGTAGGCATGGCTCTTTCTGCCTTATGGTACTTGGGCAAGGATAGAGTAGACAATAAAGTTTTTGAGGCCATAAGCTCAAAATTGAATTCAGAAGAATATGCCAGATTTAGGGCTACTGTTCCCCAGATGCCAGGTTGGATGATTCAGGCCTTGCGGCGTTACGAAAACGGGGAAGCTCATGCCTGATTCCTATTTTGATCTCTCGCCAGGTGATCAACGGGATCTATTGGAGCTAGGTGCTTCTCAGTTAGGCATGACGCCGCTTGTCTTAGAAAAGGATGTTTGGGTTTGCTGGGCTTTGTCACGGTTATTCTCGATGCCTGGAAAACTGGAGATGTCCTTCAAGGGCGGCAATCCTTATCAAAGGTATATAACGTGATTGATCGTTTCTCTGAGGACATTGATGTCACGATTGACTATCGAGAGTCAGCGCCTGCCTTAACTGGAAATGAGACTCCTAGCCAGTTAAATAAATTGAGCGTAGGTCTTAAGGCGAGCGTTCTTAACCATACCAAAAACAAGCTGATGCCATATTTTCTGAACTCTCTGCGTGAACAATTTGGAGCTGGATACGGGAGCGTTGAGCTTACTGCAGACGGAGAGAAGCTATATGTGCATTATGAATCTGTACTAAATAGCAAAGGCACTGAGTATGTGCCTACTAGCGTTTTGCTTGAGTTTGGCGGACGCAATATCACTGAGCCAAATGAAAAACATGTTGTGACGCCGTATTTGGTGCCAATATCCCAGGCCGTCACGTATCCTGAGCCGGAGTTAAAAGTACTAGCGATGGAGCGCACATATTGGGAGAAGGCTACTCTCATTCATGTGGAGTGCAGGCGCAAGTCCGTTAAGGGTAACGCTGAAAGAATATCCCGTCACTGGTATGACTTATTTAAAATGTCAGGGGATTTGCAGCGCTACTTCACAGTAAAAATGTATGAGCTTTTAGAAAGCGTGGTGAGGCAAAAGAAAGCGTTTTACAATTCCAGCTGGGCTAGTTATGAAGACTGTTTGGTCGGTGGTCTAAGGCTTGTTCCAGAGGAGGCGTTGAGGCAAATTCTGGAAAATGATTTTGCTGAAATGAGAGCCGCTGGGATGTTTTATAGTGACCCGCCAACCTTTGAAGTGATTTTAAGCCATTTAGGTAAGGTGGAATCTGTGCTAAACGAAGTTATTCGCAAGCGGGGAAGAGTAATTTAGTCCAGAGTGCGATGGCCAAACCTTGGTGGAGCTAGAGGCAAATTTTGATCAGATGACACGTTTTGGTGTCATGAAGCATCTCAAGATTTTAGAGTCGGCTTCCCTTGTCACGACGCGCAAAAGCGGGCGCTTCAAATATCACTACTTAAATGCCGTTCCATTGCAAGAGATATCCGACCGCTGGATATCTCGCTTTGCTGCACCCTGGTCGGCTGCACTGGCTGATCTAAAGAACGATTTGGAGATGCCGAAGGACAACGGAAAAGAAATGGAGAATCAAGTGGTAAAAACAAAACCACAACACGTATTCGTTACTGTGATCAAAACTACTCCTGAGAAGCTTTGGTCGGCCCTGACAGACGGAAAGATTACACCTGCCTACTATTATGGTGCCACCTTTGATGGGGAAATCCGGAAAGGGGCTCAGTATTCTTACATCGGGCCAGACGGTAACAGTTTTGTTAGTGGCGAGATTTTAGAGGCTATTAAGCCAGAGAAGTTGGTGATGACCTTTAAGGGTGAGTGGATGCCAGGTATGCAGGACGACAAGCCAAGTCGAGTGACATACGAAATTTTGCAGCAAGGGGATTGTTGCCGGCTAACCTTGATTCATGATCAGTTTGAAGCTGAAACACAGACTTTCAAGAACACTGGCGGAGGCTGGCCCGGTATTATTTCGGGACTTAAGACTCTGCTTGAAACAGGCCAACCATTAAACTACAACCCCATGGGTGGTTAGTCTAATTTGTGTAGCGGCACGTGCGTCACTAAGTGCCTGACATATCGCGTCTAGAAGCAAGATTATGTCTGCGTTGAGATTAGCGACCACATGCCTCAACCACCTCACACCCAAGAGTAGCGTTGTCGATGCTGCACCACCAGGCAGCATCGACTTCTCGCTTAGCTGTGCGTTGCCCATCTTTTAATTAACCGCCTTGGATATGAGGGCTGGCTTGACGCGCTAAGATGACCGGTCTAGTCTTTATCAAAGGCAACGGGTAAACTTTGCGTCAAAACATGGAGTACATAAATGAAGGTCTTAATCGTACATGCTCATCATGAACCCAAAAGCTTTTGCTCAGCGCTAGCAGACCGAGCCAAAGAAGAGCTGATCAAACAGGGTCATGATGTTACAGTTTCAGATTTGTACGTAATGAAGTTCAACCCGGTGTCAGACCGCAGTAATTTCACTACTGTTAAAGATTCAGGCTATTTGAAGCAGCAAGCGGAAGAAATGTACGCAACTGAGGAGAATGGCTTTGCTCCTGACCTGGAAGCAGAAATGGAAAAACTTGAGCAGTGTGATGCATTGATATTTACATTTCCGCTCTGGTGGTTTGGTATGCCAGCAATACTAAAAGGCTGGTGTGATCGTGTACTGGCCTCTGGAAGAATTTACGGTGGCGGAAAATTTTACGAATCAGGCTTGGGTCAAAGCCAAAAGAGAGCGATGCTCATTACAACCACAGGCGGTGGCACTAATGTATACGATGGTTGGGGTTTAAACCCTGCCCTTGAGAGACTGATGGAGCCGGTCCAGCATGGCATTTTCTGGTTTAACGGATTTCTTCCACTAGAGCCCTTTGTGGCATGGTCTCCGGCTCGCTTGTCGCAGACCGAGCGCGAGCAATATCTCAGCAAGCTTGGAGACAGGATTAGTACTTTCTTTGAGGAAAAACCATTAAACCTGCCTCTCATGGCAGACTTCCCCAATTGGGGCCCAGATGCAAAAAACCGTTATCGCGTCGTGGTCAAGCGCATTGCCCCAATAGATGACAAATTTATGTCTTTAGTGGCAGCAGAACAACAGACCATTGCCCAACTCAAGCGCGAAGGTGTGCTCATGGACTTTGAAATGAGCGCTAATGATGACCCTGAGTGGAGGGCTTTCATGAAAATTCGCGCTGCCGATGATATCGAATTACACAAACATCTTCAACGACTGCCACTGGCATCTTATTTGCATTTCGACATAACCAAGCTCAAACCAGTAGCTCAAGCAGCAGAGCTATCGCCCGCTCACTAAAGTCAGAGTGTATGTAGGCGCTGATGCTCGTACTTTACAGGTGCGCGATAACATAGTTTGCTTAGATGCAAAGCAAGGAGTAGATAGTGACTGATTTAATAGTGCGCGACCTCAAAGCCACCGATGAAGATCAATGGCGGGCGATGTGGAATGGCTATTGTACTTTTTACGAGGCGACAGTTGCTGCTGACATCACAGAAACCCTTTGGTCGCGGCTGCTCGACGCTAATGGTACCGTCAAAGCAATTGTCGCCGAAGACGAAAATGGTGAAGCGGCGGGTTTTGCCATTTATATCATTCACCCTTATACCTGGGGCAAAAACTCAGTTTGCTACCTGGAAGATTTGTTTGTGAAGCCCTCTGCGCGGGGAAAAGGTTTGGGCGGCGCTCTCATTGATCATTTGATGGCGCGTGGGCGTAGTGCTCAATGGGACAGGCTTTACTGGATGACGGCAAATGATAATGCCGGTGCGCGCAAACTTTATGATCGATATGTGCAGGCCGATCAATTTGTACGCTACGTTGTAAAACTCACTTAAATTGGCATCGGCTTGGTAGTGATCAATCAGCAAGGCTAATGACTTTTGAAGCAGATAGAAGGGTTAGTCAGGCGATATCGTCCATCACCGCCTGCAATATCACCAGGCTGTGAGTAAGGTTTAGCACTTGAGCATGATCGCTGGAGTGTACTGAGCATTCAGACCTCCAGCGTTTCTAATCCATCTCTTTTGAGGTACCGTGTTGATAACATATGATGAGCTGGTTGGTCTGTTGGGAAGCCCACTTAAAGACTCTGAAGTTTTTGAAAAGCTAAGTGCTCACAATTGTGAACATGATTCATACCACGGACGCATTTACCATTCTTATCAACAGCTTGGAATTTGTCTTTTAGAATTCCTGCCTACAGTTAGCCAGCCAGGCTATATTGCTTCGGTATCTATATATTCAGCAGTACACAAATACCGCCAATATGCAGGCGTTTTACCTCACGGTCTCAACTGGGGGCAATCTTATACAGAAATTCAGAAACTCCTGGGTGAGCCTTTTCGTTCTTCATGTACAAAACTGATTCCTGGTAATCAACACTGACCTTGCCCCACTAGTTGAGCCAGTCGTTATGAGACAGCTGTCAAATTAGGATTTCCAATCAGTCTGAGATTTCCCTCCTGGTTTTTAATTTTGGGCTCCGCTTGTTGCCTGAATTGCTTTGGGGTTAGATGTGACATGGCGAATTAAATGGCAAAAATTGGCGGATTATTTGGCACTGAAATTGCCAAGTCATTCATGAGCTGTGACAAAAAACTTTTCGAGAGATATTCCCACTTTCCAGACTGTGTGCGTTAGCAGCTACGATCCCTACCCGGTTTAAAAATGTTAGGCCATCAGCACTGATCGAAATTGCCATTTAATTCGCCAAGAATTGCCAAATAGCTCGCCAAAAAGTCGGACAAATAATTCGCCAAGTCACACAATGATAAGCATCTTTGATATGCTGCTTCAATCAGAATTATAATAACTCTTGTGTAGACTTGGATGGGACTGTGGTTGTCGATTTCCTCACTTTAACTTCCTTGCTTGGCCGCTCGCTCGTTGACAAGAATGCGCAAGAGGTATTCTCTGGCCTTGGCCGGTGTATAAACTTCGAAGATCTTGGAACGCTCTTCAAGGAATTTAGAGATGATGGAATCTATTTTGAGGCGCAAGAAAAACCAAAAGCTAAAAGAGGACGGCGAAGACGTGGAGGACGTCTAATTAGGACCATCTGTCTTTTTTCAAAGGACTATCCAGGTTATAGCGAATACTCGGGCACCCTACCGGGCTCAGTTAAATTTGGGGAGAGTAAGAATTCGGTCATTGAAAAATTGGGTAATCCATTTAATGTGACAAGTCGAAAACTTCCCAAGCCATGTACCCTTTTGGCTTACAGAGATACGAATCTCACTTTAAACTATGAATTTGACGACTCTGATTGTCTTTTTTTAGTCTCGGCGTTCAAAACCCCCTCTGAACAAGAATTGGCTAAAATTAGATGGAAATTTAGGCACACAAGAGCAAGTCTATAAGGGGAATGGTCAAATTAGTTTCTACCATCGGTTCGATGTTCCATTTTAAAAAATTACATCTTTTCCGAAGCCCCTAAAACGCTTTGGATTGAGTTGGGTGTAGAGAACAGTATGCTGGATATTTTTGTGCCCCATATAGGCTTGTATAGCCCTCGTGTCGACGCCTTCTGAAGCTAATTGGAAGCCCTTGCCGTGCCTAAGCATGTGAGGGTGGACGCTGAGCTCTAAATCGGCCTCCCGGCCAGCTCTGGCTACAAGCTTGTGGATGGCATTGGCTGAAAGAGACCCCTGGCGCTCCGAAACGAAGACAAATTCGGAGCTGGCATAATCTCGGCGTAGCTTGCGCAGTGCCCGGATCTCGTCGCCTTCTAGATAATGGACTGATGGGTCGCCATTCTTGAGCCGATTGACGTGCAGTCTTGCACGATTCAAGTCAACCTGGTCCCATTTGAGGTCCACTAGCTCGGTGACCCGAAGTGCGTGACGATACATAACCAAAATGAGCAGGGCATCTCGATTACCGTGCCGACCAACGCCCTTTGCCGCTTCAATTAGACTTTTGACCTCAGCAGTAGTGAGGTACTCTCTGGACCGCTTTTCAAGATTTGTAAGCGATCGGCGGTCCAGTTTTTACTTTCTTGGACTTTACCGAAAATGATGCCTGGTTAGACTTTTTTGCCATGAGTGAAAATCTGCTTTTGGGGATTCTTCTTTCCCTTCACTTTACCGTAAATAGTCATTTTCGGTAATATTATTTCTACTGGAAAACTCTCTATATTGAGATGCGGATTCTCTCTGCAACTTATTTCGATTTACTCTTGGTCTTGATCTTCAGTTGATTTGCTTCTCGGTCTTTCTTGAGCGCTTTCAACACAGAGGAATAATTTGCCACCAAAATATCTAGCTCTTTCAAAGGGTGGTATTTGCTCCTAATGGACATGGCTTGCTTATAATAGCTCTCTGCCTCGGCATACTTTCCTTGCGCAAACTTCAGGTCACCAATAGCAGCAAGCGCTACTCCTGTGCAATCATGTTCCGGTCCCCAACTAGCTTTTACTACAGACAAGGCATCCGACAACGTGGATTGAGCTTTTGTAAAATCCTGCTGCCTTGTATAAACACTACCTAATGCCACCATTATGAGGGCAGTATCTCTTTCCAACATTTTTCGGTTCAGGCTTGAGATGGCAATATTATTGTCATCAGTGCCGCGAACAAGCACGCTTTTGCGAATTTTCAATGCATTGTTATAGCTGTCCGCAGCTTCGGCAAGCTTATTTTGCTGAGTATAAATATCACCCAAGTTTCGCAACGCCCAACTTAACGGCAAATCTCTTTTCGCGCCTTTAAATTGTTCAATAGCTTCAAGATACTTGTTTTGGGCTTTTGCCTGATCTCCCACTTTCTGGGCTTCTTGGCGACCCCTTCTTCATCACCAGCCAGATCAGCGGCAATTGCTGTCGAAGACAGCGTAGTGATAACCAATGCCGGGAGACATAGCAATAACAAACATCTCCCAATCAGCATTGCAGAGCCGCCAGGTGCTGCTGTCTTATGGTCAACGAATTTTTGCTTACTTATAAGACTCATCTCGACTCTTATTACTTCACTAAAGACTTTATTCTACAGCTACTAAGATGCGGGCACACGATCGCAGGATGATCGAAAGTTGTTCCGGAATGTGGAATTACTATGTCTTTGGCTTATGCACTACTCTAAATTAGACTGCGTAGGTTGTCTCAGTTATCATAGACACAGAGGGGACTTTTTGTTCGGCGACAACTAGATCCATTCCAAACGACAATTCGAATTGCAGGTTGGAAACTTGGCAAAAAGCCCATCAGTTCGCGGTGATGTACATTAAATACGTCACAAAAACTTGGCTGGGGATTGTCAGATGACCTGCACGAAAGAACAGATCCGCAAATTCATGAAATATCGGCAGACCTGCCCACTTGAGGTGGCCGCATCCAAGGCCGGCATGACCGCCAACACAGCCAGACACTCTCATATTATTCAAAACTACTTGTTAGTTTGAGCTGGTCTGATTTTTGAGAGATAATACTGATCTACGAAATTGCCTTGCACGGAAAAAAACAAACGCCAACCATTTGAGCATCTAGAAAGTGGGACTGAATAGGTTTTTAGACCATTGATCGGCGCTTCTGATATCCATGACTGCCCACATATTTTGGAGATGTTTGAGATAGGCACTTCAGTTCCAATTAAGGCAGTGTTTATTGCCGTAATACAAATATTAAGACGTTCACCGTCTGTAGTGGCGTTTTTATAGGCAGTCGCCACTTTGTCTATTTCAGCTTGAGTGGGAGCCGTTCGATATATGGGACCTAGTTTAGTCTCGAAGTTCGTTAGCGTGTAGTATTTGACGACTCCAAGTTCATCGTAGTCAAATATGATTTGCCAGGTCCTTCGAGAGCTGGACAAGGGGACTACAAACCAATTTAACGAGCCTGGTGATGGAAAACCTTCAGCACGCTTCCTTTGAAATAGGTTTTCCACTTCCGTAAGCTTCATATTCTGATGAATTGCTCCATTGTCCACCAATTCTATAACTGACAACAATTTGTCAGTGTCAGTGGTAGATAATGTTAAATTTTCACTACCAGGTGCAGGGAGATCTGCGTATGCATTCGACATAAAAGCAATTGAGATTGCTAAGACCAATAGAGCCTTTAAGTTCAAATAACTCATAAATGGAACTTTCATCACTCGCATGTTACGCACCAAATTTCATGAGGGTAATCTTGACTTACCGGAAATGGGTCACCTTCCCAGAAGCACTGAGGCTCGACATATTCACCTTCAAGATTATACTCCCAAGCACCATGGTTGAAACCTGAATAGTGTCCATTGAAAGGTGTTTGATAATTGAACTGCGTTTTTCCTCCAGCCCTCTGTGTCTATGACAACTGAGACAACCTACGCAGTCTAATTTAGAGTAGTGCATAAGCCAAAGACATAGTAATTCCACATTCAGTCGATATCCACCGCATCTGCTCACCTGAGTGCTTGCATTGGTATCGTATTTGGTTCATGCTGAGCTTTGCAATGGAGGATCATGCAAACACCACCATCAGATGATTTACCGCTGAAGCAGCGTCCGAGCTATTGGACTAGGTTTTATTACGAGTCAGAGAATACCCATCTGGCATTACAGCGTTCATCAAGAAAAGGGTGTTGGAAAATCTCTGTATTATCATTGGGTCCGTAAGCTTAAGCCATTTCACCCCGAGTGGAATGATCTTGGAAAAAGATCGCCAACATCATCTGAAAGAGCTGAGTCAGGGGCAGAACGAGAACTTCCGAAAACGGAAGTTTCAGAACGTCCACGGCGGCGTTTCTTTTCAGCTGCAGATAAGAAACAAATTTTGGATGAGATAGATACTACTCCGACGGGCAAGGTGGCAGCAATACTCCGCAGAGAGAATTATTCATCCGCTATCCAGAAATGGCGTCAGGAAGAAAAAGAACGCGGACTGGAAGAGAAGAAGAAAGGTCCGAAAACAAATTCCGGAACTGAGGAAATCAAAACTCCGCATTGAACTTGCGCGCTCACAAAGCTCCTCGCACGGGCGAATGAGGTTATTCAACTCAAAAAACAGTTGCGGAAGTCTTGAGAACCCATCTGGAGGAGGCGATACGATAGGCTGATTCAGGAAGTCGAAAGAGCAACGCAGGAAACAGGCATTACCGTGAGGACCGCATGCGCAGCAGTGGGACTTCCAATATCGACCTTCTATAGACGCACAAGGAAGAACCTTGCTCCACCACAGGTCCATCGAAAACGAACTTCACATAGAGCGCTGTCGCTGGCTGAAAGGGAGCAAGTACTATCTATTTTAAACTCGAACCGATTTGGCGACAAACCACCAGCACAGATTTATGCGGCATTGCTCGATGAAGGCGTGTACCTGTGTTCGGTGTCCACAATGTATCGGATACTCGTCGAGAACGATCAAGTACAAAGAAAGACGCAACATTTTGCGCCACCGGAATATGTAAAACCAGAACTTCTGGCGACTGGGCTGAATCAAGTTTGGTCATGGGACATCACCAAGCTTAAAGGCCAGGAAGTGGAAGTTCTACCACTTATACGTGATTATCGACATCTACAGCCGCTACGTTGTGGGCTGGATGATCGCCGACAGAGAGACCAGTCTACTGGCAAGAGACCTCCTAGAGGAGACATGCAAAGGCAGGACATAGAAGAAGACCACCAACTCTATATTCATGCTGACCGTGGCGCATCGATGAAATCAAAGAGCGTGGCTCTCTTGATGGCTGACCTGGGAATCACAAAATCGCATAGTCGCCCGCACGTCAGCAACGACAATCCATTCCCAGAAAGCCACTTCAAGACACTGAAGTATCAGCCGCTCTTTCCAAGACGATTTGGCAGCATCGAGGATGCACGGCGGTTCTGTCGTGATTTCTTTGACCGCTACAACGAGGAACATTATCATTCCGGCATCGGCTATCTGACTCCATCTATAGTTCATTACGGAGCCGGAGAGGAATGCAATCGTCGAAGACACTAAGTACTCTCGGACATATTTGAAAAGTTTCCAGAGCGCTTTGTTAAAGGCATCCCAAAGTGGCTGAACTCCCGTCCGCGGTTTGGATCAACCGTCCACAAGAACCAAACGCATTTGATACCGTGGCAAGTATCACTATTATCAGCGACTCTGGCGTTAGTGTCTCCGTAATATTGGTTATGTATCAAACCAGTAGAAGGAAAACGCCCATGCAGTGGGCGTTTTCCTTCTACTAATGGCAAACAAGTTTTGGGGACCATAAAGGATCGAATTCGGCAAAAATGCCTGAAATACTTTATGTCATTTTGCAGCGAAGTGTCTGAAGGGCGATGTATCGTTCAACGGCGAACTTTGTTTTTACACTGACTCTAAATTACAATGAAAAAAAGTGTCTCAAAACTATTGACACATTCCGGGGCTTCACGAACCTGAGCAATTTTGTTGAATTTGCATAGTTGGTGATGGTTCTCGAAAAGTATTTAAACGTCATTACAATTCATAAAATTGCACACGTTAAATCCCTATGATAGCTTCCTCTTTTTATCATGTGGAGACGAAGTAAATAGTTGAAGAATCTGTTTATTAAGGGGTTTCCAAAATTTATCTCCATTGGACAAGCAAGTCACAGCCAACAGCACAATGAAAATTCTGACAAGTTCTTTAGTAAAACTCGATTTAAGGGGTGGAACAGGTTCATTGCTAAGCTTAGTAATTAAAATGAAAAAAAAGCAGCTCGCCAAACTAAAAGAACATGTTCCTATAACTGATACCGCTTGTATGTATCTTGAAGCAGAGATATCTTGAAAATAAATAAAACCGAAGTAGCTTAGTACGAGTAAACCAGAGCTCAGCAATAATGTGTGAATCAGGGCTAAACTCGCACCGGCAATTAAGCCATCGGCGCATGCCCTTAATTTTCTAACCATGGAAATTTGCGAATTGTCTGAAATATTTAAGGCAACATAAGAGGTCGCAATAATGAGGCTCGGAAACAATATCATGGTTAAACCATAATTTCTAAAAAATTCACTCAGAAAGGCGTAGACACCTCCAAACAATATCCCGGTAAGTACTCGCTTGAGGCTGCTTTTTTTTGAAGTGTTTTGACTTTGCGGCAGCCAATAGGCGCAAGAACCGCATAGAGTAAACCCACTGTGCAGCTAAATGATGATCGTGTTCCTGAAGATTTTTACACGGCGCTGTCAAAATGGATGCTATGAGATAGCTTACAAATCCAGCAATGAGCCCTTGTACGACAATAAGCTTAAAAGTACTCGCTTTACTATAGAGCCCGAAAATATCTAGCTGGCCGTTTGGCTTCATATTAGAATTCTGTTCCTCCATGGGCTCGAATCGAATCAGCAGCGTCCTGTGGGCTTGACTGGCTATCTAACCCGAGATTTGGCCCACCCGCTTTGTTCCAGCCATTATTAGCAAATTGCACGCATGTGTTGTTAGGAAATGACCAGGCCTTCTTACCTAGTTTGCTGGTTTCAGTAATAAATTTCTTAAGGGCCATCTCTCCGCGATCACTGATTTTCCAAGTTTTACAGGCGCCTCCAATCTTGGCTTGCGTACCGCTGGTATAGCCGATCTCTGGACCGTTGAATTTAAGTCCGTCACTTTGCCATGTGCCATATGTCCCGTCTGATAGAGGATTGGGAAGCTTTGAGCCCTTTGATTCTTCCCAGGCAAGCCACACATGGCCTGGCTCACAGCCACACAGTGCCAGAAATCCTGGATTGCCTGGTATAGCACAAATCGTTAACTTTCCATCGAGTCCTTCAACATCTGTACTGGCAATTGGTGAGTTATCCACATAACAGAACAGGTTAATAGATCCTGACTCTCCAATCGGATCACGATTTATCCATCGACCTAAATCTGGATTGTATGCACGATGCCTAGTTAGATGTAGGCCGCTTCGTTCGTGCCAGTAATATCCAGCATACATGAAGTCGGTCTTCGGTGCAAAGGCGGTCACTATTGGTCGTCCCCACATATCATAATTATATTTCGCCTGTAAAACACCCGAGATATCCGTCAAATCTCGTACGGAGTTAAGATGATCGATGGTGTAGAAGTAGTTCGAACTGCCGGATGTTTGGCCAAGACCAAAAAATCTCTTTAAGACAACGTTCCCAGCGTCACGTTCTTCTCTCATTTGCATCTCTGAGTTAATGAACTGTTTGGTATTTGTAAGTGAGTTCGCCAAAGTCTCAGTAATTTTGCTTTTTATACCAGAGGCGTCATAGAAGATTTGTGTGTAGTTGCCAATTCCGGGATAACTGATTTTAATAAGCCTATCTTCAGCGTCCCATAGATAAGTGTTAGTCCCATCGCTAGTCATATTCCCATTGGCATCAAAAGTAGGTGTGGCACTGGCGCTGCCATTCGTCGCCACCCGGTAATTATTTGTCACTGTTGTGCTGTTTGCATCTGTCACAGCAATCGGCACGGTATTTATCCCGCTGCTGAGAGATGGACTGGCATCAAATTTCAGCGAGTCCGATAGCTTCGCTGGATTGCTATTAACTGACGCAGCAGTTAGGGCCTTGTTAGTATTGCCTTCAAACTTGGCTGGACCGCCTGCTGCTATGCTCGTCAACTCATTAAGGTTGTTGTAGCCATAGAGATTGGCACTCGTCGACGGCGCTAGCGCAATGGTCTCTGTCGCTCCACCGCTTAATGACTTGGCATATGTGGTGGCATTTATCGAGGATGATTTAACAAACACAACGGTACCACTTGAGGTGGCAGATAGATTTACTGCCTGGAGACTTGTATTGGCGTTAATCGCAGCCGTTAGATTGGCGGCAAGACTAGTCAGCGTATCACCGGATAGAACTGTGTAAGCCACTGCCTCTGAGCCACCAGAGAGACCAGCATCATATATGGTCAGTGTCAGCACATCGCCGGTGGTCTTGGTCCCGCCTATCACCACCGTCTGTGTACCATTTTGCGGCAAACCTATAGAGACGACTTCTGTAGCTGTCGAGCTGGTCGTCCCTCTATACGTTGTCTCATTGAGAGAATTAGAGCTAATAGTCAAAATCTGCCCACTCGATGATCCTGACACACCAATACTCTGGAGGTCGGTGTTGGCATTGATCGAAGCGGCTAGCCCAGCAGTAATGGCGGAGAGGTCGTCGCCCGATTGGACGGAGTATGATGCTGTCTCGGTGCCACCAGTCAGCCCTGAGTCAAACGCAACTATCGAGACCGTGTCGCCAGTTGTCTTGCTGCCGCCGATACCTATACGCATTGGTCCATTTTGATTTATCGACAGGGCAATTGTCTCAGTCGCTCCTGTGCTCACCGACTGTGCATAGGTCGTAGAATTGGCCGAGGTGGACTTGATGGTGAGCGCAGTCCCGATGGATGTGGCGGTGACTGCCAGGGTTTGCAGGTCTGTATCTGCATTGATTGCTGTCTTTATCGCCGTGGCAATCGATGTGAGGTTATCACCAGACAAGACTGTGTAATTAATAGACTTTTGCCCTCCGCTAAGGGCTGCATCCTTAAAAGTCAGAGTCAAAACATCACCAGTGGTTTTGGTGCCACCAAACACAGCATTCTCCACAAAGTTATCGGTGTAGCCCATCGCGATGGATGCGGTAGCACCGCCACTGGTGGTCGCGGCATATGTGGTGACATTGGGCGAGCTGGACTTGATGCTCAAGACTGAGCCGTCTGAGGCAGCCGTCACCCCGATGCTTTGCAGACTGCTGCTTACCGCAATAGCTTCGGCTAGCTTGGTCGCTATCACCGACAATGTATCGCCGGACTGGACTGTGTAGTTTACTGCTGCGCTGCCACCGCTCAGACCACTATCTGTGGTTGTGATCGTCAGCACGTTGCCCGCTGTCGCCGAGCCAGAGAGCCGCGCTTTGGTCACGGAGCTATTTTGGTTGCCAGTGCGATTGGAGGCCAGATCATATGCAAAATGTTCCTGCATTAGGTATCTGGTGTTTTTTATACCGCCACTGGCAGCGGCATCGACTAACTGTCCAGATTGATCGTATCGCAGTATATAGTTGAGGCTGGTGTTGCCCTGGAGCTGCTGCCACTGATTGATTTGACCGTCTGGATCATAGCGGTAATCAAATTGTGATATTGTCGCACCGCTTGATGCCAGATTGGTGATCTGTTTCAGTCTCTGGTCTTGCAAGTTCGGGTACCAGTCATATTTGGTTACCTGGCTATTCGGATAGTTTACAGATGCAAGTCTTTTGGAACCCTTTGAAGAGCCTGATGCATCATCAACGTAAGTGTAATTAAAGGTGCCCAGTGCATTGCTTTCTGCGGTAATTCGACTCATGGCGTCATAGGTCCAATCCGCGGAATTACTTGATCCGTTTATGGAGCGATTGTTCGTGCGCCCAAGGGCATCGAAAGCATAGGTGACATCGGAATTTGGCACTACATCATTATGGACAAGCTGCAGGGCCCCCCCCCCGGTTATGGGAGTAGCGCTAGAACTGGTCACAAAATTGTTATAGGTGTAGGAGTAGGAGCCCCAGTCATTTTTGGTCTGTTTTGCTAGTCGCTTAAAGTTATAATCCCAAAAGGAAGATATATCGGCAGTCGGGTTCACTGGATTGAGATAGCTTTTTTGATATAAGGTTCCATCATTGTTCCAAAAGAAATTTTTCTTTTGGGATAATGCATCAGTAGTTAATTTGAGTCTGCTGGTTTTCTGTTCGTATACAAAGCCGTTTGTACTTGAATCCAGATAGGACTTTAAAATCTGGCGTCCCTGAATGTCATGGCTCCAAGTTGTAGCGTTGCCAGCCGGATCGACCAAACTTGCTAATGATCCGCATGTGCACCAAGTGTACTGCGTTTTACGTCCTAAGGCATCAATGATAAACCTGAGCTGTCCGAGTGAATCAAATACCTTTTGGAATGTTTTCCCTGTCCTATCAGTTCTTAATACTGCGTCAAGTCTGGAGTAAGCGGTTTGTTCAAAAGTCCCATCAGCATAATTAGATTTGGTCGGACGATTTAATGCATCATATTCATAGACTATAGTGTAACCTTCGCTGTCAGTTACGCTGTACAGTCTTCCATAGCCATCATATTGTAAGGTTGTAATGTCCTCATTACCCGGGAGTGGTCCATTTATCTGAGTCAAGTACCCGAACGAATTGGCACCAAATGTTATAACCTCCGTGGCACCTCCACTGGTGGACTGAGTATAAGTCGTGACATTGGTCGAATGTGAAATAAGGGTGACAACAGCACCGGCAGACGAGGCTGAGACTCCAATGCCCTGCAAATCTGTATCGCCGTTTATTGCGCTAGCCAAGCCTGTAGCGATATTTGAGAGTGTGTTACCCGAGGTCACGGTGTAGCTCTTGGACTTTTGCCCACCGCTAAGGCCTGCATCATGCAAAGTTATTGTGAGCACATTGCCGTTAGTCACCGTGCCCGAGATGGTGGCAATTGACGTACCAGTATACTGCAAGGTAGTAGTGTTTGAGTTAGCATCAGTGATACTAATCAATTGCCCGCTCGAGTTATATGCGTAGTCAGTCTCTTGCGCTGACCCATCAATATATTTTACTGGCTCATGCTGGCTATTGTATTCCCAGTGTCCGAGCAGATAGTTATCTGAGCCTTGAGTTTCACGTACCTCAAGCAAATCGATCTTATTTGTGTCGTAGCTGTAACTAAAGGTCCGCCCGACTGGGTCTACGCTTTTGGTAAGTTTACCAATATCATTAAAAGTGTTTTCCTTCAGCTGTACAGTTCCATTTCTAAGACTCGAATAAGCAAACTGTTCACTGCCGGTGGTGCCAGTGCTGTAAGACAATGGCTCCTGACAAAACGATTGTAGTTTGATGGAATTGCCGCTTGCGACTGCCGTACCGTCATAGCTTAGGAACGTGGCGTTTGAGTTGAGCGCGGCTGCCATCCCTGTGCAAATGCTGGCTGCGGTGTCTCCTGGTTGGACGGTGTAGCTGGCTGTTGCGGTGAAAAGAGAGACAGGATTTACATAGATTGTTACCACGTCCCCAGAAACGATCGTGCCGGTTAAACTTGCATTTACTGTCTGCCTTTCATGGGATTTGAATGTCATGTTTGCGGTGCCGCCTGGCACTTGATAATAGTTGTAGCGTATCAGTCCCGTCTGTTCAGTCTTTAAGCTGACCACGTTTCCGCATGCTCCGCCGAAATTCCCCGAGACTGATAATCTGTGTTGTTATTCACCGATTTAGCAAGCTCTCTTGCCACATCTGCAAGGGTGTCTCCACTCACAGGTGTGTAGCCAGCATAGACATAGTCAATTAGAAACGCTATGCCATAGCCGGGCGTGACAGTGCCACCCAATGGTGGCATCTGCAACCATATTGCCGAGATCCTGCTTGATCTCAGTAGGTAAATTGCTGGTGCCTGAATAGTTTATAGTCGGCTGACCAGGATGTCTGATGTAAATCGATGCACTTTCGAGAGGATGCTTAATTTCCTGCAAAGCAGGCATTTGCTGACCAGTGTCGTTGTTGTATGTCCAGCGCAACTTTTCGCAATGAGTGTAGTCTTTGTTGACTGGATCATTTGGATATAGCTGAAGTGTATGTCTGTCCCAAATGTATGTTGATTTCGGCTCATTAAGCCAATTTTCTATTACATATGCTGTCTGATCTGGAAATGTGAATCTAAGGCCCGGGCTGGCACGAGGTCAATGCCAGGTACATAATTGTAGAAGCTCGTAGTGCCATATTCGGTGGTCATCTGGCTAATAAAAGAAGTGCTTGGATTCCAAGCAAATTGCGATTTCATACCGATTGCATCAGTAACTTCAATTAGATTTTCTACTGCGCTATCGTACGTGAATGTGCAGGTCCTTCCGAACGGATCTTGAATGCCAGCAATTTTGTAAGCCGGGATTTGATGAGGTGTTTGACAGATATGTTACTGTCGAAACCTGTCCGATTGCATCAGTAATTGATGTGATGCGGAAGTCAGAGTCGTATTGAATCAATACAGACTGATTTTGGGGGTCAATTACTTGAGTGAGGAAAACTCTCGGTGGTGAGCTAGAATCAGCTTGGTCGTAGACTTCAACCGTACCGTCTGGCAGTGTGCGATGGTATACGCCCCCGCCCATGTCTTGGAATGTGGCGAGAGAAAGAAAATCAGGAGGGTAAACTCCACTGCTTGGAGTAAAAATTTCGCTGCCACCACCGCGGACCCGCACAGTTGCTACGTTACTTACTGGATCCTTCGTTAGATAGGCGCACCAGTTGAAATTCCAGTTCTGCCCTAAGTTTGTGAAGGTGAACACACTGGGTTGGTTGATTTCTAGGTGAGAATACGTAATACCAAACTTCATCTCCTTGCCAAGTGGGGGCGCGTATGCCATAGGTACGTCACTTATGTGAAGTGTGCAAAGAGCTGTATTGGCAGTGGCTACCGGCATGCCTCCGGCCTTTCCGCCACCAATCCCACATTGTCCTGGGTCGCATGAACTGGCATATGTCGCTATACACTCTTTGCAATGTTGTTGTACGCAACCTTGATTGGTAGCGCACCCAGTCCACTGCCCCGCATGCCAGATTGCATTTCCTTTGCCATGGACTTTGGCACCTTCCTCAACCGATACAGATTGCCAGCCCGTAGGTAGAGTCTGAGTTTCTGGTATCAGAAAGTAGCCATCGGTTTCTTGATCGATAGCATTCTCGGTAAGCCAGATTTGAGCGTCGCTGTCGAAGGTTCGGTCCTTGGCTTTGTAGTGACCGTCGCTTTCTTTGCCTAATAGGGCGGCAAAGTGATCAAGCTTCCAGTGCATCACAGAAGGAGTGATGATTGGTGCTCCAGGAGAGCGTTTTGCAAGTTGGTACTTGAGCCCAACTTTGTCAGCCCACTCCTTGAGCTGGGCCATATTGGTACCATCTTTTGTCGATTGAGCCGCTTTGAGCAGCGCGTTTTCACCCTTATCATTGGCAGTTAGATTTAAAATGGTGTTGAGAGCAAAAGGACCGCATTTGTAGGCTAATCCTGGAGTGGAAAGCATGTAGTTATAGCCTTCTTCGGCTCCCGCGATTTTTTCTTCATCTGAGCCAAAGAATGCGCGACCTTTGATTTCTGCTAGATAGTTTTTGAGTTCTTCTGTGCGGCCAAGACGTGCATCTAGGATCAGAAGATTAGCTATGGCTCTATTTGCAACGGTCTTTTGATAACGACCCTTCTCGCCCTTAGCGCGCTCCCATGCTGAGCTCCAGAGAGACTTTGCGTCGCTCAAATAGCCTGTTTTAAACCTGATCTGCCCTAGAATCATCTCAAGTGATGGTCGCCAGCGCGAGTCTGGATACTGATTAATGAAACCAGTTAATGCAGAAACGTTTTCCATGTCTTTAGCATTGCTAAAGGCTAGTAGCGCTTTAGATAGAGCCGCGTTTTCGGCTGGTACAGCTGTACCAGACATCGGGATGAGAGGTTCTTCAAATACACGTGCGTAAGTGATTTCCTGGTCTGTCAGGTGGTTTGAATGTCACCTGGCTCTTAATTTTCTTGAGAGTATGGAGGCCTGTTCTGACTTTGAGCTTTGGTGGCGTCGGTAATTTGATCGCCTTTTTTCGGAGGTTTAATTGTACTAGCCAGTGCAGGCAACGGAGAGGATGCGGCAATCAGCAGGAGTGCTAGGAAGCAAGTCAAAAGCTTTAAGAATAGTTGTCTTGTGAATTTGCGAATCTTGGCTGGCTTCATTGCAGGTTGGTTCTTTCGGAATGTGTCGTTGATTGATTGGAGTGTCATCTGTTTCTGCATCGCGCCACCTAATCCGGTATCGCAGTTGTCGGCAACTGCAAATTGATGTTTAGTGGACGTGTATCAGATGGGTCAGGTGCTGGATAGCGAACAGAGTCAAGAGTGTAGGTGGCGCTAACGACATTGCTTGAAACGCCTTTGGCAACTGCAATTGCCTTAAGAGTCCGTGTGTAGGAGATCCAGACAGGACCGGTATACTGCACGCTGGTCCCACCTCCTGCTGATGGAGTCGTGCCATCCAGTGTGTACCAGACTTCGGCATCATTGTTGCTGGCTATGCCAATGCCTGTGGGATGATCAAGCGTGCCTGTCTAAGCACTCAATAGAGGATCTGGAGTGCTAGTAGCAGTGAGTAATTGGAATTTGTTAGTCAGGTAAGCGCGGATATCTGCGGCTTCGCTGATGGTCACTCCTCTGTCGTAAATCAAAAGCTCCGCTATTTGACCACTGAAAAATGTGCTGATACTGCCATCGGTGCCTAGATAGTTCTGTGCTCTGGATGTGTTGGTGAGGTTTTGGACAGTGCCAACAACTCTACTTATGCTCTTGACGCTTAAATCAGCCGAAGCACTTCCATCGTGCACTACGTCAATGAGTTGAAAGTTTCCCAGCACTACGGAACTAGTAGGTGTTGTCACGTTGCTTGCGGTGGTCGAGTTGTAGGCGTTGAATTTAGCTTGTGTGTTATCGTTTGAAGGCTCGCCATGTTTGCGGGTCCTGAGTTACCAGCGGTCACAACGGTGGCAGTACCAGTGCCAACGGGTTTGACCACTGCAAAAATGCTCATGCCTGCTGTAAGGTCAGAAAGACCAGAGGTCAGAATCATATAGTCGTTGGAGCCATCAAAACTGACTGCCTGTTCGTCGTTTATGGCATCGGCTACTAGAGTCGGGCGATTGCCTGATGTGCTTTGCGTGGCGTCGTTGCGAGAGGCATTGCCAGACATATCCACCCAGGTGTCGACGGCGCTACCGCCGCTTGTGAGTGCACCCCAGTCGCTTTTATACCAGACTTTAAGACCTGACCTGGGCACAGGAGAGTATTGGGAGCATTCTGAATGTAGCTTTCTGTAATAGCACTGTCGACACCACCAGATGTGGCAAGCGCCTTGATCACAGCGGTATCGCCTATGGTGAGGGGTGCTGTGTAGGTGGGCGAGCTGGAAGTGGGCTGAGTGCCATTGGTGGTGTAGTGTATAGTGTCTCCTGGAGTCGCTGTGATGGTAACAGTTGACACCGGTGCGGTCTGCACACCAGTCCCAGGTGATATCGTCGGAGCTGTAACAGCCCAAGCCGCTAGTGGTTGCAAGGACACCGTAAGAATGCTGTAGATTGCGCAGGTTTTGGCTCTTCCGAAGAGCCTTGATTTTCTGCGTGACAAAAAGATGCCACCATTAGTGGCACTGGAATGCTTTTGATCCACTGTAATTTCTTTCAACAAGCTAGGTCCCTGCAGTTGGAAGGTGCAAGGAAATGGCTTGTTACTCAGCTTGAGTTACAAGAACGATATTGTGCTAGAAGACACTTCGAACAAGTGTTCAGAAAGTAAAGCCCAGGTTGAAAATGATCTGGGCTGCTTGCCGATTCCGGGATGCCGTTTTAATAGCGAACAGATGTATTCAAATCAGCTATTACCAGCTGGTGCAAGCAGTAGACTGTCTAAATTTCCAGGGTTACCTTTTAACCAGCATAACTGTATGGTAGCAAACTTGTCCAGAGCAATTTTTGCTATTTTTTGAGAATTTACTTTCTTTGGAGTCGCCCATGTCATGCGGATCTAGCAATATGCTTCGTTTTAAGCTCCTACTCACTCGAAGGAGTGCATTTTAGACGAACAACTACCTTAACCGAGTGAATGTGCGTGAAAAGAGTGACCAGTGGGGTGGGTTTGGTCCACGATATAGTCGCAGCGATGATAGGTTGGTGTTCGGCGGATGATATGCTCCTCAAACTTCTAGCTTTTGGAATTTTTGCTTCTCCGGGGAACGGTTTCGGCAATGCTAAACTCGCAGCACTGGTCTACTCAAAAAGCAAATAGCTCAATTTTAGCTTCTGAAGCCCAAGAAATGGGGCACGGTTGTAATACATATCTGC
Source organism: Candidatus Obscuribacter sp. (assembly GCA_016718315.1). GTDB lineage: Bacteria > Cyanobacteriota > Vampirovibrionia > Obscuribacterales > Obscuribacteraceae > Obscuribacter. The sequence goes on along the minus strand of JADKDV010000001.1, from coordinate 2,484 downwards.
GTCCAAAGGAAGTACGTCATCTTGTCAGACAAGGCATCCCTTGCGTCAAAGCTGTCATTCCGAATAACAAAGTCCTGGCAATCAGATTAGTTGATGGTTTTGCTTTCATTAAGTCCGGCTATGGCTTCGAACGTTGGTTGCTGATACTCGTCTTCCTCAGCTTGATTTAGCGCCTTATCTTGAACTCAGTGCTGAGATTACTCAGTATAACTCTACATTTTTGAAAAGCCTTAGAGCTTAGACAAGCCAGGTGTTGCTTCTTCTACTGACGTTGAAAAACTGAAGTAGATAAGCCAAAACTGCCAAGACTGTCTTACTTTCAAAGCTCGATCATAATTGATGCCACCACTCAAGCCGCTACATCAGCTAGCGGAAATCAATGAAAATTACGCGAAGGCAAGGTAATCTCATCATGCACTTTCTCGTCTGAGACTGAGTTTACTGGTGGCAGGTATTCAAAGTGCCTGGCGATGACATTGCACACACCTTGCTCTAATTGCAGCCTGCCGCGAATACACAAAAACTGTGTAGACAAAATCATTGTCCTCCATCGGGATTCTACTATGCCGGACTAGTTCCAGCACCGCTCTAAGATCTGTCTTTCAACCTACTGCCGCAGCGTTAAACCACTCATGCGGCTCTATGCCAACGTGATGCTCTGGATGAGGGCGGCGAATTCTTCGTCTGTGGGTTCCAGGCTGAAACCTGGTCATCTAAACTTTAGTAGGAGGGAACTGGATTCCACCCTCTTTTTCCATTAAACTTGTGGAGTTCCAAATGTAATTTGGGTTGTATTATCGTGAAAATTTTTAATCAGTCAATTATCATGATTGGTTTTCTTTTGTATGGTTCATCAACCATGCAAGCGATGCCGGTCGAAAATAGAGATTCAGACTCTCTTGAACCACTTGTATCAGTTTATCCCATCTCAATGATTTCGGTACTGACAAACCCAGATCGCTACAAAGGCAAGAGGTGCAGAATCAGCGGATATCTGCATTTAGAGTTTGAGGATCATCATCTTTATTTCTCGAAAGAATTCGCTGATCATTTAGCTACTGAAAATTCTATTCATGTGAGCTTAGATGAAGACGTGCATTTAGAGCCGGCTCGGAAAATCACAATAAAACGGAGCACAATTACAGAAGTTTTTAAAAACATTGATGAGAACGGGCAGTCAGTGCCGGAGCGGGAAAGCGCAAAGGCACGTAGCAAAGTAACTCCAAAACACTTTAACAAGAAAGTGGTTATGCTGGAAGGGACTTTTGACGATACTCTCAATCTTGAAGTGTCGAGAATATTAGAGTTGTGATGTTCGCCTACTGCTGGCAAAAATGAAGGCGTAAAAGTTTTTTGAGATAGCTTTGAAATTCGCACGTTAGTAGCCGATGGCTATTGGATATCAATTTGCAAAATAGCAAGAACAAGCAGGTGCTGTAGGAAAGTATGAGGAAGACCGCCCACAGGGCCGCAACGATAGTGACTGCAATTATTGTGAGCCTGTTGTCGTTTCAGTCTGCGACCGATTGTCGACCCGCGTCCTCTGCTCGGCCAGATGCTAAGGATGTTCCAGTTGTAGTTCTGGCGGCTGGTGTGCCTAAGCCAATTGCAGCAAGGCGGAATTATGACGAGATTTTTGGCGAGCTAGAGGCAGGTGGCATTAAGGTTTTTCTGCCCTTCACTCAGTATCAGGAGGCTCCTGAACCAAAATCACTTGGCTTTGAGACAGATTTTTTTCCACAATATAAGAAAGACGATAACGCCATCAATGCCATGAAGCGACACGGCATTGAGCTTTTGGTTGCTGCTGAGATTTTGTATCCGGACGGCAAGTTTGGTGCAATCAGTGATGACCCACTGAGAAAGTTGATTGCTTGGGCTGGAAGAGAGAACATTTATGCAGTGTATGCATATGATGAACCCGCCCATCGTGGGCTGCCTGTGAGCCAGTCGCAGGCGCTCTATCAACGTGTCAAATCAATTGATTCAACTTTGCCTGTGGTCATGGTTCATGCGCCGATTCTTGCTGATACTGAAAAGCAGCTCTCGGAAACTGAGCGAACTAACTACCTCAATCGAGTTAAGCAACATAGTCAGTGGGCAGATACTGTGGTTTTCGATATTTATCCCATTCCCAAAGAGCTGGCAAAATTGACTGGACCTTATGCCCGTGGTCTAGAGCTTGGGTATTCTGATTTGATTCCGCAATATGCTCGTTGGCTGAAAGAGAATTTGCCGACGAAAAAATATGGTGTGGTGCTTCAAGGTTTTTCAATGGCTAATCATTATGATGAAGCTACTCTGAAGACAATTTATAGTGCGCTTCCAAGGGAGGTGACCTCCACTATTCGCACTCCTTCTAGTCGTGAACTCGAGAGCATGGTCGGACTAGCGAAAACATGTGGTTGTTCCGTAATTGGCTGGTGGGGGCAGAGTATGCTCAAAACTGATACTGAACTCAAATTTTGGCAAGAGCTTAAGCGA